>NZ_JBSGYY010000002.1:0-461909 GCF_053610705.1 Streptomyces sp. NPDC054872 | reverse complement strand
ATCGCCGGGCGCCCCCTTCACGTGGGTCCGAGACTTACGCGGACTTCTGCTCCCCCGCGCCCGGGCCCCGCGCGTCACGCGGCACCAGGGTCGGGTTCACGTTCGAGTGGACGACGTCCGCCGTGATGACGACACGGGCCACGTCCTTGCGGGACGGGACCTCGTACATCACCGACTGGAGGACTTCCTCCATGATGGCGCGCAGGCCACGCGCACCGGTCTGGCGCAGGATCGCCTGGTCGGCGATGGCTTCGAGCGCCTCACGCTCGAAGTCCAGCTCCACACCGTCGAGTTCGAAGAGGCGCTGGTACTGCTTCACCAGCGCGTTGCGCGGCTCGACGAGGATCTGGAGCAGGGCCTCGCGGTCCAGGTTGTGGACCGAGGTGATCACGGGGAGGCGGCCGATGAACTCCGGGATCATCCCGAACTTCACCAGGTCCTCCGGCATGATGTCCTCGAACCGGTCCTTCTCCTGAAGCTCGCGCTTGGAGTGGATCGTGGCGCCGAAGCCGATGCCCTTCGCGCCCGCCCGCGACTCGATGATCTTCTCGAGGCCGGCGAACGCGCCGCCCACGATGAAGAGCACGTTCGTCGTGTCGATCTGGATGAACTCCTGGTGCGGGTGCTTGCGGCCGCCCTGCGGCGGGACGGAAGCCGTGGTGCCTTCCAGGATCTTCAGCAGGGCCTGCTGGACGCCTTCTCCCGAGACATCGCGCGTGATCGAAGGGTTCTCGCTCTTGCGGGCGACCTTGTCGATCTCGTCGATGTAGATGATGCCCGTCTCGGCCTTCTTGACGTCGTAGTCAGCGGCCTGGATGAGCTTCAGGAGGATGTTCTCGACGTCCTCGCCGACATAGCCCGCCTCCGTGAGCGCCGTCGCGTCAGCGATGGCGAACGGGACGTTCAGCATGCGCGCGAGCGTCTGCGCGAGCAGCGTCTTGCCGGAACCGGTCGGGCCGAGCAACAGGATGTTGGACTTGGCGAGTTCGATCGCGTCGTCACGGCCCTGCGCGCCGCCGGTCTCACCGGCCTGGACCCGCTTGTAGTGGTTGTAGACCGCCACCGAGAGGGCTTTCTTCGCGGGCTCCTGGCCCACGACATACCCCTCGAGGAATTCGTAGATCTCGCGAGGCTTGGGGAGTTCCTCCCACCGCACCTCGCTCGTCTCCGCGAGCTCTTCCTCGATGATCTCGTTGCAGAGGTCGATGCACTCATCGCAGATGTACACACCGGGACCTGCGATGAGCTTCTTGACCTGCTTCTGACTCTTCCCGCAGAACGAGCACTTGAGCAGATCGCCGCCGTCACCGATGCGTGCCACGAGGTGCTTCCCCTTCGCCTGGGAGACGCCACGTTCAGCGACTCCTGGTGCCTCTATCTGACGGTACCTTGCCCGGCCCCCCGTTCGGGCCCCCCTCGGCACGGTTCACTTCTGAGTGGACCGTGCCGAGGAACGGCAGATGCTACAGCGCTGCGTCAGACGACCGAGGAGTTGTTCATCTTCCGGGTGGAGATGATCTGGTCGACCAGGCCGTACGCGAGCGCGTCCTCCGCAGTGAGGATCTTGTCGCGCTCGATGTCGTCGCGGATCTTCTCGATCGGCGTCGTGGAGTGCTTGGCCAGCATCTCCTCCAGCTGCGAGCGCATCCGGAGGATCTCGTTCGCGGCGATCTCCAGGTCGGAGACCTGACCGCGGCCCGTCTCGCTGTAGGGCTGGTGGATCAGGACGCGCGCGTTCGGGAGCGCCATGCGCTTGCCCGGCGTACCGGCCGCGAGGAGCACGGCGGCGGCGGACGCGGCCTGGCCCATGCAGACCGTCTGCACGTCGGGCTTCACGAACTGCATCGTGTCGTAGATGGCCGTGAGCGCCGTGAAGGAGCCGCCGGGGCTGTTGATGTAGATCGAGATGTCACGGTCGGGGTCCATCGACTCCAGGCACAGGAGCTGCGCCATGACGTCGTTGGCGGACGCGTCGTCGATCTGCACGCCGAGGAAGATCACGCGCTCCTCGAAGAGCTTCGCGTACGGGTCGTACTCACGCACGCCCTGCGAAGTGCGCTCGACGAAGCGCGGGATGACGTAGCGGGACTCGGCGCTCGGGCCGGTGTACTCGGCCTGGGCACCCTCGTAGAGGCCGCTGCCGGGGAAGTTCTTCATCTCTGTAGGTCTCCTGAGGAGCGTGGGCTCGGTCGGCTTCGGAAGGGCTGAGCGGTGAGGCTCAGGCTCCCGTACCGCCGCCACCCGGCATGCTGGCCGCGTTGGGCATGATGTCGTCGATGAGGCCGTACTCCTTGGCCTCCTGCGGGTCGAACCAGCGGTCGCGGTCCGAGTCGCGGGTGACCTGCTCCACGGTCTGACCCGTGTGGAACGCGGTGAGATCGGCCATCTTCTTCTTCGTGAGAAGGAGACGCTCGGCGTGGATCTTGATGTCCGACGCGGAGCCCGCGAGTCCCGCGGAGGGCTGGTGGATCAGGATCTCGGCGTTCGGCAGCGCGAAGCGCTTGCCGGGGGTGCCGGCGCTGAGCAGGAACTGGCCCATCGAGGCCGCCATGCCCATCGCGATCGTCACCACGTCGTTCTGGATGTACTGCATGGTGTCGTAGATCGCCATGCCGGCCGTGATGGATCCACCAGGGCTGTTGATGTAAAGGAAGATGTCCTTGTCCGGCTCTGCGGCAAGGAGCAGCAACTGCGCTGTGATCTTGTTGGCGATGTCGTCGTCCACGGCCTGGCCGAGGAAGATGATCCGCTCGCCGAGCAGCCGGTTGTAGACCTGGTCGCCGAGGCCACCACCGATGGAGGGGTCGCCGGCGGCGGAGGGCATCAGATTCGTCACGTATCCACCTGCTCGTCTTACGACGGCGCCGGGCCGTCTCACGTCTTCTTCTGAGGCTTGGGACCCCGCGTGCTCGCCGCTCCGGGGCGGCTTCGGGGACTCCCCTGCCCTCGTATTCATGGACCCTAACGCGCGGACCCCTCCGGGGAATCCCGCAGAGTGAGCTGTTCGCTGTGAGCGCAGGTAGCACACCGGCGGGGGCGCCCCGTAAGGGGCGCGGGGAACTGCGCGCTCAGCCCCCGCAGGGCCGCAGTCGCGTCTGCCGCCTCAGGCCCCTCGGCGGGTGCGGCTTGTACCTGGTTGCTCGCGCAGTTCCCCGCGCCCCTGAGGGCGCGACAGGCCCCCGGGATCGAGATCCCGGGGGCCTGTCATATGTGCGTCAGAGCGAAGCTCAGGCTTCGGTCTTCTCCTCGGCGGCGGCCTCGGTCGGCTCCTCGGAGGAGGCCTCGACGGTCTCAGCCGTCTCGTCCTCGTCGTCGAGGTCAACGACCTCGCCGTTCGTGTCCTTGACCGTCGCGGCCTCCACGACGACCGCGAGGGCCTTGCCGCGGGCGACCTCGCCGACCAGCATCGGGACCTGGCCGCCTTCGACGACGGCCTGGGCGAACTGGTCGGGGGACATGCCGGAGGACTGCGCGCGACGCATGAGGTGCTCGGTGAGCTCCTCCTGGTTCACGTTCAGCTTCTCCTTGTTGACGAGCTCGTCGAGGACGAACTGCGTCTTGATGCCCTTCTCGGCCTGCTCCTTGGTCTCGGCGTCGAACTCTTCCTCGGTCTTGCCCTGGATCTCCAGGTACTTCGCGAGGTCGAGGCCCATCTGGCCGAGCTGGTGGTTCACCAGGTTGTGCTTGCGGGTCTCGATCTCGTCCGCGAGGAGCTTCTCGGGGACGGGGACCTCGACCAGCTCGAGCAGCTTCTCCAGGACGCGCTCCTGGGCCTGCGTCGCCTGGTCGTACTGCTTCATGTTCTCGAGGCGCTTGCGGCTGTCCGCCTTGACCTCGTCGAGGGTGTCGAACTCCGACGCGAGCTGCGCGAAGTCGTCGTCGAGCGCGGGCAGCTCACGGGCGGCGACCTGGGTGACCTTGACGGTCACCTCGGACTCCTTGCCCGCGGCCGAGCCGCCCTTGAGCTCGGAGGTGAAGGTGGCCTCGCCACCGGCCTCCAGGCCCTTGACGGCCTCGTCGATGCCCTCGAGGAGCTCGCCGGAGCCGATCGTGTAGGAGACGCCGGACGCGACGCCGTCCTCCAGGACCTCGCCCTCGACCTTGGCCTCCAGGTCGATCGTCACGACGTCGCCTTCCTCGGCGGCACGCTCGACCGGCGAGGTGGACGCGAAGCGCTCACGGAGCTCCTCGACGGCCTTCTCGACGTCCTCGTCGCTGACCTCGACCGCGTCGACCTCGACCTCGATGCCGGAGTAGTCCGGGATCTCGATCGCGGGACGGATGTCGACCTCAGCGGTGAAGTTGAGGGTCTCGTTGTCCTTCAGCTCGGTGATGTCCACCTCGGGCTGGCCCAGGACGTTGAGCTCGGCCTCGTTCACGGCCTCGGTGTAGAACTTCGGGAGCGCGTCGTTGACGGCCTCTTCGAGGACGGCGCCGCGGCCGAACCGCTGGTCGATGACTCGGGCCGGGATCTTGCCCTTGCGGAAGCCCTTCACCGTGACCTGCTGGTTGATCTTCTTGTAGGCCGCGTCGAGGCTGTCCTTGAGCTCCTCGAAGGGCACCTCAACAGTGAGCCGAACCCGGGTCGGGTTCAGGGTCTCCACGGCGCTCTTCACGGTTCGGTCTCCTTGGGGCTGACTTCTTGGGATTGAGCCCGGCTCAGAGACACACGGGCACACAGCTTGCATAGTAACGGCAAGCGGGAGCCGACCCACAATGCGATCTTGTGAGGGAGATCTTGCTGGTCGGGGTGGCGGGATTTGAACCCACGGCCTTCCGCTCCCAAAGCGGACGCGCTACCAAGCTGCGCCACACCCCGTCGGTGCGACACGTAGGGTACATGCACCCAGGCAGTGCGGCGCCCGCTTAATCGCGAGTACGTACGGGGTGTGCGGGGAGGGCGTCCGACCCGCTACGATGCTTGCCGTGCCGCGGTCGCTGACCAGCAGTGTCCTCGATGTGCGGCGCGAGCTGTGCGGGTGTAGCTCAATGGTAGAGCCCTAGTCTTCCAAACTAGCTACGCGGGTTCGATTCCCGTCACCCGCTCTTGTGGCCTCAGGCCCGGTTCCCCGGAACCGGGCCTGAGGTCTTTTTCGTACGCGTTTCGTGCGCGCGTGCAGCGCGAGGCGCCCGCCCGGAGGCGGGCCGCGCGGCGCCGTCCTCGTGGATCACCCCGATCGCGTCAGAAGCTGATCGAGTTGATGGTCTCGGCCACCTCATTGAGGAAGCGGTTTATGGAGGGGGCCATTCCGGTTGAGGCGAGGAAGAACCCGAAGAGCACCGCGACGATCGCGGGCCCCGCTTTGATCGATCCACCGCGGATCAGCACGATGAGGATGATCGCCAACAGCAACACCACTGACAGCGAAATGGCCACACTGATCACACCCTAGGTCGGTCTCTCCCCGGCCCGGGGGGTACGACCCCGCACACCCCCGCCAGGACCATCGTGCCACCAACACGCCATCCGTATGCGGCCGGTGACACATCGTCGGCCAGGGCCACCCGCGCCCGACGCGGGGCCGGCGGCCGCGGATGCCCTTGGGGCACATGAACACCGCACCTCCGCACGGCAATTCGAAGGCCGCGCGCGGCCACTAATTCGGCTTGATCGTTTCCATCGCCACACAACTCGTTCGCCAGAAATTCGAATTGTTGCCGGACCCACACCACCGGCTTCACAAAGACCCAATCAATCGGACATTTCGCCAGAGTCGCCTGCGGGCGTTATGCGACGTTTAAGGGGGATGAGTGGTGACGTACTGGGCATACGACCCGATGTAACTAGGGATGACAGGAGGTGAATCTCCATGTCAACTCCGATGATTTTTGGGTACCCGGACTTCAATACCCCTGATCCGTCTGTGATTGAGAAGACAGCCGAGTTGGGGGTTTTACGAATACACACAAGCGACGCTAGGGTGCCTCAGATGTTCCACGCTGCCACCATCCCCGCAGGCGCAGTGCGGTCCAGGATCGTCCCACCGAGCTCATGGTGGGAGGGCCTGTGACGAACTCGGTCCAACCGCACGGCCGCCACCGGGCGCCGCTCCCCCCGGCACATGTGCCCGCGGACGGAGTACCCGGCCCCCGCGCCCCCCAGTCCACGATGGCCGCGACCGTTCCCCACGCCCCGGCCGGCACCACCGCTCGACCCGGTTCCTCGGGCCCCTCCGGTTCCACGGGCCACCCCGGCTCCACGGGTAGACCCGCGTCCACGGGTCAACCCGCCAAGCAGCGCGACGCGTTCTTCGACAACGCCAAGTACCTGGCGATCGTCCTGGTCGCGATGGCGCACGCCTGGGAGCCGCTGACGGACGGCAGCCGCGCCGCAGAGGCGCTGTACATGACCGTCTACACCTTCCACATGCCGGCGTTCATCCTCATCTCCGGCTACTTCTCGCGCAGCTTCGACATGCGGTCCGACCGGCTCAAGCGCCTGGTGACCGGCGTCGCCGTGCCGTACGTCCTCTTCGAGGTCGCGTACACCTTCTTCAAGCGCTACGCGGACGACGATCCGACGCAGCCGATCAGCTTGCTCGACCCCTGGTACCTCACCTGGTTCCTGGTCGCGCTCTTCGTCTGGCGTCTGACGACCCCGCTGTGGAAGCTGGTCCGCTGGCCGATTCCGCTCGCGCTCGCCATCGCCGCACTGGCCTCGGTCTCGCCCGACATCGGCGACGACCTGGACCTGCAGCGCGTGCTGCAGTTCCTGCCCTTCTTCGTGCTCGGCCTGTTCATGAAGCCCGAGTACTTCCAGCTGGTGCGGCGCCGCGAGGTACGGCTGCTCTCCGTCCCGATCTTCGCGAGCGCGCTCCTGCTCGCGTACTGGGCGGGACCGCGGATGACGTCGGCCTGGTTCTACCGCCGGGACAGCGCACAGGAGTTGGGTGCGCCGTGGTGGGCCGGCATCGTCATGACGCTGGCGCTCTTCGGCTGCTCCGCCATCCTGACCGCGTGCTTCTTCGCGTGGGTTCCGCGCCGCAAGATGTGGTTCACGATCCTCGGCGCAGGCACGCTGTACGGCTACCTGCTGCACGGCTTCCTGGCCAAGGGCTCGCGCTTCTGGGGCTGGTTCGACGACTACGCGTGGATGCACACGCCTGTCGGACAGGTGATCGTGTCGCTGATCGCCGCGTCGGTGGTGACGCTCCTCTGTACGCCTCCGGTGCAGCGGATGTTCCGCTTCGCCATGGAGCCGAAGATGGAGTGGGCGTTCAAGCGGGATGCCGCCGCCCTGGCCCGGGAGCGGGCCAAGGCTTCTTCCTAGCCCTGGGACTGGATGCCCAACAGGGCGCGCATGTTGGCGTACTTGGCCGTGAGGCGAGTGCGGGTCGGCCCGTCTAGCTCCGCTAGGCGGGCCGGATCCGCGTTGTGGGCCAGGTCCGCCTCCTTGACCAGGCGGGCGCCGGGGGTTTCGAGGATGCGGGTGGCGTAGGCCTCGGGGGGTTCGCCCGCCCTCTTGGTGAGGGCTCGCACGATGTCCTTCGTACGTGGGGTGAGAGGCGCGTCCCGCAGCCACTTCTCGGTGAGGGCGTTGTCCTCGATGGCGTCGTGGAGCCAGGCGGCGGCGATCTGTTCCGGCGTGCCGCCTCGGGTCCGGACTCCGTCCGCCACGGCTTGCAGGTGCTCTGTGTAGGGGCGGCCCGCTTTGTCTTTCTGGGTGGCGTGGGCCCGGCGGGCGATTGCCTCTACCTCGGGGACGGTCAGCAGGGGGCTGGGGTTCATGGGGAGATCTTCCCCAACCCCGCCCTTTCCCGGCTGTGACACTTGCGGCTCTGCCGCGGGCCGCTCTGGCGCGGGGGCCTTGGGTGCCGTCATCACCGGCTCCGCCGAGTTCGTCCTCAAACGCCGGACGGGCTCGAATCCCTCGCTCGCCGGAGGGGCTGGATCTTTCAGCCCCTCCGGCGTTTGAGGAGGCCCTCGCGCAGCGAGTTTCGGGAAGGGGCGGGGTGGGGGAAAATCAGACCCCCGTCTTCAGCGCCGCCCTCGCCGGCAGCGCCGTCGCCGCCAGGCCCAGGGCCAGGGTCGCTACCACGAACGAGCCGTAGACCAGCGGCGGAATGTAAGGGGACTCCCCCGTCAGGCCGTTCACCAGGGGGACCAGTGTCGCCATCGCGATCGCCGAGCCGATCACGATGCCCGCGCCGGCGACCAGGAGCGCCTCCCACCGCACCATCAGCATCACCTGGCGCCGGGTGGAGCCGATCAGGCGCAGCGTGCCGAGTTCGCGGCGGCGGTCGAGGACCGTCATCACCAGGGTGTTGACGGCGGCGATCGCCGCGAAGCCGCCGAGCACGGCGGCCATCACCGTGTTCGCCCAGGCGTTGACCGCCCGGTCCGTGGACTGCGCGGTGGCGTAGTCGTCGCGGTCCTGGAGGGTGCCGAGCGCCGCGAGGGCCTGCGGCGCCTTGCCCTTCGTCCAGATCTCCGAGGAGAACGACGAGGTCAGGTGGGGTTTCAAGTCGGCTGCGGGGAGGGTGACTTGAGACAGGCCGAGACCCCGGCCGTACGTGGCGACCACCTTGCGTGTCGCCTTCGTGCCGTCGGGCATGCGCAGGGCGATGCGCTCGCCCGTCCGCACGTTCGCGGAGTCCGCCAGCTTCGCGTCGACGGCGATCTCGCCCTTGCCGAGCGAGTTCATCGTGCCCGTCCTGACGCCCAGATCCTGGACCTCGGCCAGGTCACGGGGTGAGCCCGTGATGCCCTGCGTCGACGCCGACTCCAGCCAGCGGTCGGCGCCCGAGCCCACCGGCACCAGGACGGAGGTCTTGAGCAGGCCCACCGCTGACGTGACGCCCGGGGCCCGCCCCGCCTTCGAGACCCCGCCCTGCGTCGCCCCCGCTCCCGACGCGGAGACGATGTGGTCCGCCGTGATGCCCTCGCGCTGCTGGTCGGCCGCCACCCGGTCCTCGCTGGTGTGCATGAAGACGAGGGTCGACGAGAACGCCATGGCGAGGACGATCGGGGTGATCGCCGACGCCAGCCGGCGCGCGTTCGTACGGGAGTTGGCCGCGGCGAGCGAGGCGGACGCGCCGGCGCCGCGCAGCGGGAGTCCGAACAGGGCCGCGCAGGCGCGGGCGACCAGCGGGCCGAGCAGGGCCACGGCGAGCATGAACAGCATGACGATGCCGAGCGCCACGTTGGCCGCGTCGTCCCCCGTCATCGAGGAGGCGATCTTGGCGAGGACGCAGCCGCCGACGGCCGCCGCGATCCCCAGCGGCGTACGGATCCAGCCGAAGCGCAGGCGTTCCACGGAGGACTCGCTCAGGGCCTGGCCCGGCCTGATGCGGGAGGGGCGGCGGGCCGCCAGGTAGCCGGAGACCAGCGCGGTGAGCACGGCGACGCCGACGGCCGAGACGAGCGGGATGAACGAGACGGAGAGGTCCAGGGCCTCGGGGATCGCGCCCTTGTCCTTGAGCTGGCCGAACCACCACGCGGCCAGGGCGATTCCGGGCAGGACGCCGACCGCTCCCGCCAGCGGCGCCACGAGCAGGGACTCGGTGGCGATGGTGCGGCGGATCTGCCGGGGTGTGGTGCCGATGGCCCGCAGGAGCGCGTACTCGCGGGCTCGCTGGCCGACGGAGAGCGCCACGGTGCCTGCCGCGGTGAACATGGCGACCAGCGCCGCGATGCCGCCGAAGGAGCCGCCGAGACCGGTGAGCATCTCCTGTGCGTAGGCGAGTTCGGAGCCCTCGGCCTCGCTGCGGTCGTCGCCGGTGTGGACATCGGCCTTGCCACCGACGGCGTGTGCCACCTGGGCCTTGAGGGCGGCGTCCGTGACGCCTCGCTCGGGCAGGACGGCGACGGCGTCGACGCGGCCCGGGTGGCCGGAGAGGCGTACGGCGTCGGAGTCGGCGAACCAGGCCGTGGGGGCGCCCTGTTGATCTCGTACGGTGCCGGAGATCCGGAAGTCGCGCGGGCCGTCCGCCGTGGTGAGCGTGGCGTGCTCGCCGACGGCCGTGCCGGGCGCGGCGAGTACGACCTCGCCGGGGTGCGGGGCGCGGCCCGCGCTCAGCTTCTCGCCGGTGAAGGCTGTGGAGCCCCAGCCGTGCGCGGTGACCTCCTTGCCGCCGGACTGCACGGGGAAGGTGACGTCCGGGACGGCCGTGCGCGCTCCGGGCACCGAACCCGCCTTCGCCACCAGGGAGTTGTCGATCCGGGCCCGGTCGGGCAGGGGCGTGTTCGACTCGGAGCGGCTGTCACCGCTGCCCGCCACGAAGTGGGCGCGCTGGTCGGCGGCCACCACCACGGGGGCGCCCGCGTACCGGGTGGGCGGCACCGATGCGCGTACCCCGGTCTCCAGGAGGATGCCGCAGGCGGACACGATCAGCGCGGCCATCATCAGCGCGACGAACGTGCCCACGAAGGCGGCGGGTTTGAAGCGGACGGCGGCGCGGGCGAGGCCGTTGGGCATGGGGATTCTCCGGAGTCGTGAAAGGGGCGGGGACGCGGGGCTATGCCGCCGCTGTCGCGTACGCCGGTGCCGTGAGCGCCGTCATGCGGGCCGCGATCTGCGCCGCCGAAGCCCGTTCGACGCGGTCCACGACCGCGCCGTCGGCGAGGAAGAGGACCCGGTCGGCGTACGCCGCGGCGGCGGGGTCGTGGGTGACCATGACGACCGTGGCTCCCATGCCGTCGACGGCCGAGCGGAGCAGGGTGAGGATCTCGGCGGCCGTGGTGGTGTCCAGGGCGCCGGTCGGCTCGTCCGCGAAGATCACGTCCGGGTCCGTGACCAGGGCGCGGGCGATCGCGACGCGCTGCTGCTGGCCTCCGGAGAGCTCGCCGGGGCGGCGCTTGTGCTTGTCGGCGCCGAGGCCCACGCGACGGAGCAGGTCGGCGGCCCTGCGCCGGTCGGGGCGGTGGCCCGCGAGGCGCATCGGCAGGAGGACGTTCTGCTCGACGGTCAGCGAGGGCAGCAGGTTGAAGGCCTGGAAGACGAAGCCGAGGCGGGTGCGGCGCAGCGCGGTCAGCTTGTTCTCGCTCATCGAGGTGATCTCCGTGCCGCCCAGGCGGACGGTTCCCTCGCTGGGCCGGTCGAGTCCGGCCGCGCACTGCAGAAAGGTGGACTTGCCGGAGCCCGAGGGGCCCATGACGGCGGTGAAGCTGCCGCGTTCCAGGGCGAGGTCGATGCCGCTGAGGGCGTGTACGGCGCCGGAACCCCTGCCGTACCTGCGTCGTACGCCGTGCAGTTCCACTGCCCATTCGGTGCCGCGGGGGGCCTCGCCCGGCATCGGGGGCAGCACTCCCCCGGCCGTTTCCCCGGCACCTTCGGATCGCTTCTTGCGCCGCAGCCCCATGGCCCTCTCCGCCTTCCGTAGGTGATGCCTCGAACGTACGGATCCGGGGGTTCTGTGGACCATGAGGTTCCCCGGCGAATCGGGGGTGGGGGTATCCCCCGCAGGGAGCGGACGTTTGCCCTTTCCGGGCGCCGCCGAGGTCGTTTGGTAAGCTAACTATTGACGCTTCCTTGACGCCCCCTTTGCCATTCGTGTGCGGTGGGTGCGTCGCCGATCACCAGGAGGAACGGGCCCATCGGACACGCAGACACCCTGATAGCCATGGGCGGCGCCTTTCTCGCCGCCGCGGTGCTGGCCCGCGTGGGCGGCCGCATCGGACTCCCCACCATTCCGCTCTTCATCCTGGCCGGGATCCTCCTCGGCCCGCACACTCCCGGCGTGGTCCTGCTCTCGGACCCCCACGACCTGGAGATGCTCTCGGCGCTCGGCCTGGTGCTTCTGCTCTTCTACCTGGGCCTCGAGTTCCACATGGACGACCTCAAGACGGGCGGCCGCAAGATGGCCCTCGCCGGAGGGACGTACCTCGCGCTGAACGTCGGCGCGGGCCTCGGCTTCGGATTCGCCCTCGGCTGGGGGACCTCCGAGGCTCTGGTCCTCGCCGGGGTGCTCGGCATCTCGTCGTCCGCGATCGTCACCAAGGTGCTCGTCGACACCGGACGGCTCGGCAATCCGGAGACGAAGCCGATCCTCGGCATCATCGTCGTCGAGGACATCTTCGTCGCGCTCTACCTGGCGGCGCTGCAGCCCGTCCTGTCCGGCGCCGACAGCCTCGCGGCGGCCGTCATGGACGGCGGCAAGGCGTTCGGCTTCCTGCTGCTGCTCGCCCTCGTGGCGCGCTTCGGCACGAAGGTCGTCGGGCGGCTCATGGACACCCGGGACGACGAACTGCTCGTCATCTCCTTCCTCGGGGCCGCGGTCTTCGTCGCCGGGGTCTCGGAGTGGTTCGGGGTCGCGGACGCGATCGGCGCGTTCATGGTCGGCCTGATGGTGGGCAGCACGGCTTCCGGCGAGCGCGTCCGCAAGCTGGTGCACCCGCTGCGGGACGCGTTCGGGGCGATCTTCTTCTTCGGCTTCGGCCTCTCCATCGACCCGGGCGACCTGCCCACGGTGCTCTGGCCGGTGCTCGCCGCCGTGGCCGTGACGCTGCTGATGAACGTCCTCGCGGGACTCGGCGCGGCGCGCATCTACGGCTTCGGGGCGGGGCCCGCGGCGAACATCTCCACCACGCTGCTCGCGCGCGGCGAGTTTGCCCTGATCCTGGCGACCATGGCGGCCACCGCGGGCCTCGACGACCGGCTCTCGCCGTTCATCGCGGGGTACGTGCTGCTGCTCGCGGTGCTCGGGCCGCTGGCCGCGGGACGCTCGAAGTGGCTGGCGCGGATCCTGCCGGGCGGGCGCGATGTCGTACGCGAACCGGAACCCGAGCTGTCAGGCGCCCGCTGACGGCTCCCGGCAGATCAGCAGCAGCGCCCGGTCGTCGTTGACGTCCTTCGCGACCGCCTCGATCAGATGCCACGCGGCACCGTGGAAGCCGCCCGCCACATAGCGGTCGGCTTCCCCGGTGAGGCGGTCGATGCCCTCGCTGATGTCCCGGTCGGAGGTCTCGACGAGACCGTCCGTGAAGAGCATCAGGACGTCGCCCGGGCGCAGGGAGCCCTTCACCGGGTCGAACTGCGCCCCGTCGTACACGCCCAGGAGCGGTCCCTCGGCGGCCTTCTGCTCCCAGCGGCCGCTGCCCGCGCTGAGCTGGAGGCCCGGCGGGTGGCCCGCCGTGAAGAGTTCGTAGTCGCCGCTCTCCAGGTCGAGGACCAGGTGGATGGAGGTCGCGAAGCCCTCGTCCCAGTCCTGGCGCAGGAGGTAGCCGTTGGCCGCGGTCAGGAACGCGTGCGGCGGGAGCGAGCCGAGCAGGCCGCCGAAGGCGCCCGAAAGAAGCAGGGCACGGGAGCCCGCGTCCATGCCCTTGCCGGAGACATCCGTGAGGACGACCTCCAGGGTGCGGCCGCCGTTCGTGCGGGCCGCGACCACGAAGTCCCCGGAGAAGGACTGGCCGCCCGCGGGCCGCAGGGCCATCTCGCGGTGCCAGCCGCGAGGCAGCTTCGGCAACTTGCTCTGTACGCGGATGCGTTCACGCAGGTCGAAGAGCATCGTTCCGCCGCCGCGCCACGGCACGCCGACCCGGCTGCGGAACTGCGCGATGATCAGCCCGAAGAAGCCGCAGGCCGCGACGACGAGGACCACTCCGGGCGTGACCCGCGAGCCCCCTTCGGTGTACGGGCCGAGCTGGACGGACTCCACGATGAGCGCGGCGGCCGCCGTCGCGTACAGGGCGAGCAGGCTGGAGGGCCTCAGGAGCAGGCCGCCGGCCACGATGGGCAGGACGAGCGCGGCGGGCGCGCACCAGACGGGGTTGACCAGGGTGCAGAAGGTGATCACCGGGATGGTGACGAGCAGGCCCGCGAGCGCGATCCAGTCCGAGCCGTCGCCCCGGAAGTAGTCGACCCCGGATTTGCGCAGCCCTATGCGAGCCCGGTGGATCCGCTTCTTCATCCGGGCTGTAAACGTCTCGGCTTCCGCTCGACTGCCGTCCATTGCTCCCGGACCCTATCCACCGGGCCAGGCACTTCGCACGGGAGGTGCCGGTTGTCCCCCGTCAGGGGCATGCTGTCAGGCCGCGTAAATCCTGTCGCTCCGCCCGCTTCGCCCTGGTAGGCATGGCATATGACGACGGAAATGCGGGAGTTGCGGCAGGAAGACTGGGACGAGTACTACGGCACCCTGGAGCTCGCCTTCGGTGGCGTCGCCGAAGCCAGGGAAGAGCATGAGCTCTGGAACGCCCTGACCGAGTTCGACCGTTTCTTCGGCACCTGGGAGGGCGAGAGCTGCGTCGGCACGACGGGCGCGTTCAGCTTCCGCCTCTCCGTGCCGGGCGGTGCCCTGGTGGAGGCGGCCGGAGTGACGATGGTCAGCGTCGCGGCGACGCACCGGCGGCGGGGCATCCTGACGTCGATGATGCGGCGCCAGCTCGACGACGTACGGGCGAAGGGCGAGTGCCTGGCGGTGCTCACGGCCTCCGAGCCCGTCATCTACGGACGGTTCGGGTACGGCGCGGCGACGTTCGCGACGAAGGCCGAGATCGACACCTCACGCGTACGCCTGACGGTGCCGGCCGGTACGGATGACGTACGCCTTCGGTACGCCAAGCCCGCCGACGTCCACGAGGCGTGCGAGGCGCTGTACGCGCGACGGGTGACCGAGCGGCCGGGGATGCTGGCCAGGCAGCCCGGCTGGGACCGGCTCGGGCTGCTCGACCCGGAGAGCGAGCGGCAGGGCTCGTCACCGCTGCAGTGCGTGGTCGCCAAGCGCGACGGGGAGCTCGTCGGGTACGCACGCTTCCACGTGAAGCCCGAGTGGGACGCGGCGGGCCCCAACGGCACGGTCCGGCTGCGCGACCTGGAGGCCGAGGACCCCGCCGCGTACGCGGCGCTGTGGCGGTTCCTCTTCGGCATCGACCTGACGTCGACGATCGACGTGCACAACCGCCCGACGGACGACGCGGTGTTCCAGCTCGTCTCGGACGTGCGGCGCTGCCGGATGCAGGTGAAGGACTCGCTCCACGTGCGCCTGGTGGAGGTGGGGGCCGCCCTCGCGGCACGCACCTACCGGACGCCGGTGAACCTGGTCCTCGACGTGGAGGACGCCTTCTGCCCCTGGAACGCGGGCCGTTGGCGGCTCAGCGGCGATCTGAAAGACGCGACCTGCGAGCGCACGGACGACGACGCCGATCTCGCCCTGTCCGTACGGGACTTGGGCTCCGCCTATCTCGGCGGCGTGTCCCTGGCGTCACTCGCGGCAGCGGGCCGCGTACGGGAACTGCGGCCGGGCGCACTGGCGGAGGCCACGACGGCCTTCGGCTCGGACACCGCGCCGTGGCTGCCGCACGGCTTCTAGCCGGGGGCTTTCGGCCGGGGCTTCAGCCGCGCCGTGGGTCTCAGCCGTCCTTGCGGCGGGACCTGCGGGGCCGCTGGCACTTGGGGCACCAGAAGAGGTTGCGGGCGGCGAGATCGGCGGTGCGGATCTCGCCGCCACAGATGTGGCAGGGCATGGTGGCCCTGCGGTACACGTACACCTCGCCGCCGTGGTCGTCCACGCGCGGCGCGCGGCCCATCGCCTCCGGCGTGTGCTCGGGCCTGACGGTGTCGATGCGGTTGAGGCGCACGCCCTCGCGCATCAGGGCGACGAGGTCCTCCCACATCGCCGTCCACAGGGCGGGGCGGATCTCCTTGCCCGGGGTGTACGGGTCGATGCCGTGCCGGAAGAGGACCTCGGCGCGGTAGACGTTGCCGACGCCCGCGATGACCTTCTGGTCCATGAGGAGCGCGGCGATGGTGGTGCGGCTGCGCGAGATGCGGGCGTAGGCCTTGTCCGGGTCGTCCTGCGGGCGCAGCGGGTCGGGGCCGAGGCGCTCGTGTATCGCCTGCTTCTCCTCGTCCGTGATGAGGGCGCAGGTCGTGGGGCCGCGGAGGTCCGAGTAGTACGTGTCGTTCAGGAGACGCAGGCGAAGGGTGTCCGTGGGCGGCGGTGCGGGGGTCTCACCGACGGCGTACTTGCCGAAGAGGCCGAGGTGGACGTGGATCCAGCCGGTGTCGGCGAAGCCGAGGAAGAGGTGCTTGCCGTGGGCCTCTGCGGTGTCCATCTCCTGGCCGTCGAGCAGGGCCGCGCTGTCGGAGAACTTGCCCTGGGGGCTGGTGACGCGGAGGGAGCCCCGGCCCTCGAAGCGGGCGCGGTGGTCGTCCGCGAGGCGGTGAATGGTGTGCCCCTCCGGCACGGGTCCCTCCGGGGGTGGGTACGGGCAAATCGCCTTGAGGGCTCGTCCTCAAACGCCGGACGGGCTGAAAATCCAGCCCCTCCGGCGTTTGAGGAGCGGGGTCCGGGGCGGAGCCCCGGGGCCTCGCTACTGCTGCGGGTGGCCGGCCGGGATCGGGGGCAACTCGCCCGTGGTCTCGTAGGCCGACAGCATGTCGATCCGCCGAGTGTGACGGGCCTCACCCGAGTACGGCGTCGACAGGAAGATCTCGACGAACTTCGTCGCCTCCTCCTGCGTGTGCATCCGGCCGCCGATCGACACCACGTTCGCGTCGTTGTGCTCGCGGCCGAGCGCGGCCGTCTGCTCGCTCCAGGCGAGGGCGGCCCGCACCCCCTTCACCTTGTTCGCGGCGATCTGCTCCCCGTTGCCGGAGCCCCCGATCACGATGCCGAGCGACTGGGGGTCCGCCGCCGTCTTCTCCGCGGCGCGGAGGCAGAAGGGGGGGTAGTCGTCCTGGGCGTCATAGATGTGGGGCCCGCAGTCGACGGGCTCGTGGCCGTGGCTCTTGAGCCACTCGACCAGGTGGTTCTTCAGTTCGTAGCCGGCATGATCCGAGCCGAGGTACACGCGCATGCGTCTGAGTGTGGCACGTCGCGGGGCGGGTAGCGGCGTCCGGGGGCCGGACCGCGGCCACCCTGGTCTGGGCCTTTGACCCACAAGGTCTGAGCCATCGGGCCGGAATACAACGATCCGGAGTCGGGACTTCCGTCACGTTCACCCCTGAGTTTGAATGCGGGGGCTCGTGACCCGAGAACTTAAGGATTCGTCCATGACCTCGCAACCCTCCCTTGCGAAGGCAGACCGCAACCCCATCGAACCTGGGGATTCGCAGTCTGGAGACACCGGTGACGGCCTGCAGGCCGGGCTGAAGAACCGCCACCTCTCCATGATCGCCATCGGTGGCGTCATCGGAGCCGGCCTCTTCGTCGGCTCCAGCTCCGGCATCGCCGCAGCCGGGCCCGCCATCCTCGTGTCGTACGCCCTCGTCGGCACGATGGTCGTCCTGGTGATGCGGATGCTCGGCGAGATGGCCGCCGCACGGCCCACCTCCGGCTCCTTCTCCACCTACGCGGACCAGGCGCTCGGCCGCTGGGCCGGTTTCTCCATCGGCTGGCTCTACTGGTTCTTCTGGGTCGTGGTGCTCGCCGTGGAGGCCACCGCCGGTGCCGTCATCCTCAACGGGTGGATACCGGACGTCCCGCAGTGGGGCTGGGCGCTCATCGTGATGGTGGTGCTCACCGCGACGAACCTCGTCTCGGTCGGCTCCTACGGTGAGTTCGAGTTCTGGTTCGCCGGGATCAAGGTCGTCGCCATCGGCGGCTTCGTCATCATCGGTCTGCTCGCCGTCTTCGGCGTGCTGCCCGGCTCCGACAACCCCGGCGCCGGCTTCGCGCACCTCACCGACGCGGGCGGCTTCATGCCGCAGGGCGCGGGCGCCATCCTCACCGGCGTGCTCATGGTCGTCTTCTCGTTCATGGGCTCCGAGATCGTCACGCTGGCCGCCGGTGAGTCCGAGGACCCGCAGCGCGCCGTCACCAAGGCCACCAACAGCGTCATCTGGCGTATCGGTGTCTTCTACCTGGGCTCGATCTTCGTCGTCATCACGCTCCTGCCGTGGAACGACAAGTCGATCGTCAAGGACGGTTCGTACGTCGCCGCGCTGAACTCGATCGGCATCCCGCACGCCGGTCAGGTCATGAACGTCATCGTCCTGACGGCCGTGCTCTCCTGCCTCAACTCCGGCCTCTACACCGCTTCCCGCATGGCCTTCTCGCTCGGCCGGCGGGGTGACGCGCCCAAGGCCTTCGCGCGCACCAACAAGCGCGGTGTGCCGCAGGCCGCGATCCTCGGGTCCGTCGTGTTCGGCTTCGTCGCCGTCTGGTTCAACTACCAGTGGAAGGACACCGTCTTCGACTTCCTGCTGAACTCCTCGGGCGCGGTGGCCCTGTTCGTCTGGCTGATGATCGCGTTCACGCAGCTGCGGATGCGCGGGATCATCTTGCGCGAGCAGCCGGAGAAGCTCGTCGTGAAGATGTGGCTCTTCCCGTACCTGACCTGGGTCACGATCGCGATGATCTCGTTCGTGCTCGTCTACATGCTGACCGACGAGACCGGGCGCAAGCAGGTGCTGCTCTCGCTGCTCGCCGCGGCGTTCGTGGTGGCGTTCTCCCTCATCCGGGAGAAGGTGCGGCCCCGCGCCGAGGTCGAGACCGACACGGCCGACACCGCCGGCACAAGCGTCGACGCCTAGCCGGTGCCGTCCGGCGGTGGCGCGGTCGACGTACCCGCCACCGTCGGTACGGGCGTGCTCGGGCCCGGCGAGCCGCCGCCGCCCGGATCGCGCGCCGTGAAGAACATGACGGCCGCCACTGCGGCCGCGACCAGCAGCACCACGGCGGTCAGCACGTGCGGCCGCCAGTCGGGCCGGGTGCGGTCGCCCGGCAGACGCGGCGATGGCGCGGGTGCCGCGAGCACCGCCCGCAGGGCCGCCTCCGTCTCGTCGAGGCCCGGCCTGCGCGCCGGCTCCTTGGCCAGCAGTGCCGTCAGGAGGGGGCGTAACCCGCTTGCTTCCGGCGGCAGTTCGGGCGCCTCGTGCAGGACCGCGACCAGTGTGTTCAGGGCCGAGGCGCGGACGAACGGTGAGCTGCCGCGCAGCGCCGTGCAGAGCGTCGCGCCCAGGGACCAGAGGTCCGACGGCGGCCCCTGCTCGGCGCCGGAGATCCGCTCGGGCGCCATGTACTCGGGCGAGCCCACCAGCAGGCCCGTCTGCGTGAGACGGCCGGTGTCCTGGAGCGCCGCGATGCCGAAGTCGGTGAGGACGACCCGGTCGGCTGGTCCCCCGGCCCCGAGCAGGATGTTCTCCGGCTTGATGTCGCGGTGCACGACGCCCGCCGCGTGCACCTTCCGCAGCGCCGCCACCAGGGCCAGGCCCAGGCGCGCCGCCGCGTGCTCGTCCAGGGGCCCCTCCTCGTCGACGTACCGTGCGAGCGAGCGCGCGTCGACCAGTTCCATGACGATCCAGAGGCGGCCGTCCTCCTCCGCGACGTCATGGACGCGTACGACACCGGGGTGGTCGATCCGCGCGATGGCCCGCGCCTCGCGCAGCGCGCGTTCCCTGCGGACCCGGGCGCCCTCCGCGTCGGGGCCCTCGAAGGTTTCGTCGACCCGCATCTCCTTCACCGCCACCCGGCGGTCGAGGAGCTCGTCGGACGCCCGCCACACGCGGCCCATGCCGCCCTGGCCGATGACGTCGAGCAGGCGATAGCGGCCCGCCACCACGCGAAGCTCCGGCATGGGCGTCCACCCCCAAGTCCCCTTTCATGACAGCACAGTTCCCGGATTTTCCCGAGGGTGGTTTCCCGAGGGCCGGGAACGGTCCGGAAAACTTGACGGGGGATGTCAGGTTTTCCGGGGAGTCTCTGACGCGTCAGCAGCACTCCTTGGAGGATCACCGTGGACTTCACCGATCAGCGACTCGTGTTCCGGCCCGGCGACGACGGGTACGACGAGGAGATCGCCGGTTTCCAGACCGGTTTCGCGCAGCGCCCCGCGATCGTGTTCGGGGCCGGGGGCGCCGATGACGTCATCGCCGCGGTGTCGTACGCCGCGCGGGCGGGCCTGCCCGTCGGGGTCCAGGCCACCGGGCACGGGCTTCCGGGGGCCTCGGAGGGCGGCGTGCTGATCAGCACCCGGCGGATGGACTCCGTCCTGATCGATGCCGGCGCGCGCACGGCCACCGTCGGCGCGGGCGTCCGCTGGGGCCAGGTCGTCGAGGCCGCGGCGGCGCACGGCCTCGCACCGCTGAACGGTTCGGCACCGGGCGTGGGCGCCGTCTCGTACACGCTGGGCGGTGGACTCGGCATCCTGGCGAGGGAGTTCGGATACGCGGCCGACCACGTCCGGTGGCTCGACGTCGTCACGGCGGACGGCAGCCGGCGCCACGTCACGCCGGAGAGCGAGCCCGAGCTCTTCTGGGGGCTGCTCGGCGGCGGCGCCAACCTCGGGGTGGTGACGGCCCTGGAGATGGGTCTTGTGCCGGTGGAGCGGCTGTACGGCGGGGCGATCGAGTTCGACGGCCGCGCGGTGGATCCGGGCCACGTGCTGCGGGCGTACGAGGCGTGGACGCGGACGGTGCCGGACGAGCTGACCTCGTCGGTGGCGGCGCTCGTCTACCCCGACATCCCGCAGCTGCCGCCCCATCTGCGGGGCTGCTATCTCGTCACGGTGCGCGTCGCGTACACGGGCTCCGAGGCGGCGGCCGAGCGGCTCGTGGCGCCGTTGCGGGAGATCGGGCCCATGGTGTCGGACTCGCTGCGGGAGATGCCGTACACCGAGAGCCACACGATCCACAGCGACCCCGACTTCCCGCACTCCTACTACGGGGACAGCGTGGTCGTACGGGAACTGGACCTGGCGGCGGCGGAGGAGCTGTTCGCGCTGACCGGTCCGGCCGCCGAGAAGATGCACGTCGTGCAGATCAACCAGTTGGGCGGGGCCCTCGCGAAGCCGGCGGGCAACGCGGTGCCGTACCGGGACGCGGGGTGGCTGGTGCGGGTGCTCTCGCCGCTGGAGGGCACGGACCTCGACGCGGTGCGGGCGGTGCAGGCGCGGGCGTTCGGGCTGTTCGCGGGCGAGGGGCGGTTGCTCAACTTCGCCTTCGCCGCCGGGGGCCGGGCGGATGGCCTGTACGACGCGGAAACGCGGAAGAGGCTCGCCGGGCTGAAGGCCACGTACGACCCGGCGAACCTCTTCAGGCGGAACTACGGCGTGGGTGCTACCGGTTGAGGAACTTCCACGCCGTGGGCAGCGCGCCCATCGCGAGCGCGGCCTTGAGGGCGTCGCCGATCAGGAAGGGCGTGAGTCCGGCGGCGACGGCCTGCGTCATAGACATCCCGGTCGCGGCGGCGAGGTACGGGACACCGACCGCGTAGATGATCGCCGAGCCGAGGACCATCGTGCCCGCGGTGCGCAGGACGGAACGGTCGGCGCCGCGGCGGGCGAGGGCACCGGCCACGGTGGCGGCGAGCAGCATGCCGAGGACGTAGCCGAGGGACGGCGCGGCGACACCCGAACCCGCCTCCGCGAACCACGGCATGCCCGCCATGCCCACGAGGGCGTACAGGGCGAGGGAGAGGAAACCGCGGCGGGCACCGAGGGCGGTGCCGACGAGGAGGGCGGCGAAAGTCTGTCCCGTCACCGGCACGGGCGAACCCGGGACGGGCACGGCGATCTGGGCCGCGATGCCGGTGAGGGCGGCGCCGCCGAGGACGAAGGCCGCGTCCTTCGCGCGGGACGCGGGCAGCAGGTCCGCGAGGACCTGGCCGGGACGGGAAGAGACGGCGGCGATGCTCATCGGGACTCCGCGGGTTCTGGGACGGGCAGGTGGGACCCCGCGACGCTATCTCAGGCGGGGGCGCCTTTCACCGGCGGTGGGCGACAAGGTGCCGGGTGCCCCAGTGGTGGGCTCTGCACAAAGCGCGGGGCGTACCCCTGCGGGGGGCGTGATGCGCGTCACTGAGGTGGGGGCCGCAGGGGGCCGTTTTGCGCGGGGAGCTCCTGCCCGGGGAGACTGTAGGTTCCCGCCAAAGTCTTTGTGAGCCCGAGAGCAGCCTGAGCACCATGCACGACGCACCCCCGCCCACGACGGCGACGGAACCCGAGCCGCTCGGCGGTGGCCTCAAGCAGCGGCATCTCACGATGCTCGGGCTCGGCGGCGTCATCGGGGCCGGGCTCTTCGTCGGCTCGGGTGCCGGGATCGCCGTGGCCGGGCCCGGGATCGTCGTCTCGTACCTCATCGCCGGCGCGCTGGCGATGTGCGTGATGCGGATGCTCGGCGAGATGTCGGCGGCGATGCCCGCGTCCGGGTCGTTCTCCGTGCACGCCGAGCGTGCGCTCGGCCGCTGGGCGGGGTTCAGCGTCGGATGGCTCTACTGGTTCCTGCTCGTGGTCGTGCTCGCCGTGGAGGCGACCGGCGCCGCGCAGATCGCCAACAGCTGGGCGCCGGGCGTACCGCAGTGGGCCTGGGTCCTCATCTTCATGCTGGTGTTCACGGCGGCCAACCTCGCCGCGGTGAAGAACTTCGGCGAGTTCGAGTTCTGGTTCGCCGCCCTGAAGGTCTTCGCGATCGTCGCGTTCCTGGTGCTCGGGCTGCTCGCGATCTTCGGGGTCCTGCCGGACACCGATCCCGTGGGCCTCACCAACCTCACCGGGCACGGCGGCTTCCTGCCCCACGGCTGGGAGGGCGTGACGTCCGGCGTGCTCGCCGTCGTCTTCGCCTTCGGCGGTCTGGAGGTCGTGACGATCGCGGCCGCCGAGTCCGACGACCCGGTGCGCTCGGTGTCCCGTGCCGTGCGCAGCGCCGTCTACCGCATCCTCTTCTTCTACGTCGGCTCGATGCTGGTCATCGTGACGGTGCTGCCGTGGACGGCCCAGAAGGCGGGCGTCAGTCCGTATGTGACGGTCCTCGACTCGATCGGGGTGCCGTCCGCGGGCACGATCATGAACATCGTGGTGTTCGTGGCGCTGCTCTCGGCGCTGAACGCGAACCTCTACGGCTCGTCCCGGATGGTCTTCTCGCTCGCCGAGCGCGGCGAGGCACCGAAGGCCCTCCTGAAGGTGTCGGGCGGCGGGGTGCCGCGCCGGGCGGTGCTCGCCTCGGTGGCCTTCGGCTTCGTCTCCGTCGTGCTCAATCTGAAGTGGCCCGACTCGGTCTTCCTCTACATGCTCAACTCGGTCGGCGCCGTGCTGCTGTTCGTGTGGGCGCTGATCGCGGTCTCGCAGCTGAGGCTGCGCCGCCGCATCGAGCGCGAGGCACCGGAGCGGCTCGTCCTGCGGATGTGGGCGTTCCCGTACCTGACATGGGCGGCGCTCGCGGCGATGGCGGCCGTGCTCGGCCTGATGCTGACGGACGACACGGCGCGGCCGCAGCTGCTGTGGTCGGCGGGCGCGACGGGTCTCGTCCTCGCGGTCGCGGGGCTACGGGAGTGGCGCGAGGCGCGCAGGAAACGCGCGTGAACATCCAGTGCCCACACCTTCACAAAGTGTGAGCGTCGTGTCCGTATAGCGGTCAGGTGTTCCCTGTCAGCGGTACCGGACTTCAGACTGTGGGCCGCTCTCTCCCCCGTCTCGGCTACTGAACAGGGCACGCCCATGTCTCGGACGTCCACCCCCCAGGACGCATCGCCCGGCGCATCACCCGACGAGGCCCCCAAGGTCGATTCGCCGCTCGTGCACGGCCTCAAGCAGCGCCATCTCTCCATGATCGCCCTCGGCGGCGTCATCGGAGCGGGCCTCTTCGTGGGTTCCGGGGCCGGTATCGCCGCGGCCGGCCCTTCGATCGTCCTCGCCTACGCGATCTCCGGCGCGCTCGTCATGCTCGTGATGCGCATGCTCGGCGAGATGTCGGCGGCGAACCCGGCCTCCGGCTCCTTCTCGGTGCACGCCGAGCGGGCGATCGGCCCGTGGGCGGGCTTCACCGCGGGCTGGGGCTTCTGGTTCCTGCTCTGCGTCGCCGTGGGCCTCGAAGGCATCGGTGCCGCGAAGATCATGGTGGGCTGGTTCCCCGACAGCCCCGAGTGGGCCTGGGTCGCCCTCTTCATGCTGGTGTTCTGCGGGGCCAACCTGACGGCCGTGAAGAACTTCGGCGAGTTCGAGTTCTGGTTCGCCGCGCTCAAGGTCGGCGCGATCGCGCTCTTCCTCGGCATCGGCGTGCTCGCGATCCTGGGCATCCTGCCCGGCTCGGACGTCTCCGCCCCCGGCACGGCCAACCTCACCGGTGAGGGCGGGTTCATGCCGAACGGCACGGACGGCCTGATCATCGGCCTGCTCGCGTCCGTCTTCGCGTACGGCGGTCTGGAGACCGTCACGATCGCGGCGGCCGAGTCCGAGAAGCCGGTCCAGAGCGTCGCCAAGGCCGTGCGCACGGCGATGTGGCGCATCGCCCTCTTCTACGTGGGCTCGATGCTCGTCGTCGTCACGCTGCTCCCCTGGGACAACAAGGAGGTCGTGGCGAAGGGCCCGTACGTCGCCACGCTCGACCACCTGGGCATCCCCGGCGCCGGACAGATCATGAACGTCATCGTCCTGATCGCCCTGCTCTCCGCGATGAACGCCAACATCTACGGCGCCTCGCGCATGTCGTACTCCCTGATCGCGCGCGGCCAGGGCCCCAAGGTGCTCGGCCGCGTCCACAGCGGCGTCCCGCGCCTCGCGGTCCTCGCCTCCTCGGTCTTCGGCTTCGTCTGCGTCCTGCTCAGCTACTGGCGCCCGGA
This sequence comes from Streptomyces sp. NPDC054872, assembly GCF_053610705.1. NCBI lineage: Bacteria > Bacillati > Actinomycetota > Actinomycetes > Kitasatosporales > Streptomycetaceae > Streptomyces > Streptomyces sp. NPDC054872. The sequence goes on along the minus strand of NZ_JBSGYY010000002.1, from coordinate 437,475 downwards.
CGACGTCTTCCCCTGGCTCCTGAACATGATCGGCGCGATGATCCTGGTGGTCTGGATCTTCATCGCCGTCTCGCAGCTGATCCTGCGCCGCAGGACGGAGCGCGAGGAGCCCGAGAAGCTGGTCGTGAAGATGTGGGCGTACCCGTTCCTGACGTGGATCGCCCTGGCCGCGATGGCGTACATCTTCTACCTGATGACGGAACAGCCCGACACCCGCAAGCAGCTCCTGGCCACGGGAACGCTGACGCTGGTGCTCGCGGTGATCGGCTTCGTGCGGCAGAAGACGGCGGAGAAGAAGAGTGCGGAGGAGCCGGCGGCAGTCGCCGGCGAGTAACAGCACCGCGAGAGGGCCCCGAGTCGACCGACTCGGGGCCCTCTCGCGTTCTCCCCGGCCTCCGGTCCTAGGACGAAGGGCTGATCAACTCCACCCCACTCCTGCTGCTAGCCTGCACTTGCATATAGGTTGCAATAAGCGTTGCACTACAGCAGAGCAGCAGTCGGAGGGCTCGGACATGGCCATTTACACGCTTCCTGAACTTCCGTACGACTACGCGGCGCTCGAGCCGGTCATCAACCCCCAGATCGTCGAGCTGCACCACGACAAGCACCACGCGGCGTACGTGAAGGGCGCGAACGACACCCTTGAGCAGCTGGAGGAGGCGCGCGACAAGGAGACGTGGGGCGCCATCAACGGGCTGGAGAAGAACCTGGCCTTCCACCTCTCCGGCCACATCCTGCACAGCATCTACTGGCACAACATGAACAGCCCGAAGGACGGTGGCGGCGGCGAACCGCTCGCCGCCGACGGTGTCGGTGACCTCGCCGACGCGATCACCGAGTCCTTCGGCTCCTTCGCCAAGTTCAAGGCCCAGCTGACCAAGGCCGCGGCGACCACGCAGGGCTCGGGCTGGGGCGTGCTCGCCTACGAACCGCTCAGCAACCGCCTGATCGTCGAGCAGGTCTACGACCACCAGGGCAACGTCGGCCAGGGTTCGACGCCGATCCTGGTCTTCGACGCCTGGGAGCACGCCTTCTACCTGCAGTACAAGAACCAGAAGGTGGACTTCATCGACGCCATGTGGGCCGTCGTCAACTGGCAGGACGTGGCCAGGCGTCACGAGGCCGCGAAGCAGCGCGTGAACAGCCTCCTGCTGGCCCCGTGAGGCGATCGGCCCCCTGAGAACGTCCTGCCTCGTGATCGTCTTCTCAACCTTCACCGAAGCAGGCGGATGGACGGAAGACCCCCGTGAGGACGTGACTCACGGGGGTCTTTCGGTATGCGGGGTTCCGGGGGACGGTATGGCCATGGCGACAGCTTCCAGGCACTGCCCGACCTGCGGGGGCAAACCGCAGGACTTCCGGCCCGTCAATCGGGGCGAGGAGGATTACCTGGCCACGCTGATGACCCGGACCGAGGCACAGGGCCACTGGCGCTGCGAGGGTGCGGGGTGCCTTTGGGTTCAGCCGCACCTCAACCAGGGAAAGGGCCGTCGCCTCCCCGAGTCCTTCCTCTGACTCAGTCGAAGATCGGCCCCTGCGTACGCGTGCGCTTGATCTCGTAGAAGCCCGGCGTGGACGCGACCAGGAGCGTGCCGTCCCAGAGCCTGGCGGCGGCCTCGCCCTTGGGGGCCGGCGTCACGACGGGGCCGAAGAAGGCGACCTGCTCGCCGTCCGCGCCGGGGACCGCGATGACGGGCGTGCCCACGTCCTGGCCGACCTTGTCGATGCCCTCCTGGTGGGAGGCGCGCAGCTGGGTGTCGTACTCGTCCGAGTCCGCGTAGTCCGCGAGGTCCTCGGGCAGGCCGACGTCCTTGAGGGCGGAGACGATCGCCTCGCGGGTCGGGCCCTCGCCGAGGTTGTGGAAGCGGGTGCCGAGGGCGGTGTAGAGCTCGCCGATGGTCTCGTCGCCGTGCTTCTGCTGGGCGGCGATGACCACGCGGACCGGGCCCCAGGCCTTCGTCTCCAGCATGTCGCGGTACTCCTCGGGCAGCTCGTCGAGCCGGTCCTCGTTCAGCACGGCGAGGCTCATGACATGCCAGCGGACCTCGACATCGCGGACCTTCTCCACCTCGAGCATCCAGCGCGAGGTCATCCAGGCCCACGGGCACAGCGGGTCGAACCAGAAGTCGGCTGTGGTCTTGCTGGGCTTACCGGACTTGCCGTTCTCGGACATGTCTCTCCCTAGGGAATGCGTGCGCGCTTGGCCAGGGGAACGTCAGTGATCTACCCGGGCATTCCCCGATACCGCCCGCTGAGGGCACATGCGAGGATCGTAGACATTCGTACAGGTCGTGCGATCCACGACTTCCACATGCGAGTACAAGGGAGTACCGCCCGTGCCCGGTGAGAATCTTTCCCGCGACGAGGCCCAGGAGAGGGCCGCGCTGTTGTCCGTCGACGGGTACGAGGTCTTTCTCGACCTGCGCTCCGCGATCGGCGAGAGCGACCAGGAGCCGCGCACGTTCCGCTCCGTCACCACCCTGCGCTTCCGCTGCGCCGACCCCGGCGCCACGAGCTTCGCCGACCTGATCGCCCCGAGCGTCACGGCGGTGTCCCTGAACGGCAAGGACCTGGACCCGTCCGAGGTCTTCGACGGCACCCGGATCTCGCTGGAGGACCTGGCCGCGGAGAACGAACTGGTGGTGGACGCCCAGTGCGCCTACAGCCGCACCGGCGAGGGCATGCACCGCTTCGTCGACCCGGAGGACGGCGAGGTCTACCTCTACACGCAGTACGAGCCCGCGGACTCGCGCCGCGTCTTCGCCAACTTCGAGCAGCCCGACCTGAAGGCGCCCTTCCGTTTCGAGGTGCAGGCGCCCGAGGGATGGCACGTCTGGTCGAACGGCACCGGTGAACCGGCCGACGGCGTATGGAAGTTCGCCGAGACGAAGCCGATCTCGACGTACATCACGGCGATCGTGGCGGGTCCCTATCACTACGTGACGGACTCCTACAGCCGCACCTTCGACGACGGCACGACGCTGCACATCCCGCTCGGCGCGATGTGCAGGAAGGGCCTGGCGAAGCACTTCGACGCGGACGACGTCTTCCTGGTCACCAAGCAGGGGCTGGACTTCTTCCACGACAACTTCGACTACCCCTACCCCTTCGGCAAGTACGACCAGGCCTTCGTCCCGGAGTACAACCTGGGCGCGATGGAGAACCCCGGCTGTGTGACCTTCCGCGAGGAGTTCATCTTCCGCGGCAAGGTGACCCAGGCGTCGTACGAGCGCCGGGCCAACGTCATCCTGCACGAGATGGCGCACATGTGGTTCGGCGACCTCGTCACCATGCGCTGGTGGGACGACCTGTGGCTCAAGGAGTCCTTCGCCGACTTCATGGGCGCCTTCTCGATGACCGAGGCGACGCGCTTCACCAACGGCTGGATCACCTTCGCCAACAACCGCAAGGCGTGGGCCTACCGCGCCGACCAGCTGCCCTCCACGCACCCCGTCACGGCCGACATCCGTGACCTGGAGGACGCCAAGCTGAACTTCGACGGGATCACGTACGCCAAGGGCGCGAGCGTCCTGAAGCAGCTCGTCGCCTACGCCGGACGTGACGCGTTCCTCGAAGGCGCCCGGCGCTACTTCAAGCGGCACGCGTACGGGAACACCCGGCTCGGTGACCTGCTGTCGGTCCTGGAGGAGACCTCGGGGCGCGACATGGCGTCCTGGTCGCAGTCCTGGCTGCAGACGGCGGGGGTCAACTCCCTCACGCCGCAGGTGATTCTGAACGCGGAGGGCCGGATCACCGAGCTCTCCGTGCTCCAGGAGGCCGCCGAGTCGCACCCCGAACTGCGGCCGCACCGCGTGGCGGTGGGCCTGTACCGCCGCACGCCGGAGGGCGAGCTGACGCGGTACGCACGCGCGGAGCTCGACGTCGAAGGACCGCGCACGGTGGTGTCCGAGCTCTCCGGCGAGGAGGCCCCGGATCTCGTCCTGGTCAACGACGACGACCTGACGTACTGCAAGATCCGCTTCGACGAGAACTCCCTCGACACACTGCGGGCGCACCTCGGCGACATCACCGACCCGCTGGCCCGCGCGCTGTGCTGGTCCGCGCTGTGGAACCTCACGCGGGACGCGCTGATGCCCGCGCGGGACTTCATCGGTCTGGTGCTGCGGTTCGCGGGACGCGAGAGCGACATCGGTGTCCTTCAGATGCTGCACACCTGGGCGGACTCGGCCCTCACCTTCTACGCGGCCCCCGAGTGGCGCGAGGAGGGCGGGCGCGCGCTCGCCGAGGGCGCGCTGCGGGAGCTGCGGATCGCGGAGCCCGGCAGCCAGAACCAACTGACGTGGGCGAGGTTCTTCGCCGCGGTGGCCTCGTCCGCGGCCGATCTGCAGCTGCTGCAGGGCCTCCTCGAAGGCACGGCCAAGATCGACGGCCTGGACGTCGACCAGGAGCTGCGCTGGTCCTTCCTCGGCCCGCTGGCCGCGCACGGCGTCGCCGACGAGCGGGTGCTCGCCGCCGAGCTGGTCCGCGACGACACGGCTTCGGGCAAGCGGCATCAGGTGCGGTGCCTGGCGGCGCGGCCCTCCGCGGCGGTGAAGGCGCAGGCGTGGGCCTCCGTGGTGGAGTCCGACTCCCTGTCGAACGCGCTGGCGGGGGCGACGATCTCGGGCTTCGCGCAGTCCTCGCAGCGGGAGCTGACCGCTCCGTACGCCCCCCGGTACTTCGCCGCCATCGAGCGGGTGTGGGCCGAGCGGTCCATCCAGATCGGGATGGACGTCGTGCGGGGACTCTTCCCGCACCTCCAGGACGACCAGGGGACGCTGGACGCGACGGATCTGTGGCTCGCCTCGCACGAGTCGGCCGCGCCCGCCCTGCGGCGGCTCGTGCTGGAGGCGCGGGACGACCTCGCGCGCTCGCTCCGGGCGCAGGCCTGCGACGCCGCGGCCTCGTAGGACACCGGCCTCGCAGGACACCTCGGGTGGGCGTGCCGCCGTCGCTGCTCGGCAGCCTCGGCGGCGCGCCCACGACGGGTGGAGCGGCCGTCGGCACGTACCGCGCACAAACGGACCTTTTCGGCAGTCGAACGTCTGCACTTTAGTGCGGGGTTGTCCGGTTATGTCGACGGGCGTGTAACAGCGGTTAGGGGGTGGATCAGCAGCGGGAATGGCCCGGTCATGAACCACAACACCCCGCTCTCCCCCCGCCCCCTGCGTCACCTCGCCGATGTCCAGCGCCGAGTGATGAGCACCGCCCAGCTCCGCGCCCACGGCATCTCATCCGCCGAGGTCGCCGCCCACTGCCGCCCGGAAGGTCCCTGGCAGCAGCTGCTCCCGGGGGTCTGCCTGCTGCACCCGGGGCCGCCGACCAGTGAAGAGCGCCTGCACGGCGCCCTGTTGTTCGCCGGGCGGCCGCCGGCCAAGGCCGCCAGGACGGTGCCCGCCCAGCCCGGCGCGGGCGAGCCCCACGCCCCGTACGCCGACGCGCTGATCACCGGGCTCGCGGCGCTCGCCCTGCACCGCTTCTCGTCGGCTCCCCCACTGCTCTCCCTGGACCGCATCGACGTCCTGATCCCGCGCACCCGGCGGCTGCGCTCCACCGGCTTCACCCGCCTCGTGCGGTCCCCGGCCCTGCCGACCGCCGTACAGATCGGCGGAGTTCCGGTGGCCCCGGTGCCGCGCGCGCTGGCCGACGCCGTGGCGGGGCTCACCGACGCGGCCGCTGTGCGCAGACTGCTCACCGAGGCGGTGCGCGGCGGCCACTGCGAACCGGCGGCCGTCGTGCGGGAGTTGAACCAGGCGAAGCTGCTCACCCGGCCGCATGTCGTGGACGCGGTGGACTCACTGCTTGCCGAGGGGCGGGCCATCGCGGAGGACCGGCTGTACCGGATGGTCACCGAGCACGGCCTGCCCGATCCGCTGTGGAACGTCGACCTGCGATTGCCCGGCGGGCCCCACCTCGGGGGCGTCGACGCCTACTGGCCGGACCTGGCCGTCGCCGTCGAACTGGACACCCGGGCGCCCCGGCAGGGGTTCCGGCAGGACGACGACGCGCTGTGGTCCGAATACGCGCGCAAGCGGGAGCACTTGGAGCGGCTCGGCATCACCGTCGTGCACCTGACGCCGAAGAAGCTGCGCGAGTCGCTGGAACAGCAGGCGACGGTCGTACGGACCGCGCTGATGGCGTCGGGCGACCGTGAGCCGGCGGCGTACGTGGTGGTGCTGCCCAGGTAGCGCGTGACGGCGCTGCCAGGAGGGGAGCGAGAGGGGCGGGGCCCGCACGACGGCTCCGCCCCTCTCGCGTGTGCGAAAGGTCCGACGCCCTCGTCACTTCCCCTTCGCACAGAATTCCGCGTTCAGGACCGCGAACAAGTCGCCTTCCATCGCGTTGAAGTTCTCGGCGATGGCGTGGCGGCCGTCCTCGGTCGACAGCATCATCGACGTGGAACCGTGGACGTCGCCGCCGTTCCCCCAGACGACCGTGCCGCACTCGGTCGTGCGCTTCACGAGACCGAGCCCGTACCCCTCCTTGTCGTCGCCCTCCTGCGGCGGGACCGTCCTCTTCATCTCGGCGAGCTGCTTCTTCGGCAGGAGCTTGCCGCGCAGCAGGGCGGTGTTGAAGGTGTTCAGGTCCGCCGAGTCGGAGATCATCCCGCCCGAGGCGCCCATCAGGGACGGGTTCAGCTCCGTCACGTCGTGGGTCGTGGCGTCGGGGGCGTCGGGGGCGTCGGACAGTTTCATGTACGCGCGCGAGCTCGGCTCCGGCATCGCGTGCTCCGTGCTCGGCGGCACGCTGGTGCCACGCAGCTTGAGCGGCTTGATGATGCGGCGCTGGATCTCGTCGGCGTACGACTCCCCCGTCACCTTCTTGATGATCATGCCGGCGAGAAGGTAGTTGGTGTTGGAGTAGTGCCAGCCCTTGCCGGGATCGAAGTCGGGCTCGTGGCGCATGGCGACGGCGACCTGCTGCTCGGGTGTCCAGGTGTCGTAGCGGTGTGCGAGGAACTTCTCCGTGAACACCTTGTCCCGGAAGCCCGCGTCGGCCGTCACGTTGAAGATGCCGCTCGTGTGATTGAGGAGCTGGCGGACCGTGATCCTGTCCCCGTCGTGGCCGTGGCCCTCGACGACGCCCGGCAGCCACCGCCCGACCTTGTCGTCGAGGCTCAGCTTCTCCTCCGCCACCAGCTGGAGCACCACCGTGGCGACGAACGTCTTGGTGATGCTGCCGACGCGGTAGTGGTCGTGGGCGCCCCGTGGGCTCTGCCGTTCGACGTCACCGATGCCCGCGGCCGAGTCCCAGGTTCCGTGCCGGTCCTTCACCTGGACCGTCACGCCGGGCGCTTCGTCGTTGACGGCGGCCTCCATCGCCCGCTGCGTCGCCCGGTGCCGGTCGCCGTGCCCGCCCCCGGACGCCCCGGCGAACGCGGGTGCCGCGAACGCCCCCGCCGTGACCGCCATGGCCACCCCCGCGGCCACGCCCGTCAGCCCTCTCCTGCGTGCTGCCGACATGTCTCCCCCTCTGTTCACGAACCTGTTCACGAACCTGTTCACGCCGTTCGGACGGCCGGAGGGACTCGCGGGTCGGGTGAGGAGGTTGACCGACTCACACGGGTTGAGCTGGTTTCAGCCCTTCTTGAGGATGAGTTCCGTGTTCCGGTCGCCCGGCTCACCGCCGAGCGCGGGCTTGGCACCAGGGGCGTTGAAGGACAGCTCGCGGTAGAGCGCGGCGAGACCGGTCTGGGAAAGATCGGCGTAATCCGTGCGGTGCGGGGCCGACGACTCGATGAGGGTGGTGAAGAGGGAGATCGTGCCGTCGTGGTTGTCGCTCAGCTCCACGACGCGGGCCAGCTGCGGGAAGTCGATGTGCGAGGCCGTGGAGATCTCCCAGAAGGAGCCGTCCGGGGTCTGGCGCGCGGTGATGTCGTTCTTGTGGCTGTGTCCGTTGACCCAGGCCAGGACGGAACGGTGGCGGGCGAGCAGGGCGATGATCTCGTCGCCGCCGTGCCTGCCCTCGCGCGGGCGCGCCGGGTCCTGGCGCAGATTGCGCATGGTCCGGCTGGTGTGGTGGCTGAAGACGATGACGTACGAACCGCCGCCGTCCTTCTCCTCGTTCGCCTTCAGCTCCCGCTCCAGCCAGTCCATCTGGGCGGTGCCGAGCGAGCCCTCGTAGTGGCCGCCGGGGTCCGTCGAGTCCAGGCTGATGCCGAGTACGTCCTCACTGATGCGGAAGGAGTAGTACTGGGTGCCCGCGTCGAGGTTCTCCTGCGTGTAGCCGTGCCCGGCGGGACCGTGGCCCTTGTACGCCGGGTCGAGATGGGCCCGGACGTACTCGGCGGGGGTGAAGGGCGCGCGGCTCTCGTCCGGGGTGACCGAGCGCATCCGGCGCGCCTCGCTCTTCAGGAGCTCCTTGAACTGCGCGCCCTTGGGGTCGCGGCCCTTCTTGACGGCCTTCCACAGGGCGGCGCCGCGCGGCTCGTCGAGGGACATCAACTTCCGTCCGCCTACGGCGAATTCGGAGAAGTACGAGTCTCCTGGCCCCCAGCAGCCGCCGGGCAGCGCGTCGTGGTTGCCGACGGTCGAGTACCAGGGAAGGCCGAGGCCCGGGCTGTTGACCTCGCGGAGCGCGGCGTCGAGGAAGCCGTCGACCCGCGGGAAGCCCAGGGCCTTGTCGGAGTCGCGGAGGTCGTCGTCCGGGTGCCAGTACAGCTTCAGGCCGCTGTCCTGGACTCCTTCGTAGCGGCGCGGGTCACCGGTGTTGGGGTTGATGCGCCCGCCGCTCATGGCCTTGAGGAACCAGTCGAGTTCGGAGCGGGAGTTGTTGTCGGTGTTGTCGCCCGTGGTGACCACGCAGTGCAGCGGCGAGCCGGTGGCGGGCGCCCCGCGCAGCGCGTTGACCCGCTCGACGAGCGCGACCGCGCCGACCACGGAGAGGGCTTCCTGCGGCCGCCACGCGCTCGCGGTCTGGGCCCGCAGGTACTCGTACCGCAGGGGATGCTGCACGTCGACCAGGTGCAGGTCGGTGAACTGGACGAACGCGGCGAGCGAGGTGCGCCGCCCCTCGCGGCCGTTCTTGGCGGCGGCGAGGTCGCCGCGGACCACCCGGTCCCAGGCGGGCCCGTCGCCGAGCCGCCGGTAGCCGGAGACGCCGCGCGGGGTCGCGACGGCCCCGAGCGTGGTGCCGCCCCGGTAGGGCGCCAGGGGCGCGGCGGGCGCCTGCCGGGAGAGCGCGACGGGGGCGGGTCTGCTGGGGGCGGCATGGCTGGTGCCGGGCCGCAGGGCATAGCCGATGCCCGCGGAGAGGGAGACGGCTCCGGTGGTCGCCAGGAAGGCGCGGCGGTCCACGGCGGACAGGGCGGTGTGGGCGGCGGACTGGGCGGCGGTGGCGACAGAGCGTGTGCGCGACATGGCGCGGTCTCCCCGATTGCGGACGCGTCGGCAGTGGTCGCGGGAACTGCGCACCAGGCGAATTTCCCGCTCTACTGGATCGTTGGCATCCGGGATGACCTGCACGTTAACGAGACCGCAACGGGCAACGCCGATCACGGTACGTGGATCATCAGGCACCCTCCGCGGTCACGCACCCCTCTCCAGGACGAGAGGAGGCGGTCACTCCATGTTCATCTTCCGGGGAAGGGGAGGCCCTGCAAAGACTCAGGAGGGCGCCGCCAGGTGTCCGTCGGCCGGCCGGGTCCGCCACAGGTCGAGCCCGATGTCGACGAGGCCGACCCGGTCGAGCCCGGCGACGGCGTCGAGCGCGTGCCAGGCCGCGAGATCGGTGGAACCGTCCTGCTCGTGACGCAGCTCGCCGCCGGTGATCCGCGCCTCGTAGACGATCCGCAGGCCGTGGAAGTCGGCGACGGCTCCGAGCTTGCGCGGGTAGCGGCGGCGCAGCGAGTCGACGCCGAGCAGCGCGCGGGGCTCGATGGCGTACCCCGTCTCCTCGTCGGCCTCGCGGATCACCGTGTCGTACGGATCCTCCCCGTGGTCCATCCCGCCGCCGGGCAGCGTCCAGCGCTTGCTGCCGTCGCCCGCCACCCAGCGAGCGAGGAGCAACTGCCCGTCCTGCACGCATACGGCGTAGGCCGCCACCCGGAGCTCTTTGTGCACAGAGTGACGCTAGTCCTCTTACCTGGGATTGGCAGGGGAGTACTCCGGAGTGGTCCAGCTCCAGGGGCTCGCGCAGAGGGTCTCCGCCACCTCGGTGAGGGTGAAGCGGACCGTGCGGATCCCGTCGTCGCCGTACTCGGTGCGGGCGGTTCCGGTGAGCTGGAGGGTGGTGCCCGTCACCCAGTCGAGGAAGAGGAGCCCGGCGCGGGGGTCGGTGGCGAGGTTGCCGAGGGACAGGAACATGGAGTTGCCGGGGTAGTCCCGCCAGGTGAGTTCGTAGGGGGAAGGGACCTGGACGAAGCCGGGGTTGCCGCCCCGGTGGCTGGCGTCGGCGCCTTCGGCGTGGACCGTGGCAAGGAAGAAGGTGTCCGCCTCGGCGATGAACGCGCGCTGGTCGCCGGTGAGCTTCACTCCGTGGCGGGGAGCGGACGGGCGGGCCGGCGCGGCACCCTCCGGAAGTTCCCGCTTCTGGAGGTACTTCGGGCAGTTCGAGAAGACCTGGTCGGCCTCGATCGCCAAGCCCCGGGGAGTCGGGCGGGCCCGGCCGTTCAGGCGCATGCGGCGCCGGGTGCGGGGGTCAAGGGCGATGGTGCCCACGGGGACCGGGGCCTCCCGGGCGAGGGCCCGCGCCAGGGGGTCGGCCCGGCGCAGGCCGCCCGCGACGGATATCTGGCGCGGCCCCGTGGCCCGCACGAACCCGGGTTCGCCGGTGAGCAGCGAGGCCCAGACGGCGCCCGCCGGGTCGGCGCCGCCGATCACCAGCATGGGCTGGAGTTCGAGGAAGGCGGCGGCGACGGGGCGAATGCCGTCACCGATGGACCGCCCCACGTGGTCGGCCAGCTCCCGCACGCCGACGAGATCCTGAACGGCGCGGGAGCCGTGGTGGTACGGGGTGTGCGGGGTCATGTCACTCCTGCGGTAGTGCCCCCGAAGGGGCGCGGGGAACTGCCCGACCAGCCAGAGACAACCCGCGGCCGACTAGTGACATTCCGTCGCCCAGCGGCCGCGTCAGGGGCTAGAAGAACCCGCAGGTGGGCGCAGCGGGCACCGGAGCCCGGCCCGAGGCGCCCACGCTCGAAAAGATCTCCAGACGTGTCCCGTCCGGGTCGTGGAAGAAGATGCCGCCGGACGCGGCGCCCTCGCCGTGCGGCACGACCCCCTCGTAGGCGAACTCCACGCCGTACGCGCGCAGGGCGCTCTCGTACCGGCGGACCTCGTCGACGCTCTCGACCTCGATCGCCAGGTGGTGCAGCCCGGCGTTCCGCGCCTCGTACGCCGCGTCCGCCTGCTGCCAGAGCGTGAGCGCGAGGGTCCCGTCCTGCCCGAGGAAGGCGAATCTGCGGCCCTCCTCCTTGCCCTCGCCGAGCACGTCGTAGCCGATGACGTCGCGGTAGAAGGCGAGCGAGCGCTCGATGTCCGTGACGTTCAGACCGACGTGGCCGGTGCGGAGTGTGCTGGTCGCGGTCATGACTCTCCCCTTGTCGACGGTGGCCCGCCCCACGCGGGCTAACCGTTGAATGTGACTTTACTGGTTAGACATCGAGAGCGTCAACCGGTCACGTAACCTTTACTGGTTAGCCTCGAAGGGAGTCACCATGACCGCCGCACCCCGCGACCCTCGTCCACTCGTCGGCGAGCCACTCTCCCTCGACCTGCTCAACACCCGATGGATGGCGGACGGCGTGCGCCAGGACCTGCTGGCCGACACCGAGGGGCTGACCGTCTGGCTCGCCGCCAACGGACTCGGCGACCGGTTCGGCGCGGACGAGGCCACCCTGCACAACGTGCTGCGGGCGCGTGACGCGATCTCCGCCGTCGTGGACGGTCCGGACGCCGACGCGGGCATCGCCCGCGTCAACAAGATCCTCGGGCACGGGCGGATCCGCGCGACCCTGTCCGCCGAAGGTCCGGGCGAGGAACCCGAGTTCAGGGACCCGGCGTGGGGCGCGGCCTGGCTGGCGGCACGGGACTACCTGACGCTGCTCGCCGCCGCGCCGGACCGGATCAGGCCCTGCGCCCACGAGGCGTGCATCCTGCACTTCTTCGACACGTCGCGGAACGGCACGCGCCGGTGGTGCTCCATGGCCGCCTGCGGAAACCGGGCGAAGGCCTCGCGCCATTACGCGCGGGGCCGCGAGGCCTAGATCCCGGGGAAAATCACCCGCTATGTCGCCGATGGCGCATGGCGGGATTGCGTCACGCGACGATCGCGGCCCGACAACTCTCCCCAAACAGCTGTCACTTACGTAAAGCTGAGCGGTCATCCGGTTCCGGATTCCGGACCTTTTCGACCTTTACGTACAGGGATGCTGATGCACAGATCCAGTGCTAGACGCACGACCCGTCTCGCGATAGCCGTCGGCCTGACCGCCGCGCTCTCCGCCGCCGGGCCCATACCCATGGCCCTCGCGGCCGACGGGGGCCCCGGGGATCCTGGGGGCCAGACCACCCCCAAGTCCGCCGCGAAGAAGCTGGGTTCGGCCGACGCCGACCTCCTCGCCGAAGCGCAGGCGGACGGCGAGAAGACCGTCACGATGATGGTCGCCACCGCGCCGGGCGCCACCGAGCAGGTCGCCGACCAGCTCGACGCCGTCAAGGGTGGTTCCGTCGGCCGGACGTACGACAAGCTCGGCTACGTACGCGCCACCGTGCCCACCGGCAAGGCCGAGGCCGCCATCGAGGCGGCGGGCAAGCTGTCGTCCGTGCAGGGCATCGACCTGCGGCACGAGATCGAACTGGACGACCCGACGCCCGCCGCGGACCGCGCCAAGGGCGCGAAGAAGGCGGCCGAGGGCGCCGCGGAACCGTACGCGGGGCCCGGCAAGGACACCCCGGCGAAGAACCCGTACAACCCGTCCTTCGAGACGGGCGCCGTCGACTTCGTGAAGAAGCACCCGAAGGCGGACGGCCGCGGCACCACCATCGGCATCCTGGACTCCGGCGTCGACCTCGGTCACCCGGCGCTCCAGAAGACCACCACGGGCGAGCGGAAGATCACCGACTGGGTGACCGCGACCGACCCGATCGTGGACGCCGACGGCACCTGGCGGCGGATGACCAACCCCGTCACGGGTCCCGTCTTCACCTGGGACAGCGAGACGTGGAAGGCCCCCGCGGGCACCTTCCAGGTCAACCGCTTCCGCGAGTCGGCCACCACCGGCGGCGACGCCAAGGGCGACATCAACCGCGACGGCGACACCACCGACAGCTGGGGCGTCCTGTACGACCCGGCCGCCGGCACCGTCCGGATCGACCTGAACGACAACAACGACTTCACCGACGACGAGACGATGAAGCCGTACAAGGACGGCCACCAGGTCGCCTACTTCGGCAAGGACGACCCGGCGACCGACGTCGTCGAGCGTGTCCCGTTCGTCGTCGAGATCCGCAAGGACGTGCCGACCGACCCGTACGGCGGCGACTGGGTCGGCAAGAAGGCCGACTTCGTCAACATCGGCGTCATCGAGTCCGAGCACGGCACGCACGTCGCGGGCATCACCGCGGCCAACGGCCTGTTCGGCGGCAAGATGAACGGCGCGGCGCCCGGCGCCAAGCTGGTCTCCTCGCGCGCCTGCACCTGGACCGGCGGCTGCACGAACGTCGCGCTCACCGAGGGCATGATCGACCTCGTGACGAAGCGCGGCGTCGACATCGTGAACATGTCGATCGGCGGCCTCCCCGCGCTGAACGACGGCAACAACGCGCGTGCCGCGCTCTACACGCGCCTCATCGACACCTACGGCGTGCAGCTGGTGATCTCCGCGGGCAACTCCGGCCCCGGCGCGAACACCATCGGCGACCCCAGCCTCGCGGACAAGGTCATCTCCGTCGGCGCCTCCATCTCCAAGGAGACCTGGGCCGCCAACTACGGCTCCGCCGTGGAGAAGAAGTACGCGATGATGAACTTCTCCTCGCGCGGTCCGCGTGAGGACGGCGGCTTCGCGCCGATCATCTCGGCGCCCGGCTCGGCCATCAACACCACGCAGACCTGGCTGCCGGGCTCCCCGGTCGCCGAGGCGGGCTACCAACTGCCCGCCGGTTACTCGATGTTGCAGGGTACGTCGATGGCGTCCCCGCAGGCCGCGGGCGCGTCGGCGCTGCTGCTCTCCGCCGCGAAGCGCGAGGACGTCGACCTGACCCCGGCGAAGCTGCGCACGGCGCTGACCTCGACCGCGGACCGCATCAGCGGCGAGCAGGCGTACGCGCAGGGCACCGGCCTGATCAACGTGGTCGACGCCTGGAACGCCATCGAGGACGACGCGAAGGCGCACACCTACACGGTGCAGGCCCCGGTCGACACCGCCCTCGAGCAGGAGCTGAAGAAGCCCGGCACCGGCATCCACGACCGCGAGGGCGGTCTGAAGACCGGCGAGAAGCGGACGTACGACGTCACGATCACCCGCACCTCGGGCCCGGACCGCGGCATCCGCCACGAGCTGGACCTGGTCAACAACCACGAGCGCACCTTCGAACTGCTCGGCAAGGGCGCCGTCACGCTGCCGCTGAACAAGCCGGTCACCGTCAAGGTCCAGGCGAAGGCCAAGTCCGCCGGTCTGCACAGCGCGATCCTGACCGTCGACGACGAGCGCTCCGAGGGCATCGACCAGCAGATCATGTCGACGGTCGTCGTCTCGAAGCCGCTGGCCAAGCCCGCGTACACGTTCTCGGCGTCCGACTCCGTGCAGCGCAACAGCACCCGGTCGTACTTCGTGACGGTCCCCAAGGGCGCCAAGTCCCTCGAGGTGGCGCTCGGCGGCCTGAAGGACAAGAGCCAGACGCGGTTCATCGCGGTGCACCCCTACGGTGTCCCGGTCGACTCGACGTCGTCGCTCACCTGCTACGCGAACTACGACAACCCGGCCAACACCTGCCGCCCCGACCTGCGTTCGTACCCCGAGCCGCAGCCGGGCGTGTGGGAGATCGAGGTCGAGTCGCGCAGGACGTCCCCGCTCCTTGACAACCCCTACAAGCTGGACGTCTCCGCGCTGGGTGTCTCCTTCGACCCCGCCGTGCAGACCGTGCCGGAGGCGAAGGTCGGTACTCCGGCGCCCGTCTCCTGGAAGGTCACCAACGACTTCGCCGCGGTGGACGGCAAGTTGAAGGGCGGCCCGCTCGGCTCCGCGAAGGCGGCGAAGCCGTCGATCAAGCAGGGTGAGACGCAGACGACGACCGTGGTCGTGCCCGAGGGCGCGGAGCGGCTCGACGTCACCATCGGCTCGCCCGCGGACACCGCCGCCGACCTCGACCTGTCGGTCTCCAAGGACGGGGCGGTCGTCGGTTCGTCGGCAGACGGCGACTCCGAGGAGTCGGTCAGCCTCAAGAAGCCCGCGGCGGGCACGTACGAGATCGAGGTGGCCGGCTACTCGATCCCGTCCGGCACCACCGCGTACGACTACCGTGACGTCTTCTTCTCGGGCGCGCTCGGCTCGGTGAAGGTCGACGAGTCGGCACCGGTGAAGCTGGCGAACGGTGCGTCGGCCCAGGTGTCCGCCGAGGTCGCGGCGGACGCGCCCGCGGCCGAGGGACGTCAGCTGTTCGGCGAGGTGTCCCTCCTGAACGGGCGCGGCACGGTCGCGGGTACCGGCAGCGTGCTCATCGAGAAGGTCACCCCGTAGCGGTCCCCTTCCTGCCGTGAACGTCGGCCGGGCCGGAGGTCTCCGGCCCGGCCGACGTGCGTGACCGGCCCCCGCTCAGCACGTCGTCTCCTTGCCCTTGCTCTGGCGCAGCTCGCGCTCGATCCACGCCCGGTCCCTGGCGACGTCCGCCTTGTTGCCGGACCAGATGTCCGGCGACACCTCCCCCTTCGGGATGCCGATCAACGTCCGGTCGCCGGGCCGCAGGCGCGGGTCCACGTCCACGTCCATCACGAACGTGATCTGCTCGTCCCCTCGGCTCGGCTTGTAGTAGCGGGTCACGTCCAGGACGATCCGCTCCTGGACGCCGCCGGGCACCGGTTCGACCCGTTTCACCGTGCCCTCGACGATCAGCCGGGCACAGAGCACGTAGGCCCCGGCCCTCTGGTCCGCCACCCCGCCCCCGGCCTCCTCCGGTGCCGCCCCCTTGGCCGCGTCGGAGTCGGCGCTCTTGTTGATGCCGCCCCCGCTCTCGACCGCGAGCCAGGCGACCCCGCCCATCAGCGAGACGGCCGCCGTGGCCGCGGCGAGGCCCAGCGCCACCGTGACGCGCCGGCGCCGGACGCCCGCGGGACGTACCGTCACCGGCCGGTCCGGTTCCGGTACCGGTACCGGACCGGGAGCCGCGAGCGCGCGGCCTGCCGCCCCGATGTGCTGCCGGAGCAGTGCGACATCCGCCACGGCCGCGGCGTGCTCCGCCGCGAGCTCCGGGTCCTGCCCCGGGGCCTCGGGCAGCGGCTCGTCCGTGAGGGCGAGCATCAGCGCGTGGTACCCGCCGCGCTCCTCGTATGCGTCCTCGGACACCCTCACACCACCTCGCCCTCGTGCAGCCGCGTCCGCAGGACCCGTACCGCCGTGTGCAGCCTGCTCTTGACCGTGCCCTCCGGAATGCCCAGTTCGTCCGCTATGGCCCGGACCGGCAGATCGGCGTAGAAACGCAGGACGACGACCTGCCGCTGGGTGTCCGGCAGCGCGTCGAGGCCCTGGGTCACGGCCATCGAGAGGGCCCGTGACTCCGCCCCGTCCTCGTCCGTCGCCTCCCGCCACAGCACGGCGAGCCGCTCACCGAGCCGCTCCTGCCTGCGGCGCGCCCGGTGCCAGTCCATGGCGAGGTTGGAGGCGACCACCGCCGCCCACGCGGACACGTCCCGGGGCGCGTCCCGCCCGTCCGCCGCCCGCTCCAGGAGCTTGAGCCTGACCTGCTGGACACCGTCGGGCAGATCCGCGTGCGGCACACCGCCGAGCGCGAGCACCGCCCGCACCCGGTCCTCCTGGGCCGCGTCGAGCGGATCGGACCGTCCTTCATGGACCCGCCGGTCCCGTCGCGTTTTTCCGCGCAGCAAGACACCCTCCCGTCCCCGCGTTTCCCCTAGGACGCCGGGAGCGGCCGAAACGTTCGACGCGGGTCCGCGGGAATGTGACATCCCGAACTCCGGACAATGGATTGGACAAGGCGGCCGTGGACAGACGCATGATGGAACGCACAGGCCAATGCCTATGCCCATGCACATACGGAGGAAGTCCCTGTGAAGGTCGGAATCGTCGGAGCCACCGGTCAGGTCGGCACGGTCATGCGCAAGATCCTCGTGGAGCGGGACTTCCCGGTGGACGAGCTGCGCCTGTTCGCCTCGGCCCGCTCGGCCGGCTCGCAGCTCGACGGTGTCACGGTCGAGGACGCCTCCACGGCCGACTACACCGGCCTCGACATCGTCCTGTTCTCGGCGGGCGGCGCCACCTCCAAGGCGCTGGCCGAGAAGGTCGCCTCGCAGGGCCCCGTCGTGATCGACAACTCCTCGGCCTGGCGGATGGACCCCGAGGTCCCCTTGGTCGTCTCCGAGGTCAACCCGCACGCGATCGCGAACCGCCCCAAGGGCATCATCGCCAACCCGAACTGCACGACGATGGCCGCCATGCCGGTCCTGAAGCCGCTGCACCTGGAGGCCGGGCTCACCGCGCTGGTCGTGGCGACCTACCAGGCCGTCTCCGGCTCGGGTCTCGCCGGTGTCGACGAGCTGTTCGACCAGGTCAAGAAGGTCGGCGACGACGGCCCCAAGCTCACGCACGACGGTTCGGCGACGGAGTTCCCCGCCCCGAACAAGTACGTGGCGCCGATCGCGTACAACGTCCTGCCGATGGCCGGCTCCATCGTCGACGACGGCCTGAACGAGACCGACGAGGAGCAGAAGCTCCGCAACGAATCCCGCAAAATCCTTGAGGTCCCGGACCTCAAGGTCTCCGGCACCTGCGTCCGCGTGCCGGTCTTCACCGGGCACTCCCTCCAGGTCAACGCCCGCTTCGAGCGTCCGCTGAGCCCCGAGCGCGCCACCGAGATCCTTGGCACGGCCGAGGGCGTCGTCCTCACCGAGGTCCCGAACCCGCTGGTCGCCGCGGGCAAGGACGACGCTTTCGTGGGCCGTATCCGCAACGACGAGACGGTGGAGAACGGCCTGGCCTTCTTCATCTCCGACGACAACCTCCGCAAGGGCGCCGCGCTGAACGCGGTGCAGATCGCGGAGCTGGTGGCGGCCGAGCTCAAGGGCTGACGCGCTTCCCGGTACGTACGCCGTGGGGGGCGGGCACTGACATCTGGTCGGCGCCCGCCCCCGTCGCGTACGCGGTGACGAGCAGCGCGAGCCCCGCGAGTCCGCCCCCGAGCCACAGCACGTCCGTGGTCCCGAGGCCGTCCGCGACCAGGCCGCCGGTCAGCGCGCCCAGGGCGATCGCCGCGTTGAACACCCCGGCGAAGAGGGCCGAGGCCGCCTCGCGGGCGCGGGGCGCGGCGGCCAGGACCCACTGCTGGGTGGAGACGGATACCCCGCCGTAGGCCAGGCCCCACCCGACGAGAAGCGCCACCGACGCGACAAGCGAACCGCCCGCGGGCCCGAGCAGCAGGACCGCGGCGGCGAGTCCCGCGGAGAGGGCGAGCAGCGCCCGGCGCGGGTCGCGGGCCGCGAGCGCGCCGCCCGCGAAGTTGCCGGCGATGCCCGCGACCCCGTAGACGAGGAGCAGCCCGCTGATCAGCCCGACGCCGAGGTCGGGCACCCGATCGAGGACGGGTCGTACGTAGGTGTACGCGGCGAAGTGCCCGGTCACCAGGAGCAGCACCACCAGGAGCCCCGCCCGCAGCCGCGCGTTCCGCAGCAGCCCGGGGAACGTGCCGAGCCGTACCGCCGCCGACGCGGGCAGTGCGGGAAGCACGACGGCGAGCAGCCCGGCGACCGCGAGCGCGAAGGCCCCCATCACGGCGAACGCCCAGCGCCAGCCCGCGAGTTCACCGAGGAACGTACCGGCGGGGACGCCGAGCACGGACGCCACGGCGATTCCGCTGAAGATCACGGTGGTGGCCCGTCCGGCGGCCTCCTCGCGCACGAGCCGTACGCCGAGCCCGGCCGCGATCGCCCACACGCCTCCGATGCAGACCCCGACGAGGACCCGCGCGGCGAGCAGCACGCCGAAGGCGGGCGCGAGCGCGGACAGGAGATTGGCGGCCGCGAGCAGCACCATCAAGGCGCACAGCACCGTCCGCCGGTCGGCGCGCCGCACGGCGACGGGCAGCAGCAGGGCGGCGAGCGCCGCGACCACGCCGGGCAGCGTGACGGTCAGGCCCGCGGCGCCGTCGGACACGCCGAGTCCCGAGGAGAGGGAGGTGAGGAGGCCGACCGGAAGCATTTCCGTGGTGACGACGGAGAAGGTGGTGGCGGCGACGGTGAGGACGGAGAGCGGCAGGGAACGCTGCGGCCGGGCGGGTTCGGAGTGTGGGGTCGAGGTGGCTTTCATGAGGTCAAGCCTTCGCCCGAGGCCCTGTCGGGAACAACGGCGAAGATCTCATCCTTGAATGAGCGAGGCTCATCGATGAGGGGGCGCCGGTGCTGGAGATACGGGAGCTGGAGTGCTTCATCGCGCTCGCCGACGAGCTGCACTTCGGCCGCGCGGGCGAGCGGCTCTACGTCTCGCAGAGCCGCGTCAGCCAGCTCCTGAGGGACCTGGAGCGGCGGATCGGGACCCGGCTCGTGGAGCGGTCGAGCCGCCGGGTGCGGCTGACTCCCGCGGGCGAGCGCTTCCTCGCCGAACTGCGCCCGGCCTACGAGGCGTTGAGCGCCACGGTGGACGCGGCCCGGGAGACGGCACGGGGGGTCACCGGGCGGCTGCGGATCGGCTTCCAGGGGACGGCGGACGCCCGGCTGATGCGGGCGATCGCCGACTTCCAGGAGCGGCATCCGGGCTGCGTGACGGAGATCGTGGAGGTGCCGTTCGCGGACCCGTTCGGGGCGGTGCGGCACGGGGACGTGGACACGGCGATCGTGCTGCTGCCCGTCGAGGAGTCCGACCTGGTGCTCGGCCCGCTGTTCTCCCGTCAGCAGCAGACGGTCGCGGTGTCGGTACGCCATCCCTTCGCGGGCCGCGCGTCGCTGCGTGCCGCCGAGCTGGCCGGGACCCCGCTGATCTCGGCGACGGCCCCGGCACCCGCGTACTGGCGCGCGGCGCACGCTCCTTCGACGGTGCCCGCGCCACAGGTGCGCACCCTCCAGGAGGGGCTGACGCTGGTGGCGGCCGAACGCGGGGCGATGCTGCTGTGCCGCCCCACGGCGGAGTACCACGGGCGGCGTGACGTCACGTTCGTGCCGGTGGAGGGGGTACCGGACTCCGTCCTCGGGATGGTGTGGCACAGGGACGCGGAGACGGAGCGGGTGCGGGCGTTCGCGCGGGCGGTGGGGGGACCCTAGGGTCGGCGCACCTCGAAGTGGAAGCAGCCGTACTCCACGGCCCTGACGTGCACGAGGGCGACCTCCGGGTCGGCGAAGGCCTCCGCGAAGGCGGCGTCGAAGCCTTGCGTCGCCGGGTCCGGGATCTCCATCAGGCGGCCACCGACGATGCGGCCCCCGGCGTTGTAGCGGCGGATGGTGCGCAGGGCTCCCGGCCGGGCGAAGGGGTAGCCGTCCCCCGTGGTGGGGCCCTCGCACTCCTCGGCGTGGATGAAGACGGGGCCCTGCTCGTCGTAGGCACCGGGGGTGGCGCCGGTCTGCCCGGCCCAGCGGCGCAGGGGCGCGTACGAGACGAGGGCGACGCGTTCGCCGGGAGCTACGGGACGCAGGCAGCAGCGGAGGGGGTCGCCTCCCTCGGCGTCGACATAGGGCTCGCAGGGGCGGCCCGCGTCGTCGGTGATGCGGAGTTGCTTGAGGGCGGTGGGGTCGATGGGAAGCGGGGCGTAGGTCGTCGCGGTCATGGGTCGAGGGTCGCGCGCGGGGGTGGGTGGGGCTGGCGGAATTCAGACGTTGCTCTTCCCCGGCCCGGGGAAGTCCAGCCGTCCGGCGTTCGAGGACCGGGGTCCGGGGCGGAGCCCCAGCGCGGCGAAGCCGCCCAGTTACAGCCGGGAAGGGGCGGGGCGGGGGAAAAGGAAGCCCTACCAACAGCCCCGCATCCTGCGATACCCCTCCCCCAGCCCCGCCAGCTCCTCCCCCGTCAGAACATCCTCCACCCGCGCGAACCCCTCCGGAGCCCGCTCGGCCACAGTCCGCAGCACCTCGTCCACCGGCATCGCCCGATTGGCGAGCGCCACCGCGTTGGCGGGCCCCCACCGCTCCGCCTCGTAGGCGCGAAGCCCGGCCGCCCGGTCCGCCCCGGCAAGGGCCACGCACCGCGCGAGCGCCCGCGCGTCGAGCACCGCCTCCGAGCCGCCGCTCGACCCCACCGGGTACATCGGATGAGCCGCGTCGCCCAGCAGGGTCACGGATCCGCGGCCCCACCACGGCAGCGGGTCACGGTCCACCATCGGGTACTCCAGGATCCGCGCCGTCGACCCGGTCGCCGCCAGGAGCGCGGGCACGTCCAGATCCCCGATCCGCCACCCGGAGAAGTGCGGCAGGACGTCGGAGAGGCGTCCCGAACGGTTCCAGTCCACCGGTCCTGGCGACCCGTGGTGGTGGACCGGGAAACGCACCTCGGCCACCCAGTTGAGCAGCGCGCGCCCCCGCGTCTCCGCCTCCCGCGAGATCGGGTAGACGACGAGCTTCGCGGTCGCGTTGCTGCCCGCGAACGCCATCGCACGGCCGCCGAGCACCGGGTCCCACTCGGTGACGCCCCGCCACATCCGGATGCCGTTCCACAGCGGCGGCCCCTCCCCGGGGTGCAGCCGGGCCCGCACCGCCGAGTACAGGCCGTCGGCGCCGACCAGGGCCCGCACGGGCACGGCGAACTCGCGCCCGCGCCGCACGTCCCGCAGGGTCACCCGCAGCGCCCCCGACCCCTCCGGCTCCGCGTACCGCACGAAGGCCGTCCCGGTCTGGACGGCGTTCTCGCCGAGGCGGTCGCGCACCGCGTCGAGGAGGATCAGCTGCAGCGCGCCGCGGTGCAGGGAGTACTGCGGCCAGTGGTGGCCGCGCGCGAGGCCGAGCGGCTCGCCCCAGATGTAGTTGCCGTGCCGGTCGAAGTGGATCGTCTCGGCGGTCGGCACGGCCGTGGCCGCGAGTTCGGCGCCGAGGCCGAGATCCGTCAACTCCCGCACCGCGTGCGGCAGAAGGTTGATGCCGACGCCGACGGGCCGCAGCGCGTCCACCGCGTCGATGACTCGGACCCCGATGCCCGCCGCGTGCAGGCTGAGCGCGGTGGTGAGCCCGCCGATACCCGCTCCCGCGACCAGTACGTCGATCATGCGGCGCACCCCGCGCCGGGTAATCGCGCAGTTCGCGGTGACCGTCGGATTCCCATGGACGCTCCCCCCGGGGCGTGTGTCGACGCGCGGATGCTAGCGGCACCCCGGCCCGCGAACAATGCCGCGTGGCGGTCCATGGACCATGCCCGGTCACGTCCGCGGACCCACGTGGAAGGATGGCCGGAAACGCCACAAGTCGTACCTGACGTTCCTGAGGAGATGACCGCGTGCCCGGCACCAATCTGACCCGCGAAGAGGCGCAGCAGCGGGCGAAGCTGCTCACCGTTGACTCGTACGAGATCGACCTCGACCTCTCCGGCGCGCAAGAGGGCGGCACCTACCGGTCGGTGACCACGGTGCGCTTCGACTCCGCGGAGGCGGGCGCCGAGACGTTCATCGACCTGGTGGCCCCCGCGGTCCACGAGATCGTCCTGAACGGCCACTCGCTGGACGTCGCCGCCGTCTTCCGTGACGCGCGCATCGCGCTGAAGCACCTGGAGGCGGGGCCCAACGAACTCAAGGTGGTCGCCGACTGCGACTACACCAACACGGGCGAGGGCCTGCACCGGTTCGTCGACCCCGTCGACCAACAGGCCTATCTCTACACGCAGTTCGAGGTGCCCGACGCGCGCCGTGTCTTCGCGTCGTTCGAGCAGCCCGACCTGAAGGCGACGTTCCAGTTCACCGTGAAGGCGCCGTCCGGCTGGACGGTCATCTCGAATTCGCCGACCCCCGAGCCCAGCGGTGACGTCTGGGTCTTCGAGCCCACGCCGCGCATGTCCACGTACATCACGGCGCTCATCGTCGGTCCGTATCACTCGGTCCACAGCTCATACGAGGGTCCTGGGGGCCAGTCGGTTCCCCTCGGCATCTACTGCCGTCCCTCGCTGGCCGAGTTCCTCGACTCGGACGCGATCTTCGAGGTCACCCGGCAGGGCTTCGACTGGTTCCAGGAGAAGTTCGACTACGCGTACCCCTTCGCCAAGTACGACCAGCTCTTCGTGCCGGAGTTCAACGCGGGCGCGATGGAGAACGCGGGCGCGGTGACCATCCGCGACCAGTACGTGTTCCGTTCGAAGGTGACGGACGCGGCGTACGAGACGCGCGCGGAGACCATCCTCCACGAGCTGGCCCACATGTGGTTCGGCGACCTGGTGACGATGGAGTGGTGGAACGACCTGTGGCTGAACGAGTCGTTCGCCACGTACACGTCCATCGCCTGCCAGGCGTACGCGGAGAACTCGCGCTGGCCGCACTCCTGGACGACGTTCGCCAACTCCATGAAGACGTGGGCGTACCGCCAGGACCAGCTTCCCTCGACGCACCCGATCATGGCGGACATCCGCGACCTCGACGACGTGCTCGTCAACTTCGACGGCATCACGTACGCGAAGGGCGCGAGCGTCCTGAAGCAGCTCGTCGCGTACGTCGGCATGGACGAGTTCTTCCGGGGCGTGCAGGCGTACTTCAAGGCGCACGCGTTCGGCAACACGCGGCTGTCCGATCTGCTCGGCGCCCTTGAGGAGACCAGCGGGCGTGACCTGAAGACCTGGTCGAAGAAGTGGCTGGAGACGGCGGGCATCAACGTCCTGCGTCCGGTGGTGGACGTCGACACGTCCGGCAGGATCACGTCGTTCGCGGTGAAGCAGGAGGCCCCGGCGCTTCCCGCGGGCGCGAAGGGCGAGCCGACGCTGCGTCCCCACCGGATCGCGATCGGCCTGTACGACCTCGACGAGGCGAGCGGCAAGCTGCTGCGCACGGACCGCGTGGAGCTGGACGTGGACGGCGAACTGACCGCCGTGGACGAGCTGGTGGGCCGCAAGCGCCCCGCGGTGATCCTCCTGAACGACGACGACCTCTCGTACGCGAAGGTCCGCATGGACGCGGAGTCGCTCGCGTTCGTGACGGAGCACATCGGTGACTTCGAGGCGTCCCTGCCGCGGGCGCTGTCGTGGGCCTCGGCCTGGGACATGACGCGGGACGCGGAACTGCCGACGCGGGAGTACCTCTCCCTGGTCCTCTCCGGCATCGCCAAGGAGTCGGACATCGGGGTCGTCCAGTCCCTGCATCGTCAGGTGAAGCTGGCCCTCGAGCTGTACGCGGCTCCGGCGGGGCGGGACGAGGCGCTGGCCCGTTGGACGGAGGCGACGCTCTCGCACCTCCGCTCGGCGGAGCCGGGCAGCGACCACCAGCTGGCGTGGGCGCGGGCGTTCGCGTCGACGGCGCGTACGGAGGAGCAGCTGGCGCTGCTCGAGGAGCTGGTGTCGGGCAAGCAGGCCATCGAGGGCCTCGCGGTGGACACGGAGCTGCGCTGGGCCTTCGTGCACCGGCTCGCGGCGACGGGCCGGCTCGACGAGGCCGGGATCGCGGCGGAGCTCGACCGTGACAAGACGGCCGCGGGCGAGCGGCACGCGGCCTCGGCGCGGGCTGCGCGGCCCACTCCGGAGGCGAAGGCGGAGGCGTGGGCCTCCGTCGTCGAGTCCGACAAGCTCCCGAACTCGATCCAGGAGTCCGTGATCGGCGGCTTCGTCCAGACGGACCAGCGTGAACTCCTCGCGCTGTACACGGAGAAGTTCTTCGCGGCGGTCAAGGGGGCGTGGGACTCCCGTTCGCACGAGATGGCCCAGCAGATCGCGGTGGGCCTGTACCCGTCGCTCCAGGTGTCCCAGGCCACGCTGGACGCGACGGACACGTGGCTGGCCTCGTCCTCCCCGTCGGCGGCCCTGCGCCGCCTGATCACGGAGTCCAGGGCAGGCGTGGAAAGGGCCTTGCGAGCACAGTCGGCGGACGCCTAGCCCACCACCGAGGCCGGCGTCCTCTCCACCTCCGCCGGCCTCGGTTACCAGCCCGCCGCTCCGCGGCGAATGCCTCCCACCCACCCACCCGTTTACCCCGCAGCTACGGGGGGATCGGGCGGGTGGGTGGGAAAGATCCGCGCGGAGCGCGGGAAAGGGGGTGGCGGATCGCAGGCCAGGGGCCCGGGCAGCCCCGGAGCCACAGCGCACCCCCGGTGCAGAGATACTCCGCCCCCGTCCCCGCCCCGCAGGGTTACTCCGCCCCAGCCCCCCGCAGGGGAACCGCAGAGCGCAGCGCCGACAAGACCCTGCTGACCCCCGCTCCCCCCGCCGCCCCCCGGCGAACCGCCGCCACCACATGGCGGCGAGGGCGGTCGGCGGACAGTTCCCGCATCACCACCCCGTCACGGCGGACCGCCGCCATCCGTGGGACCAGGGCGACCCCCATCCCCGCCTCCACCATCGCGAGGATCGCCGTCCAGCCGGAGGCGGAATGCGCCTGCTCGGGCGTGAACCCGGCCCCCTCGCACGCCGCCCGCGTGATCTCCGACCAGGGCCCGCTGCCCCCGAAGATCCACGGCTCCCCGGCCAGATCAGCGAGCCTGAGCCCTTCCGCCGCCGCCAGCGGATGCTCCCCCGGCAGTGCCACGTCCAGCGGGTCCGCGAGCAGTGACTCCCGGGTGAAGCGCGTGTCCGCGTCCGCCGCGGCCGGCGCCGTCACCGCGAGCGAGAGGGCCACGTCCACCTCCCCCGCGGCAAGGAGCTCGTACGCCTCCGCCGCCTCCACCTCGCGCACCCGCACCGAGATCCCCGGCGCCGCGGCCCGCAGCTCCCGCACCGCGGGAACGACCAGCGCGGGCACCGCCGTCGAGAAGGCCCCGACCCGCACCTCCCCCGCCTCACCCTGCGCGTACGCCGCCAACTCCGCGTCGGCAAGCTCCAGTTGGGCGAAGACCGCCTCCGCGTGACGCAGTACGAGGTGCGCCGCGTCCGTCAGGCGGACCCGCCGCCCGTGTGCCTCGAGGAGCGGCACCCCCAGCTGCTTGGCGAGGTTGGACAGCTGCTGCGACACCGCCGACGGCGTCATCCGCAGCGTCCGCGCCGTCTCCGTGACCGTGCCCCGCTCGCTCAACGTACGCAGGATCTGCAGCTTCTTGATGTCCCACTCGCTCATGGAGTCAACGTACCGACTGGTCACGAGCGCGGATCCCACCGCCCGCACCCGCTACTTCGCGCGCGCCGCGCCCAGCACGACCCCGCCCAGGATCAGGCCCATGCACAGCACCTGCAGCCATCCCATCGCCTCGCCGAGCACCGCGAAGGAGAGCAGGGCGACGCACACCGGCTGGAGGTAGTAGATGACCCCGGCACGCGCGGCGCCGACGATCGAGATGGCCTTGTTCCAGGCGAAGAAGGCGATCGCGGACGACACGACACCCACGTACAGGAGCGGGGAGACCGTCCCGACGGTCGGCTCGAAGCCGCCCTGGACCACGAAGCTGACCACGAACACCGGGAGCAGCATCAGCGCGCCGAGCACGAACGTCGCGAAGAGGAAGGGCAGTCCGCCGATCTCCACGGGCTTCCGCTTGAGCAGCGCGCTGTACGAGCCGAAGGAGACGGCCCCCGCGATGATCCACAGGTCACCCACCGCGAAGTCCATGGAGAGCGATCCCCCGGACACCAGGACCAGGACACCCGCGCAGGCGATCAGCATGCCCGTCACCCGGCGCGCCCCGAGCTTCGCGCCGCCGAGGCGTTCGTACACCGCCATCAGGACCGGCGACGCCGCCATGATCATGCCCATGTTGCCCGCGGTGGTGGTGACGCCGGCCTGGTTGACCAGCGTGTTGTAGATGGTGACGCCGAGGAGCGAGGCGAGGAGCAGGAAGCGTATGTGCTTGCGGAGCAACGCCCGCTGCCGCCACGTCTGGCGCACCGCGAAGGGTGCCACCGCCACGATCGCGATGACCCACCGCCAGAACGCGTGCTGCACGGGCGGCACGCTGTCGGCGAGGGCACGCGAGGTGACGAAGCTGCCCGACCAGACGACGGTGGCGAGCGCCGCGAGGGCGAGACCGAGGCCGATGGGGCCCACGGCCCGCTGCGCCTTGCCCGCCGTCGGCCTCGACGCGGTGTGAAGGGGAGTCGTCCGGTCCAGGACTGTCACTGATATCCCTTGCCTCTCTCCCGGGCATCCCGGGAAACGCACGATCCCCGCCGGGGTACACACCACCCGGCGGGGATCACTTGGTTGGTTGCGGGACTACCTTCACACTCCCGCACCCATCAGGTCCATCGAATCTTTTCGAGGACTCTTTTAAGTTGTACTTAATATTTTCGATAGTCGACGCCCGTCACCCTCGGACCCCTCAAACCGCGACCTCCGCACCCCGCTCCTCCAGCGCACCCCACTCCCCCAGCGCCGCCCACACATCCCCCGCCTCCGCCTCGTCCGCCGCCCACGCCACGTACCCGTCGGGGCGGACCAGCACGGTCGTACGCCGGCTGCTCGCCCAGTGCGCCACCACCGCGCGCCCCGCTCCGTCGCCCTCCTTGTACTCCGCGCCCTCCGGAGCGATCAGCACGAACCTGCCCGCGCGCAGCGTCTCGTAGAGCCGCCCCTCCCTGAGCGCGATGTCCGGCGCGCGGCGACCGGTCATGCGGTGGGCGCCCCTCGGGGCGGGGTAGTGGTAGCCGATGCCGGTGATCTGACCGATCGCCTTCTCGCGGACCGGGCGCACGACGTCGATGAAGGACGCGAGGACGGCGCGGCCCGCGATCGACCACGGGCGCTTGGCCATCGCGAGCCGCACGATCCCGCCGCTGCTGCGCAGGACCGCCTTGCCGATGGGGTGCCGTTCGGACTGGTAGGTGTCCAGCAGGCCGTCCGAGGCGCGGCCCTGGACCGCCGCCGCCAGCTTCCAGCTCAGGTTCACCGCGTCCTGCAGTCCGGTGTTCATGCCCTGCGCGCCCGCCGGGGTGTGGACGTGCGCGGCGTCCCCGGCGAGGAAGACCCGGCCGACCCGGTACGCGGGCGCCTGGCGCTCGTCGCTGTGGAAGCGGGACATCCAGCGGGCGTCGTGCATGCCGTAGTCGCGGCCGAGCGCGAGCCGGGTGATCTCCTTGACCTCTTCGAGGTCGAGGGGCTCGCTGTCGGGGACGTTGTGCGCGCGGTTCCAGCCGATGACGCGGTAGTAGCCGTCGGCGAAGGGGGCGACGAAGGCGAAGGCGTCCCCGGCCGCGTTCACCGTGAGGACCGACGCGGGCTTCTCCGCGAGCTTCACGTCGGCGAGCACGAGCGAGCGGATGGCGGACTTCCCGGGGAAGGGCAGGCCGATCGCTTTGCGGACCGGGCTGTGCAGGCCGTCGGCGCCGACGACGTACGCGGCCCTGCATGTGCTCGACTCGCCGTCGGGACCCCGGACTTCGAGGCTCACGCCGTCCGCGTCCTGGGTGAGTCCGGTGACCTCGCACTCGAAGCGGAAGTCGACACCGGCCGCGATCGCCCGCCGCTCGAGGACCCGCTCCACCTCGTACTGCGGCAGGACCAGGAGGTGGTTGTAGCGCGAGTGCAGCTTGTCGAGGCCCACGTCGAGGTGGGCGAAGAGGCGCAGGCGGTCGAGCGTCCGGCCCTTGGCCTCCAGTTCGTCGGCGAGACCGCGCGCGTCGAGCTGTTCGAGGGTGCGGGCGTGCAGCACCAAGGCGCGCGAGAGGTTGCTGATCTCGTGCGGCCGCTTTTCGAGCAGGATGACGGGGACGCCCGCGGCTGCCAGGTCCCCGGCGAGCAGGAGCCCGGTGGGTCCGGAGCCGACGACGATCACAGCGGGGCTCGCGGTGCCGGTCGTGTCCTGTGTTCCGTTCATGACGGCCTCCTTGTGCCAACAGCTGTTGGTCAACGCTTGTTGGCTAACGTAGGACTGCCGTCATGGACTGTCAACACATGTTGGCCTACGCTTGTTGGCATGACCGAAAGTGCACCCGATTCAGCGACCCGGACAGCCGTCGGGGGACCCCCGGCGCCGCCCCGCCGCTCCGACGCGACACGCGGCGCGATCCTCGCCGCCGCCCGCGAGCGGTTCGCCTCCGACGGCTATGAAAGGGCCACCATCCGCGCCATCGCCAAAGACGCGCGGATCGATCCGTCGATGGTGATGCGCTACTACGGCAACAAGGAGGGCCTGTTCGCGGCGGCCTGCGCCATCGACCTGCTCCTGCCCGATCTCGCGGCGGTGCCGCAAGAGGCCGTAGGGCGCGCCCTGGTGACGCACTTTCTGAACGTGTGGGAGAAGGACGGCGTGCTGACGGCGATGCTCCGCGTCGGCATCACGAACACGGCGGGCGCCGAGCGGATGCAGGGCATCTTCAAGGACCAGCTGCTGCCGGTCGCACGCCGCGTCTGCCCCGATCCGGCAGAGGCCCCGAAGCGGGCCGGGCTCTGCGCCTCACAGATCCTCGGCATGGCGCTGACCCGCTACGTGCTGCGGTTCCCGCCCGCGGTCGCGCTGTCCGCCGAGGAGATGGCGGACTGGGTCGGGCCGACGGTGCAGCGGTATCTCACGGCCGCGACGCCATGACGCACGTAGGGGGCTCTTTGCCGGTATACGTACGCGTACGTACACCGGCAAAGAGCCCCCTACGGAGAACTCTGGAAGCGAAGGGGCCGGCGTCAGCCCTTCTTCTCCTGCTTGCGGGACTTGTCACCGACCATGACGAGGCCCGCGATCACCAGGAACAGCACGATGGGCGCCACGACATAGAGGCCGAGGGTGTCGATCACGCTCAGGCCGGGACCCGGGTCGTCGCCGTCGTCGCGCGTGAGCGCGAGCGCGGGGGACGACATGAGCAGCATCATCAGCGTCGTACCGGAAGCCAGGGCGCCGGCGCGCAGGGCATTCTTCTTGTCCACGGTGCCAACGTAGCGAACCGCTAAACGGGCCGCGCGCCCGGGGGTGCCGTACGGGTCCTTTCGCGGGTCCTGCCGCGGGTCCTTTCGCGGGTACGGAACACGTCCATGAACGCGTGGACGCGTGGTGACGCGGCGAGTTCCTCCAGGGTGACGGGGCGACCCTCGGCGTCGGCGATCGGCAGCCGCCAGTTCGGATACTGGTCCCAGGTGCCGGGGAGATTCTGCGGGCGGCGGTCGCCCACCGCGTCCGGCAGCCAGACGCCGATCATGCGGGCCGGGGTGGCGAGCAGGAAACGGTGGACGGCGCGGATCTCCTCCTGCTCGTGTCCGCCGCCGCCGGGCAGCATCCCGAGGCGGGAGAGCAGCGCGAGCCACTCCGACACATCGGCCGCCGCCTCGGCCCGCTCGATGGCCGCGGGGCGGGCGAGCAGGCCGAGCCTGTCCCGCAGTTGCACGTGCTCGCCGGTGATGCGGGCCGCGGTGGAGGGCAGGTCGTGGGTGGTGGCGGTGGCCAGGCAGTCCGCGCGCCAGCTTTCGGGCGGCAGCGGCCGACCCGTGCCGGCCCAGTCCCGCTCGAACCAGAGCACGGAGGTGCCGAGCACGCCGCGCCGCTCCAGGGTCTCGCGGACGCCGGACTCGACGGTGCCGAGGTCCTCGCCGATGACGAGGGCGCCCGCGCGGTGCGCCTCCAGGGTGAGGACGGCGAGCATGGCCTCCGCGTCGTACCGGACGTACGTTCCCTCGGTGGGCGCGCGGCCCTCCGGGACCCACCAGAGCCGGAAGAGCCCCATGACGTGGTCGATGCGGATCGCGCCCGCGCGGCGCAGCAGGGCGCGCAGGAGGGCGCGGTACGGGGCGTAGCCGGACTCGGCGAGGCGGTCGGGACGCCAGGGCGGCAGGCCCCAGTCCTGGCCGCGCGCGTTGAACGCGTCCGGCGGCGCGCCGGTCGACATGCCCGCGGCGAAGTGCCGTCGCTGCGCCCACGCGTCGGCTCCGGCCGGGTGCACGCCGACCGCGAGGTCGTGCACGAGGCCGATGGCCATGCCCGCGTCCCGTGCGGAGCGCTGCGCGGCGGCGAGCTGGGCGTCGGTGAGCCAGGCCAGGCGGGAGTAGAAGTCGACGCGGTCCATCAACGCGCGGCGGGCACGGGCGGCTTCGGGGGACGCGGGGTCGCGCAGGGGCGCCGGCCAGGTGTGCCAGTCGGGGCCGTACCGCTCGGCGAGCGCGCACCACGTGGCGTGGTCCTCGAGGTCCTCTCCGTGCTCGGCCAGGAAGTCGTTGTAGGCGGCGCGCCGGCCGGGGCCCAGCGGGACCTCGCGGATCAGTTCCAGGGCCTGGACCTTGAGCGCCCAGACGGCGTCACGGTCGATCAACTGGCCCTGCTGGAGGACGGATTCACGGAGAGCGGCGGCCTGCCTCGTGAGGCTCGCGGCTACGTCACGGGCTTCGCCGTCCAGGTGCGCGTACTCGGGGATGTCCTCGATCCGCAGGTGCACGGGGTCGGGGAAGCGGCGCGAGGAGGGGCGGTACGGGGAGGGGTCGGACGGCCCGTCCGAAGGCTTCGGAACCGCCGCGTGCAGGGGGTTGACCTGCACGAATCCGGCCCCCAGGGCCCGCCCGGACCAGGCCGCGAGCTCGGCGAGGTCACCGAGGTCGCCCATGCCCCAGGAGCGGCGGGAGAGGAGGGAGTAGAGCTGGACGAGAATCCCGTACGTCTTCTCGTGCGGGGGCGGCAGCCGGTGCGGGGCAACGACGAGATGCGCGACGGCCGTGCGGGCTTCGGGACCCGGGGTCGTGACGCGGACACGATGCACACCGAGCGGCAACACGGCCGCGCCCCGCGCCTCGCCGCCCCGACCACGACCGCCCTGGCCCGCCGGGCCACTGCCCGAAGGCTCCGCTGCCGGCGCCGACGGCGCGGAGGGGGTTTCTGCGGAGGGGGTTTCTACGGAGGCCGCACTCCCTGAGGCGGTGTCCACGGAGGCGGTGCCTACGGAAGCCGCACTCCCGGAAGCGGCGCCCCCGGACGCCGACCCCGCGGAGACGGTGTCCACCGAGGCCGTGCCCGCGGAAGCGGCTTCTACGGAGGCCGCACTGCCTGAGGCGGAGTCCACGGAGGCCGCACCCGCGGCGAAGATGCCCGCGGAGGCCGTGTCCGCAGAGGCCGTGTCCGTGGAAGCCGTTCCAACGAAAGCTGCACTCCCGGAGCCCGTGCCCCCGGAGACGGCGCCCCCCGTGTCCTTGTCCACCGAGGCCGTATCCGCGAGGGCCTTGTCCACCGAGGCCGTACCCGCGAAGGCCCCGTCCCTCGAGGCCCTCTCTCCGAAGCCCGGGGCCGACGGGCCCGCCCCCGGCAGCTCCCACTCAAAGCGCTCGCCCCGTTCCGTCTCCACGCTCACCCGTGTGCCGGGGGGCAACCCGGCCCAGGGCGGGGGCGTCTCGGGGCCGCCCTGCCACAGCACCACCGTCGGAGGCAGCAGGCGGGCGCTCAGCTCGGCCTCGCGGGCCGTGAGGGCGCGCCGCACCGCCTCGGGGGTGCTCGCGTCCACGTCCAGGGCGGCCAGGGCCGCGATCACCGCGGCGTCGGTGGCCGGAACCGTGCGGTCCGGGGACGGGGAGTAAGAAGTCGCCACGCCGTACAGGAGGGCGAGGCGGGAAAGTCCGGTGGGATCGGTGGGCCCGGTGGTGGGGCCGGTCGCTCCGGATCGGGCCATCTAGACCCCCATGTAGGCCAGACCCGACGCGGTGCCGGTGGAGGTGGGCTCGCTGGTCAGCGGGGCGGCGTCGGCGAGCGGAGGCTCGCTGGTCAGGGGTGCTGCGTCGGCCAGCGGGGGCTCGCTGGTCAGGGGCGGCTCGAGGCAGCCGCAGGAGCAGGATCCGTCGAGGCCCGAGTCCGGGCCGGAGACCTGTTTGGAGAGAGCGGAAAGAAGAAGATTCGCGGAAGCGGGCACGTAGAGCTCCTTGGTCAGGGGGCAGATGTCAGGGGCAGGTTCTTCGGCAGCCCTACCCAGTGCACGGGATCGCAGACATATCCGTTGTATGAACGTGCGCGCACTCACATTCGTTTCCCTGAGTGGGGGGTCGAACGCAAGATCTTCCTTCCCTCACCTTCTTCCCTCCACCTTCGGTACCCCCGTCTCTGCCCCCACCCGGGCGATACATTCCAGCCCCGCCGGACCTCGACACCGAAACCACCCACGCGTGCGACGGCGAACCCGCGTATGTCACAGGGAAGAAAACCCCCACAACACCCACGCCCGTTGACACCCCCACCACGCGAGTGGTGGGCTCAGTGACACCCTGAGACAACAGACGCACCACACGTGATCACCGGCATGAAGGACGCGAGGAGAGGGCCGTGCAACTGCGGCGCAGGAAAGGCGCGGCGGCCATCGCCGTCGCCGTCATCGCGGGCGCACTTTCCGGCGCCCCCGGCGCCGTCGCCGCCCCCGGCCTCCCCGGAAAGCCCGGGACCCCCGCGACCTCCCCGGACGACGACCGGGAGAGTGACGGCACCCTCCCCCCGGTCTGGCCCCGCCCCCAGTCGATGACCGCGGCCGGGACCCCGGTCACCGTCACCGACGAGGTCGTGCTTGCCACCGGCAAGGATCCCGATCCGTACGCCATGGACGCCCTGCGCGCCCTGCTCCGCGACGCGGGCGCCGGCGAGATCACCGAGGTGAAGGACGGCGACCAGCTCCCGGCGGGTGGCGGGAAGCTCGTCATCCGCGCCGAAGGCATCGGCGCCGACCAGGCGCTGCGCACCCTCGGAGCCCGCGCCCGCGGCGACCTCCCCTCCGGCGGCTACCGTCTCGCGGTGGGCCGGATCGGCGGCCAGGACACCATCGCCCTCGCGGGAGCCGGCAGCGACGGCCTCTTCCACGGCGTACAGACCCTGCGCCAGCTGCTCACCGAGCGCGCCGGCGGCACCACCGTCCCCGGGGTCCAGATCCGCGACTGGCCCGGCACCGCGGTCCGCGGCATGACGGAAGGGTTCTACGGCACCCCGTGGACCCGCGAGCAGCGCCTGGACCAGCTGGACTTCATGGGGCGCACGAAGCAGAACCGCTACCTCTACGCGCCCGGCGACGACCTCTACCGCCAGGCGCGCTGGCGCGAGCCGTACCCCGCCGGCCAGCGCGCCGACTTCCGCGCCCTGGCCGAGCGGGCCGAGCGCAATCACGTGACGCTCGCCTGGGCCGTCGCCCCCGGCCAGGCCATGTGCATGTCGTCCGACAAGGACATCAAGGCCCTGAACCGCAAGATCGACGCGATGTGGGCCCTGGGCGTACGCGCCTTCCAGCTGCAGTTCCAGGACGTCAGTTACAGCGAGTGGCACTGCGGAGCCGACGCCGAGGCCTTCGGTTCGGGGCCCGATGCCGCCGCGAAGGCGCAGGCGCGCGTCGCCAACGCGGTCTCCGCGCATCTGGCCGAGCGCCACCCCGGCGCGAAGCCGCTCTCGCTGATGCCCACGGAGTACTACCAGAACGGCTCCACGGAGTACCGCGACGCCATCGCGGCCGAGCTCGATGAGCGCGTCGAGGTGGCGTGGACCGGCGTCGGCGTGGTCCCCAAGACCATCACCGGGCGTGAACTGGCGGGCGTCCGGAAGGCGTTCGGCTCGCACCCGCTCGTGACGATGGACAACTACCCCGTCAACGACTTCGCGCAGGACCGTATCTTCCTGGGCCCCTACACCGGCCGTGAACCCGCCGTGGCCACCGGCTCCGCGGCGCTGCTCGGCAACGCCATGGAGCAGCCCTCCGCCTCGCGCATCCCGCTGTTCACCGCCGCCGACTACGCGTGGAACCCGCGCGCCTACCGCCCGCACGAGTCCTGGCTCGCCGCGATCGACGACCTCTCGGGCGGTGACGCGAAGGCCCGGGGCGCCCTGCGGGCCCTCGCGGGCAATGACGCCTCGTCCGTCCTCAGCGCCGACGAATCGGCGTACCTGCGTCCGCTCATGGACGACTTCTGGCGGGCGCGCACGACGACGGACACCGCCCGCGTCGAGAAGACGGGCCAGGCCCTGCGGGATGCCTTCACCGTCATGAAGGAGGCTCCGCGGCGCCTCGCCGACAGCGACCTCGACACCGAGGTGGGGCCCTGGGTGGAGCAGTTGGCTCGCTACGGGGAGGCCGGCGAGACGGCGGTCGACATGCTGCGCGCGCAGTCCACCGGCGACGGCGCCGCCGCCTGGCGCGCCTCGCGCACCCTGTCGGGCCTCCAGAAGGACCTCAAGGCCTCCCGCGTGACCGTCGGCAAGGGCGTCCTCGCCCCCTTCCTGACGCGGGCCCAGAAGGCGTACGGATCGTGGGCGGGGCTCGACGGTGATGAGGCGTCGGACCGCGCGACGGTTCGGACCCCCCGCGCCCGCCCTCTCACGGCGGTGACGGCGCTGACCGACCCCGGTACCAAGGGCAGCATCGAGGCGCACATCCCCGGCGAGGGCTGGCGCCGCGTCGGCGCCCTGTCCGGCACGGGCTTCACCGAGGCCAAGCCTTCCGGGTCCGCCAAGTCCGGGGACACCGCCCTGCGGGCCGACGCCGTCCGTGTCACGGTCACCGAGGGCACCGTCCGCCACGTCGTCCCCTGGTACGCCGACTCCCCCGCCGCCCGCTTCTCCCTGGCCCGCACCGAGGCCGACGTGGAGATCGGCGGCGGCCCGCAGCGGATCACCGCGGAGCTGACGTCCCTGCGCCCCGGCGACGTAGAGGGCCGCGTCACCGCGAAGGCGCCCAAGGGCGTCCAGGTGCGCACCCCGGAGAAGTCGACGCTGCCGCGCGGCACGCGTGTGGACGTCCCGGTCGACGTCACCGTCCCCACGGGCACGCGCGCGGGGACGTACGAGATCCCGGTCACCTTCGACGGCCAGACCCGCACGGTCTCGGTCCGCGCCTACCCCCGCACGGACGGCCCCGACCTGGCGCGCGGCGCGAAGGCGTCGTCATCGGGCGACGAGACGAAGGACTTCCCCGCGTCGGGCGCCAACGACGGCGACCCGAAGACCCGCTGGTCGTCGCCGGTGGAGGACGGCGCCTGGTGGCAGCTGGAGCTCGCGGAGCCGGTCAGGCTCGGCCAGGTCGTCCTGCGCTGGCAGGACGCGTACGCGGCGGGCTACCGCGTGCAGACCTCCGCCGACGGCAAGACCTGGCGCACGGCGGCCACCGTCAAGGACGGCAAGGGAGGCCGCGAGACGGTCCGCATGGACGCCCGTGACACCCGCTACATCCGCGTCCAGGGCGACAAGCGGGCCACACGCTTCGGCTATTCGCTCTGGTCGGTGGAGGCGTACGCCGTGGCCGCGGCCGCCGGGGACTGACGGCGGCCGACGGCCACGCACAGGCCCCGTGCCGGCGGCCACGTACAACAAAGCCCGGATCGATTACTAGGCAGAAATGCCGTCGATCCGGGCCATCGCGTCGTCCGCGCCGAACGGCTGCAAGTACGGCAGCCAGCGCGGATCCCTGTGCCCGGTCCCGATGATGCGCCACGCGAGCCCCGAGGGCGGCGCGGGCTTGTGACGCAGGCGCCACCCCAGCTCCAGGAGATGACGGTCCGCCTTGGTGTGGTTGCAGCGGCGGCAGGACGCCACCACGTTCTCCCAGGCGTGCTGACCGCCACGGCTCTTCGGAATGACGTGGTCGACGCTGGTTGCGACGCCACCGCAGTACATGCACCGACCGCCGTCGCGGGCGAAGAGCGCCCGCCTGGTCAGAGGAACGGGCCCCCTGTAAGGGACCCGGACGAACCGCTTGAGGCGGACCACGCTGGGTGCGGGGACAGTGCGCGTTGCGCTGTGCATGAAGGCGCCGGATTCCTCGAGGCAGAGAGCCTTGTTCTCCAGGACGAGGACGAGCGCGCGGCGGAGCGGTACGACGCCCAGAGGCTCGTACGACGCATTGAGGACCAGGACGTGCGGCACGGATGCCTCCTATTACGCCGGCGGCGCGTGGCTCGCGCCGGGACGATCTGTAGCCAGTCTCCCCTCATGCCTGGTCCAAGCGCCACCATGTGCTCGTAACGGGCTCGGAGTGTTTTCGACCACACATGGACCACACCCTCATCTTCCCCAGGTGAGCACCGTCTCTCCCTCGAACATCACAACGATCCACACACAATGCCCCGTTAGTGTGGTGTCTCTGCCCGGTGCATCTCCTGGGCAGGCCGCTATGCCTGGAGGTACCTGCCGTGTTCCTGTCCGTCCTGTCAGCAGCCGGAACGGACCCGGACGACAAGCCGACGCCGAAGCCCCCGACCCTGGAAGACGCCCAGGAGCACGCGACGAACGCAGCGAGCTGGGTCGAGCAGAACTGGTCGGCGTGGCTGGGCATCGGGCTCCGCATCCTGCTGATCGTCGCCGTGGCCATCGTCCTGCGCGTGGTCATCCGGCGCTCGATCACCAAGCTCATAGAACGCATGAACCGCACGGCCCAGTCCGTGAACGGCACCGCGCTCGGCGGCCTCCTGGTGAACGTGGAGCGCCGCCGCCAGCGCTCGCAGGCCATAGGTTCGGTGCTGCGCTCGGTGGCGTCGTTCCTGATCCTCGGCACCGCCGCGCTCATGATTCTCGGCACATTCCAGATCAACCTCGCCCCGCTGCTCGCCTCGGCGGGTGTGGCGGGCGTGGCGATCGGTTTCGGCGCCCGCAACCTGGTCACGGACTTCCTCTCCGGTGTCTTCATGATCCTGGAGGACCAGTACGGCGTGGGCGACTCGATCGACGCGGGCGTGGCGTCCGGCGAGGTCATCGAGGTGGGCCTGCGCGTGACCAAGCTGCGCGGCGACAACGGCGAGATCTGGTACGTCCGCAACGGCGAGGTCAAGCGCATCGGCAACCTCAGCCAGGGCTGGTCCACGGCGGGCGTCGACGTCACCGTCCGCCCGGACGAGGACCTGGAGAAGGTCAAGGAGAAGCTGGTCGAGGTCGGCGAGGCCATGGCCAAGGACGAGCCGTGGAACGAGCGCCTGTGGGGCCCGGTGGAGGTCCTCGGCCTGGACAGCGTCCTGCTCGACTCGATGGTCGTACGCGTCTCCGCGAAGACGATGCCCGGCAACGCCCTCGGCGTGGAGCGCGAGCTGCGCTGGCGCATCAAGCGGGCCTTCGACGAAGCGGGCATCCGCATCGTGGGCGGCCTCCCGCTCCAGGCCATGGAGGAGGCGGCGGCGGACCCGTCGGCAGCCGTCGCGGCCCCGTCGGCCTACGCGTCGGCGACCTCCCCGCAGTCCCTGGCCGCCTCCCCGATAACCCCGCCGCCGAACCTGTCGAAGTAGCGGCGGCGGGGGCCTCACGCCCGCTTGTAGTAGTACCCCTCGCCGTGGGAGGGGCCCACGTTGTGCTGGATGCCGCTGCCGTTGATGGTGAAGTACGAGGGGTCGAGCGTCGGGTGGCAGTAGGCGGGCCTGTTCCCGACGAAGCTGGCCGTCCCGACGTTGATGCGGCTGCCCTGGCTCGTCGTCGACGTCACCTTCGCGGCGTACGTGCAGGCGGTCTGCTGGTCGAGGACCAGGCGGACGGAGCCGCTCCCGGAAATGGTCACCTTGTCCGGCTGACCGATGTTGTAGTCGCCGCCGAACCGCCAG
This sequence comes from Streptomyces sp. NPDC054872, assembly GCF_053610705.1. Lineage (NCBI taxonomy): Bacteria > Bacillati > Actinomycetota > Actinomycetes > Kitasatosporales > Streptomycetaceae > Streptomyces > Streptomyces sp. NPDC054872. The sequence continues at coordinate 398,845 of NZ_JBSGYY010000002.1, read as the reverse complement.
GTGTCGGCGAAGAACGACGGGACGGCGCCCCCGCTGTCCGAGCCTCCCCCGTCGGAACCGGACCCTGAACCCGAGTCACCCGAGCCCGCGCCGCTCGACGAGCCCGCGTCGGAGTCGCTGCCGGACGAGCCTCCGGGTGACGTGCCGCCGCCCTCGCCGGAGCCCGCGTCACTGTCCGAGGAGCCTGCGGAGCCCTTGGAGTCCTCTCCGCCTCGGCCGTCGGCCGCGCTCTCCCCGTCCTTGCCGTCCGCCCCGTCCGTGCCGTTCTCGTCCTTCTCCCCCTTCTCGTCGCCCTTGCCCTCGCCGCCCTTGTCCCCCTTGCCGTCCTCGGCCGTTGAGCCGCTGGGGGACGCGTCCTGGCCCGGCGCCGCCGGGGAGCTGCTTGACGGGGGCGACGCCTGGTCGCCGCTGTCGCCGCCGAACGGCTGCATCACCACGAACGTGCCGCCTCCCACGGAGAGGACGGCGACCACCGGGAGCCCGATCAACAGCGGGCGGCGGCGCCGGGCCCGCTTGCTCTCCTCGGCGGCGGTGCCCGCCGGGGCGTCACCGGACGCGGCCACCGCCACGACCTCGGGAATGCCCGGCTCCGCGCGCAGCCGCGCCGTCTCCCGGTCGGGGACCTCGGCGGCGGGCGGCGCCTCCTCGCGCACCGGCGCCGCCGCCTCCGCGTCCAGGAGCCGGGCCGCCTGCTGGGCGAGGCGCGTCACGACATCGGCGGGCAGCCACGACGCCGCCGGCAAGGGGCGGGTCCGCTCCGGGTCTGCCAACAGCTCGTCCACGGTCGGACGTTCGTCGGGGTTCTTGGCCAGGCAGCGGCCGATGAGCGTACGCAGTCCGTCGTCGCGCACCTTGGCGAGATCGGGTTCGGCCTCGACGATCTGGTACATCACGGCGTGCTGGTTGGTGACCCCGTGCCCGAAGGGCAGGACACCCGTGGCCGCGTACGTGAGCACGCAGCCCAGCGTGAACACGTCGCTCCTGGGGCCCGCGCTCTGGCCGCGGATCTGCTCGGGGGCCATGAAGCCCGGCGAGCCGATGACCATGCCGGTGCTGGTCAGGAGCGACTCGACGGACGAGGTCCGCATGGCGCGGGCGATGCCGAAGTCGATGACGCGGGGGCCGTCGACGGTGAGCATCACGTTCGACGGCTTGAGGTCGCGGTGGACGATCCCGGCCGTGTGGATGTCCTGGAGCGCGTGCAGCAGGCCGTCGGCGAGGGCGTGGACGGACGCCGCCGGGAGCGGACCATGGCCGCGTACGACTTGTTCGAGGGAGAGGCCGGGGACGTACCCCGTGGCCACCCAGGGATGCCCGGCGTCCGGGTCCGAGTCGAGTACGGGCGCGGTGTAGCGCTCGCCGACGCGCCGCGCGGCGTCGATCTCCCGGCGGAAACGAGCCCTGAACTGGGCGTTCGTGACGTGCTCTTCGTGGACGACCTTCACCGCGACGGTGCGGCCGCTCTCGGAACGGGCGAGGTAGACCCGCCCCATTCCGCCCGCCCCGAGCCGCCCGAGCAAAAGATAGGGCCCTATCCGGGGCGGATCGCCCGCCGTGAGCGGCTTGATGCCTCCCTCGGTGTCCTCGGGGCCCCCGGCACCCTCGTCGGCGTGGCCCCCGCCGGTCGCACTGCTCATGGTGGTCTTGTCCCCCGGTTGTCCTGACTGGTCGGTCGAACAGACGTGAGGATATGCGCCGGAGATCTCTCCGGTGAAGCGCGGTGCCCCGCAACTGAGCGGCGGTCAGGTCGAGTTCCCGGCCCGCTGCGGACCTTCCGGCCGAGCGCCTCAAGTGCACCCTGTGCAACGCCCGTCCCGCCAGGTAACGACTTGGTTGCCGCGGAGGCGTCCGCTATTGACGCCCTCTTCGCGCCGGTCGTACCGTCCTCACGAATTGGAAAGTTTCCTAACAGTTAGCGGCCGGCCAAAAGTAAGGTGACGTCATGGCAGCAGCGGGCAGCACTCCGGGCACCCCGAGCGTCCTGCGTGCCATGAACGACCGGGCCGTGCTGGACCTCCTCGTCGCGCACGGCCCCCTCACCCGCACCCGCATCGGCGAGCTGACCGGGCTGTCCAAGCCCACCACCTCCCAGCTCCTCGGGCGCCTGGAGGCGGCCGGGCTCGTGCACACCACCGGCAGCCTGAGCGGACGGCCGGGGCCCAACGCCCTGCTGTACGAGATCGACCCGGGCGCCGGCCACGTCGCCGCGCTGTCCGCCGACCCCACCGGGATCACGGCGCTCGTCGCCGACATCACGGGCACCGTCCTCGGCAGGGAGCGCGTGGAGGCCGAAGCCGTCGCCGAGGACGTGCGCCACCGCACCGCCCAGCTCGTCGCGGAGGCCGTCGACGGCGCCCTGCGCCAGGCGGGGCTCGGGCACGAGGATCTGCGGGCCGCCGTCATCGGTACCCCGGGCGCCATCGACCCGCACACCGGCGCCCTGCGGTACGCACCGCACCTGCCGGGCTGGCACTCGAGGACGCTGCGCGACGATCTCGCCGCCGTCCTCGGCACCCCCGTCGTCATCGAGAACGACGTGAATCTGGCCGCCGTCGCCGAGCAGTACGAGGGCGCCGCCCAGGATCACGACAACTACGTGCTGACCTGGCTCGACGAAGGCGTCGGTGCCGCCATCGTGCTCGGCGGCACCCTGCTGCGCGGCGCGACCGGCGGTGCGGGCGAGATCGGCTACATGCCGCTGCCGGGTGCTCCGCTGCTGCGCGGTGACACGCGGGGCGGGGGCGGTGGCGGCTTCGAGAGCCTCGTCTCCGCGTACGTCGTGCGGGAACTCACCGGCGGTGGGGCGACGTTGGCGCAGGTCATGGCCGACGACGCCGCGCTCGGTGAGGTCGCCCGGCGGATCGCCACCGGCATCGCCGCCGTGGTCGCCGTCGTCGACCCCGAACTCGTCGTGCTCTCCGGCTCGGTGGCCCAGGCGGGCGGCGACAAGCTGCGCGCCCGGGTCGAGGAGGAGCTGACCGGGCTCGCGATCCCCCGCCCGCAGATCCGCATCAGTGAACTCGACGGCGACCCGATCCTCACCGGCGCCCTGCGCTCGGCTCTCACCCAGGCCCGCGACCAGGTCTTCGACACGGCCTGAGCCGGCCCGGCCCCCGCACCTCCCCCACCTCACCTCCCCTCCCCGTAAAGGAAGTCCGCCATGCCGCGATGGCGCATGCCCACCTGCGCGTCCGCGGCGCTCGCCGCAGCCGGTCTCCTGCTCTCCGGCTGCGCCAACCCGAGCGTCGGCAGCGCGAACGACGACCCGACCGCACCGGTCACCCTGAAGTTCTGGCACGGCTGGTCGACACCCGGCGAGGTCAAGGCCGTCGACGACAGCATCGCCCGCTTCGAGAAACTGCACCCGAACATCGACGTGCAGGCCACCGGCAACGTCTCCGACGAGACCGTCAACCAGGCCCTGCGGGCGGGCGGCGACAAGGCCCCGGACGTGGTGTCCTCCTTCACCACCAACAACGTGGGCCAGTACTGCGACTCCGGGATGTGGGCGGACCTCGACCCGTTCATGAAGAAGACCGGTCTGGACAAGGAGAAGGTCTTCCCCAAGACGCTTCTCGACTACACCAGTTACCGGGGCAACCAGTGCGCCCTGCCGCTGCTCGCCGACGCCTTCGGCATGTACTACAACAAGGACGCCTACAAGAAGGCGGGGATCACGCGGCCTCCGCGCACGATGTCCGAGTTCAAAGAGGTCTCCGAGAAGCTGACCGTGCGCAGCGGCAGGAACTCGTACAAGCAGGTCGGGTATCTGCCCAACTTCCGCTTCTACCAGAACAGTCCGGACCGCCTCTTCGCCCAGTGGGGGCCGAAGTACTTCGACGCCGACGGCGACGCGCGGCTCGCGGACGATCCCGCCACGTACGAGTTCTTCAAGACCGCCCGGCAACTCGCCGCCGCACAGGGCGGCTTCGACGACCTGGAGCGGTTCCGGCTGACCTTCGGCGACGAGATGTCCAGCCAGAACGCCTTCCTGACCGGCAAGGTCGCCATGCACCTGGACGGCGAGTGGCGCGGCCTGATGCTGGACGAGGCGAAGGCGAAGTTCGACTGGGGCGTGGCCCCGCTGCCGGTCCCCGACGACCAGGCCGACACCTACGGGCGCGGCTACATCACCGGCACCGTCGCCGGTATCGCGCACAGCAGCAAGCACCAGAACGCCGCGTGGGAACTGGTGCGGTTCCTGACCGCGGACACCAAGCAGGTCGTGAACTTCGCGAACGCCATCCACAACGTGCCCTCCACGTTCGCGGCGCTCAAGTCCCCCGACCTGGACGCCGATCCGACGTTCCGGACCTTCTTCGACATCCTGGAGAACAAGCACAGCGAGGCCCTCCCGCCCTCCGTCAACGGCGGCGCCTATGTCGTCTCGCTGCAGGACTTCGGCTACTCCGTGGAGGCCGGACGCGTGGGCGACCTGCGCAAGGGCCTGAAGAAGCTCGACGAGCAGATCGACGCCGACACCCTCCAGTCGAAGAGCTGAGGACCCCCGCCATGGCCATGACCCTCTCCCGTCCCGCGCGCCGCAGACTGCGCACGCTCGGTTTCCTCTCCCCCTGGCTCGTGGGCTTCAGCGTCTTCTTCGCGTACCCGCTGATCGCCACCGTCTACTTCTCGTTCATGCACTACAACCAGATCAAGGAGCCCTCGTTCGTGGGCCTCCGCAACTGGAAGTACGTGTTCGAGCAGATGCCGCTGTTCGGTCCCGCCCTGTGGAACACCCTGTGGCTGGTCGTGATCATGGTGGCCCTGCGGGTGGTCTTCGGGCTCTCGCTCGGGCTGCTGATCACGAAGATCAAGACGGGCCCCGGGCTCTTCCGCACCGCCTTCTACCTCCCGTACCTCGCCCCGCCTGTGGCCGCCACCGTCGCCTTCGTCTTCCTGCTCAACCCGGGCACGGGCCCGGTGAACGAGATCCTGGGCACGGTCGGGATCTCCGGGCCCAACTGGTTCAACGACCCGGACACCGCCAAACCCTCGCTCGTGCTGCTCTCCCTGTGGGGCATCGGCGACCTCATGGTCATCTTCATGGCGGCGCTGCTCGACGTCCCGAAGGAGCAGTACGAGGCCGCGGATCTGGACGGCGCCGGAGCGTTCGCCAAGTTCCGCTACGTCACCTGGCCGGCGATCACGCCCATCGTGATGTTCGCGGTGGTCACGGGCGTCGTGCAGACCATGCAGTACTACACGCAGGCCCTGGTCGCGGGGAAGGTCGCCTCCGGTGTCAACATCGGCCCCGGCTCGGTGATCCAGCCCGGCTATCCGGACCACTCGACCCTCACGGTCCCCCAGCTCGTCTACCAGATGGGCTTCCAGAACTTCAACACCGGCGCCGCGTGCGTGCTCTCGCTCGTGCTCTTCGCCATCGCCATGGCCGTCACGCTGCTCCTGATGCGCAAGCGCTCCGGGCTGCTCTCGGCGGAGGACTGAGGACTCATGACGACCACGACTCTCACCGCACCCACCACGCCCGCCCCCGCCGCCACCGGGAAACAGCGCGGTCCGGCCGCGGCCCGCGCCCGCCGCAAGCGGGCCCTGCACTGGATCGCCGTGCACAGCGTGGCGATAGCCGTGGCGCTGCTCTTCGTCCTGCCGTTCGTCTTCGTCTTCCTGACGTCGGTGATGAGCGACGCGCAGGCGATGAGCGGCGACCTGTGGCCCGATTCCTGGCACTGGTCCAACTACAAGGCCGTGTTCGAGACCCCGGGCTTCCTGGACTGGTGGCGCAACTCGCTCCTGTACGCGGGCCTCGGCACCCTCTTCACGGTCTGCTCGGCGATCCCCGTGGCGTACGCGCTCGCCAAGTTCCGCTTCCGCGGCCGGCGCACCGCGATGCTGCTCGTCATCTCCACGATGATGCTTCCGCCGCAGGTCATCGTGATCCCGATGTATCTGGTGTGGGCCCAGCAGTTCCACCTCTCGGGCACGCTGTGGCCACTGATCATCCCGATGGCGTTCGGCGACGCGTACTCGATCTTCCTGCTCCGGCAGTTCCTCCTCACCATTCCCAAGGAGTACATCGAGTCGGCCAAGGTCGACGGGTGCGGCGAGTTCCGCACGATGGTCAAGATCGTCGTCCCGATGGCCAAGCCCGGCATCGCCGCCATCGCGCTCTTCCAGTTCTTCTACTGCTGGAACGACTACTTCGGGCCGCAGATCTACGCGGCCCAGAACCCCGGTGCCTGGACGCTCAGTTACGGCCTGGAATCCTTCAAGAGCGCCCACAGCGTCAACTGGAACATGACCATGGCGGCGACGCTGCTCGTGATGGCGCCGGTCATCATCATCTTCTTCTTCGCACAAAAGGCCTTCGTCGAAGGCGTCACCCTCACCGGAGTAAAGGGCTGAGAACCGATATGAAGCTCGCAGTGGTCGGCGGAGGGTCGACCTACACACCCGAACTCATCGACGGATTCGCACGGTTGAGGGACTCCCTGCCGATCGAGGAGCTCGTCCTCGTCGACCCCGCCGCGGACCGCCTCGAACTCGTCGGGGGCCTGGCACGGCGCATCTTCGCCAAGCAGGGGCACCCCGGCCGCATCGTGACCACGTCCGACGTGGACGCGGGCGTCGCGGACGCCGACGCGGTCCTGCTCCAGCTGCGCGTCGGCGGTCAGGCCGCCCGCAACCAGGACGAGACATGGCCCCTGGAGTGCGGCTGCGTCGGCCAGGAGACCACGGGAGCGGGCGGCCTCGCGAAGGCGCTGCGCACGGTCCCGGTCGTCCTCGACATCGCGGAGCGCGTACGGCGCACCAACCCGAACGCCTGGATCATCGACTTCACCAACCCCGTGGGCATCGTGACGCGGGCGCTGCTCCAGGCCGGCCACAAGGCGGTCGGCCTGTGCAACGTGGCGATCGGCTTCCAGCGCAAGTTCGCCAAGCTGCTCGACGTGGCGCCGGGCCAGGTGCACCTCGACCACGTGGGCCTCAACCACCTGACCTGGGAGACGGGCGTACGTCTCGGAGGTCCGGGCGGCGAGGACATCCTGCCCAAGCTGCTCGCCGAGCACGGGGACGCGGTCGCCGCCGACCTGCGCATGCCGCGCGAGATCGTCGACCGGCTCGGCGTCGTGCCCTCGTACTACCTGCGCTACTTCTACCAGCACGACGCCGTGGTGGAGGAGCTGCGGACCAAGCCGTCGCGCGCCGCCGAAGTGGCCGAGATGGAGCGGGAGTTGCTCAAGATGTACGGCGACCCGACCCTTGACGAGAAGCCGGAGCTGCTCGCCAAGCGCGGCGGCGCCTTCTACTCGGAGGCGGCCGTGGACCTGGCGGCCTCGCTGCTCGGCAACGGCGGCAGCCCGTACCAGGTGGTGAACACCGTCAACAACGGCACGCTGCCGTTCCTGCCGGACGACGCCGTGATCGAGGTGCAGGCCACGGTCGACGGCACGGGCGCCAAGCCCCTGCCGGTGCCGGAGCTCGACCCGCTGTACGCGGGGCTCATCGCGAACGTCACCGGCTACGAGGACCTGGCACTCCGGGCCGCGCTGCACGGCGACCGCGACCGCGTGTTCAAGGCACTGCTCGCCCACCCGCTGGTCGGCCAGTACGCGTACGCGGAGCGGCTCACCGACAGCCTCATCGCGCACAACCGGGAGCACCTGGCGTGGGCGTAGGCATGAGCGTGCTCGCGATCGACGCGGGCAACAGCAAGACCGACGTCGCGGTGATCGCGGCCGACGGCACCGTCGTCGGCGCGGCCCGCGGCGGCGGGTTCCAGCCGCCCCAGGTAGGGGTCGAGACCGCGGTGGACATCTTGGAGGAGGCGGTGAAACGGGCTCTGGCCGAGGCCGGAACCGACTCCGTGGGGCATGTGTCCGCCTGCCTCGCCAACGCCGATCTCCCGGTCGAGGAGCGGGAGTTGGCGGCAGCCCTGCGCCGCCGCACGTGGGGATCCTCCGTCGACGTGCGCAACGACACCTTCGCCATCCTCCGGGCCGGCCTTCTGGAGGACGCCGAGCCGCGGGGCGTCGCCGTGGTGTGCGGGGCCGGCATCAACTGCGTGGGCATGCTGCCCGACGGGCGCACGGCGCGCTTCCCCGCCATCGGCCGGATATCCGGCGACTGGGGCGGCGGTGGCGGCCTGGCCGAGGAGGCCCTCTGGTACGCGGCGCGGGCCGAGGACGGCCGCGGCGACGCGACCGCGCTGCGCGAGACACTGCCCGCGCACTTCGGCCTGCCCTCCATGTACGCGCTGATCGAGGCCCTGCACCTGGGCTCCATCGCCCCCGTACGGCGGCACGAGCTGACGCCGGTGCTCTTCGCGACGGCGGCGGCGGGCGACGCGGTGGCACGCGCCCTGGTGGACCGGATGGCCGACGAGGTCGTCGCCATGTCGACGGTGGCCCTGGAGCGCCTCGACCTGCTCGGCGAGGAGACCCCGGTGCTCCTCGGCGGCAGCGTCCTCGCCGCCCGCCACCCGCAACTGGACGACCGGGTGCGGTCGTTGCTCGCCGACCGGGCGCCCAAGGCGGTGGCCGGAGTGGTCGTCGCCCGCCCCGTGCTCGGCGCGGCGCTGCTCGGCCTCGACCAGGTGGGGGCGCCCACCGACGTGCACGCGCGCGTGCGGGCTCATTACGAGGCGGGAGCTTCCTGAGGGGCGTCCGAGCACCTCTGTCCGGAGTTCATCGGCCCGGCAGGGAACCGATCCGCACCGAATCGCGTATTCAAGGGCAGGGGTGGTGCGCGATCTTCGCTTGATCCGGACAGGATTCGCATGATCCGGACAGGTCTCCCGACGCAGTGATCAGAACAAGATCCAGTCAAGACCTGTGCGGATATCGGCCTCTGCGGCGATACTTGCCGCCGTGCACTTCTTCCCGCACCGCGCACGCAGGGCGGAAGTGAACGTCCGATGACCGAGGGGGAGGTCGAGGTCGAGGTGACATACCCGCCGAACGGCAGCGCCGCGCCGCCGGGACAGGCCGCGCCGACGGTGCCCGTCGTCCCGCCGCAGGCACGTCCGGACCTCACGCCGTCCGCGCAGGCCGCGCCGGGCGCGGCGCCCCGCAGGCCCGCGTGGGTCGAGGGCCGGGACCGGCTGCGCGCGGCGGCGACGACGGAACCGGGGAAGCTGCGGATCATCGGCGCCTTCCTGGCGCTGCTCGTCGTGGCGTTCGGCGCGATCACCACCTGGCAGATGTCCGACCGTGCGGCCGCCGCGGACAGCGTCCTGAACCGCAGCCAGCCGCTGAGCGACGACGCCGCCGCCATCTACCGCTCCCTCGCCGACGCCAACACGGCCGCCTCCAGCGGCTTCCTGGCGGGCGGTCAGGAGCCCTCCGCGGTGCGCGACCGGTACAAGGCCGACATCGAGCGGGCCTCCGAGAAGCTGGCGAACGCCGCGTCGAACGCCGGCTCGGGCTCGTCGGCCGCCGCATCGGTGAGCAAGCTGAACAAGCTGCTCCCCGAGTACACCGGCCTGATCGAGCGTGCCCGCGCGAGCAACCGCCAGGGCCTGCCCCTCGGCGGCGCCTATCTGCGGTACGCGAACGACAAGATGCAGACCGAGATGCTCCCGGCCGCCGAGCAGCTCTACACCGCGGAGAAGCAGCGGCTGAACGCGGACTACGACGACGCGAAGCCGTACCCCTGGTTCGCCATCGCCCTCGGCCTGCTCGCGCTCGGCGCCCTGTTCTGGGCCCAGCGCCGCAACTACCGCCGCACGAACCGGGTGTTCAACCACGGCCTGGTCGCGGCGACCGCCGCGTCCACGGTGGTCCTCCTCTGGCTCGTCGTCGGTCACACCTTCGCCCGCTCGGGGCTCAACGACTCGTACGACCACGGCGTGGAGTCCCTGAACGTCCTGAACGACGCCCGCATCAGCTCCCTCAAGGCCCGCAGCAACGAGAACCTCACGCTGGTCAGCCGGGGCGCGGAGACCGTCGAGGTGGGCGCGGACAAGGAGATCAAGGACAAGTTCGACGTCGCCTACCAGGCGCAGATGAAGCAGCTCGGGAGCGCCGACAGCGGTCTGCTCGGCAAGGCCGCGGCCATCGCCGACGACACGTCCGGCAAGAACCCCGTCAAGGCGGCCGCGGACAACGTGTCGGTCTGGAAGGACCGGCACAAGACCGCGCGGGACAGCGACGACGCGGGCGACTACAAGGGAGCGCTCGCCAAGGTCGTCGGTGACAAGAGCGACGAGCCCACCGGTGAGTGCTTCGACAATGTCGACGACGCGCTCGAAGACGCGCTGACGCACGAGCGCGGCGAGTTCCAGCAGGCGGCGAAGGACGGCAAGGGAGCGATGAGCGGTCTCCCGGTCGGCGCCGCCGTGCTCGCGGTGCTCGCCGCCGCGGGCGCCGTGCTCGGCGTCGGCCGCAGGCTGTCGGAGTACAGGTGAGAGGGGGCGAGCGGACGATGCGTACGCGAGGACTGGCGAGGATGCGCGGCTGGGGCGGAGCTGCCGCCATGGCGGTGGCCTGCGCGCTCACGGGCTCCCTCGTGCTCGTGCTGCCGGAGGCCGGCGGCGCGGCAGGGCCCGGCAACGGCGAGGGCCAGGCCGCCTCCCGGGGCTCCTCCGCGGCCGCGCCCGCGCGCGCCGAGGAGTGCGAGACCCCGGAGGAGAGCCTCTCCCCCTCCGGCAAGGACGGCCCGACGATCGACGCCATCCGCGACCGCCCCGTCAAGAAGCTCATCGTCGGCGTCGACCAGAACAGCTACCGCTGGGGCTACCGCGACCCGAACAAGAAGACGGCGACGCTCGAAGGCTTCGACATCGACCTCGCGCACAAGATCGCCGAGGAGATACTCGGCGACCGCGACGCCGTGCTCTTCCGCGCCATCCCCACCAACCAGCGCGTGAAGGCGATACAGAGCGGCCAGGTCGACATGGTCGTGCGGACCATGACGATCACCTGCGACCGCGAGAAGGAAGTCTCCTTCTCCACCGCGTACTTCAAGACCGGCCAGCAGGTCCTCGCCCCCAAGTCGTCGGACATCACCGGGTTCGACGACTCGCTCGACGGCAAGAAGGTCTGCTCCGCGAAGGGCTCCACGGCACTCGCCCAGCTGGTGGAGCTCAAGAAGAAGGGCCTGGATGCCGACATCGGTACCACGGTGCCCAACCAACTCGACTGCCTGGTAAGGCTCCAGCTCGGTGAGGTGGACGCCGTCGTGACCGACAGCGCGCTCGCCGCGAGCCAGGCCGCGCAGGACCCGACGGTCGAGCTCAAGGGCGACGCACCGCTCAACACGGAGTACTACGGCGTGGCGATGAAGAAGCCGGAGAAGGGTGAGGACGACCTGGTGCGGCGGGTCAACCAAGTCCTCGAGGACTACCGCGAGAGCGGCTGGCAGAAGAGTTACGACCAGTGGCTGAAGCCGGCACTCGGCACATCGGCGGGGCCGCCCGCGCCGAAGTACAGCGACTGATCACGACATGCACGGCAACGCAGAGCGGAGAGGTGATCGATGAGCGTCGCGGGACCCCCCGGTCCGGTGATGGACCGGGACGAGGTGGACCGTGCGCTGGCGCGCCTCGACGCAGAGCACGAGGCGATCGAGACCTCGCTGCTCGCCCTCCAGGATCACGCGGGCCGCAGGCTCCTCGAAGGCGCCGGTCTCACCGGCACCACACAGGAGCGCTGGCAGTCCACCGAACAACGGATCACCCTGCTCTGGACGTACTTCGACGCGTACGCCGCCGCCCTGCGCGCGGCGCACGAGGTGCGGGCCCGCAGACGCTGGCCCAACCGGGACGATCTGGTGGAGCTGACCGAGCTGCTGCGCGGTGAGAGCGTCACCGTCGCCGGCGGCGCCGCCCCCGCGCCGTCGGCCTCGATCACCGGACCCGCCAAGCTCACCGAGCGCTTCACGCTCATCGACCTCGTCTCCCGGATGAACGACCTGTACGCGCACTCGCTCGACATGGTCGTCGCCGCCGACGCGGTCTGGTCCGCGCTGCCCGCCCGGATCGACCTCCTGGCCGCCGAGCTGCACCGCACCCGCCGGCTCGCCCACTCCGTGGGAGTCCGCCCGGGTGAGCATCCGGCGGGCGACGACCTGGAGCGGATCACGTCGGAGCTGACGCTCCTGCGCGAGCAGGTGGTGTCCGACCCGCTGGCCTTCTGGCAGCCCGCGAAGGGCAGTTCGGCCCCCGGCGGCGGCCGTCCGCACACCGAGCGGTACGACCGCGAGGCCCGCGCCCTGGAGGACGTACGCCGCGAGATCGACGCGGTGCTCACCGTCCGGCAGGACGCGGAGCTGCGGCTCGGCAGGCTGCGTGACGTGCTCTCGCGCGCGGACCGCACCCTGGCCGAGGCACGCTCGGCGCGCGGCGAGGTCCTCGCGAAGATCGCGGCGTCCGAGGTGCCCGCCGTCAGCGGTCCCTCGACCGCGCTGCAGGAACAGCTCGCGATGGCGTCCGACTACCGCAGACACGCCCAGTGGCACCGGCTCTCGCCGCTCCTGGAGTCCCTCGAGGAGAAGGCCGAGGACGAACTGATGCGCGCCCGCGAGTCGTTGACGGCCGTCACCCAGCCCCTCGCGGTCCGCGCGGAGCTGCGCGGCCGCCTGGACGCCTACAAGGCGAAGGTCTCCCGCCTGGGCCACGCCGAGGACCCGCTCCTGGTCGAGCGGTACGACGCGGCGCGCCGGATGCTGTGGAGCGCGCCCTGCGATCTGCGCGTCGCCGAACAGGCGGTGCTCCGTTATCAGCAGGCGGCGGCCGAGGTCCTCGCATCGAGGGTCCCGCAACAGGGCGGTCCCACCGACCGGAGGGGGGAAGCATGAGCGAGCAGCAGAAGTGCCAGCGACCCGGATGCACGGGGTCGTACGAGGACGTGGGCGGCGGCGAGCTGTACTGCGACACCTGCGGCCTGGCCCCGGTCGTCTCACCGACCGGCCTGGTGTCCTCTCCCCCGACCGGCATCACCGGCGGCGGCAAGGGGTCGGGCAGCAGCAGCTCCCGGTCCAGTTCGCGTGCGTCGTCCCGTTCGTCGCGGTCCCAGTCCTCGCGCAGATCGGTGTCCGGGCGGCTCTCGCGCTCCCTGTCCGGCAGCTCCACGTCCCGCTCGGTCTCGGTGCGCAGCTCAGGACCCTCCGCCGGCTCGTCCGCCCGCAGCAGGCTCGGCGTGGGTCTGGTGCTCGTGCCCGAGGTGCCGCGCCCCGATCCGCGCCAGGCGGTGCAGAAGAACCCCGAGGTTCCCGAGCGGAAGCGGTTCTGCTCCCGTTCCGACTGCGGGGCGTCGGTGGGCCGCGCGCGCGGCGACCGGCCGGGCCGCACCGAGGGGTTCTGCACCAAGTGCGGCCACCCGTACTCGTTCGTGCCGAAGCTGAACTCCGGGGACATCGTGCACGGCCAGTACGAGGTCGTGGGCTGCCTGGCGCACGGCGGTCTCGGCTGGGTCTACCTCGCCGTCGACCGCGCGGTCTCCGACCGCTGGGTGGTCCTCAAGGGCCTGCTCGACACGGGTGACCAGGACGCGATGGCCGCCGCGATCTCCGAGCGCCGCTTCCTCGCCGAGATCGAGCACAGCAACATCGTCCGCATCTACAACTTCGTCGAGCACCTCGACCAGCGCACGGGCTCCATGGACGGCTACATCGTCATGGAGTACGTGGGCGGCAAGTCCCTCAAGGAGATCGCCAACGAACGCCGTACGGCGCAGGGCAAGCGCGACCCGCTGCCCGTGGAGCAGGCCTGCGCGTTCGGCATCGAGGCGCTTGAGGCCCTCGGGCACCTGCACAGCCGCAATCTCCTGTACTGCGACTTCAAGGTCGACAACGCGATCCAGACCGAGGACCAGCTCAAGCTGATCGACATGGGCGCGGTCCGCCGCATGGACGACGAAGAGTCGGCGATCTACGGCACGGTCGGCTACCAGGGCCCCGAAGTCGCCGAGCTCGGCCCGTCGGTGGCCTCCGACCTCTACACGGTGGCGCGCACCCTGGCCGTGCTCACCTTCGACTTCCAGGGCTACACGAACGTCTTCGTGGACTCCCTGCCGGACCCCGACAACATCGAGGTCTTCCGTACGTACGAGTCGTTCTACCGCCTCCTCGTCCGCGCCACCGACCCGGACCCGGCCCGCAGGTTCGCCTCGGCGCAGGAGATGGCGGAGCAGCTCACCGGTGTCCTGAGAGAGGTCGTGGCCCTCCAGACGGGGCGGCCGCGACCCGCGCTCTCCACGCTGTTCGGGCCCGAGGTGAAGGTCACGGACACGGAGCTGTTCGCCGAACTGACGGGTGACGTATCGCACTTCGGGGTGCGTGTGCTGCCCCCGGGGAGACGCAAGGGGCGCGCCGAGCTGACGGCGGGCAACGGCCGGGGCTCGGCCAACGGCACCCCGGCGATCGCCGCACCGCCCGTGCCGCCCGCGGCGCCGCCGGCCCGGATCGTGCGGCCGCTCGACGCCCCCGCGACGGCGCTCGCCCTGCCGGTGCCGCGCGTCGACCCGGACGACTCGAACGCCGGATTCCTCGCCGGACTCATGGCCTCCGCGCCCGCCGAGCTGATCACCGCGCTGCGTGCCGCGCCCAGCGACTCGGTGGAGCTGCGGCTGCGCGGGCTGCGTGCCCGCCTCGCCATGGGTGAACCGGAGCCCGCCGCAAGGGCGTTGGCCGAGCTGGAGACACAGCATCCGGACGACTGGCGGGTGGTCTGGTACCGAGGCGTCGCCTCGCTGGCGACCGGCGACCACGAGAGCGCGGCGCTGTCCTTCGACGCGGTGTACGACGCGTTCCCCGGCGAGCCCGCCCCCAAGCTGGCCCTGGGCGTCTGCGCGGAGGTCCTGGAGCAACTGGACAACGCGGCCGAGTACTACCGCCTCGTGTGGGCCACCGACCCGAGCTATGTCAGCGCGGCGTTCGGCCTGGCCCGGGTGCAGCTCGCCGCGGGCGACCGGCGCGGTGCCGTGCACACCCTGGAGTCGGTCCCGGAGGCCTCGATCCACTACACCGCGGCCCGCGTCGCGGCGGTGCGGGCGAGGCTGCGGCACCGTATGACGTCGGACACCGCGCCGTCACCCGGAGCGCTCTTCCTCGACGATCTGACGGCCGCTGCGGGCCAGGTGGAGGCCCTCGCGGGCTTCGGCCTCGACGCGGTGCGGCGCGAGCGGCTCTCCACCGAGGTCCTCGGCACCGCGCTGGACTGGGTACTCTCCGGTAGGCACCCTGGTCACGCTTCCGCCCCGCCGGCAGCACCCGCTGCACCGGCGAGCGGCTCGCGGACCGTGCTGCTCGGCAGCGACCTGGACGAGCGCGGCCTCCGGTTCGGCCTGGAGCGCTCGTACCGAACGCTTGCCCGGCTCGCACAGGGTGGCGAGGAAAGGATCGAACTGGTGGAGCGGGCCAACCGTTTCCGCCCTCGGACGTGGGTGTGAAGATGTCGCAGATGCACCAGCAGACTGCCGGGGCAGGTTCCACGTGCCCCGGCTGCGAAGAGCCGCTGGAAGCGGGTGACCTGTTCTGCGGCGCGTGCGGTCACGACCTGTCGGCGCAGCCGGCCGGGTCCGACGACCGCCCCACCGTCGCGATGAACGGCTCGTCGCCGGCGCCGACCTCCGGCGCACCGTCTTCCGGCGCACCGTCCTCCGGCGCGTCGTCGCAGTGGCCCGTAGCCCCGGACGTGGACAGCTCCGACATGCCGGTGCCCGCGCACCTGCCCACCGATCTGCCGGTCACCGAGTCGTCCGGCGGCGCGCTCTCCCCGAACGCCGGGGAGGTTCGCACGGACGCCCCCGCGGCCCGCCCCGCCGAGCCGGACGAGTACCCCCTGCCGGCCCCCGGCGCCCAGCCGGAGCCCGCCGACCCCCGCACGGCCCTGCCCGACCCCACGCCGGCCGCGGGCACCAAGCTCTGCGTGGCGTGCCGTTCGGGCCGCGTGGACCCGGACGGCTACTGCGAGAACTGCGGGCACGCGCAGCCGCGCGAGCGCGACCACATGGAGCAGGAGCTCGACGCGGTCGCCGCCGTCAGCGACCGCGGCCTTCGCCACCACCGCAACGAGGACGCGTTCGCCATCTCGTCGACCGCGCTGCCGGACGGATCCCCCGCCGTCGTCGCGATCGTCTGCGACGGTGTCTCGTCCGCGACCCGCCCCGACGAGGCCTCACTCGCCGCCTCGCGCGCGGCGAACGAATCGCTGCTCGCCGCGCTGCCGCGCGGCACGCACCCGCAGCAGGCCATGCACGACGCGATCCTCGCGGCGTCCGACGCCGTCAACGCCCTTGCCGCCGAGCCCACTCAGGCCAGGGAGCACTCCCCGCACCAGAACGCCCCCGCGTGCACCCTCGTCGGCTCGATCGCCGCCGGTGGCCTGCTGGTCGTCGGCTGGGTCGGCGACAGCCGTGCCTACTGGGTCCCCGACGACCGCAGCGGCCCGACCGCCCGCCTCACCGAGGACGACTCGTGGGCCGCGCAGATGGTGGCGGCGGGTCTGATGAACGAGGCGGAGGCGTACGCGGACGAGCGCGCACACGCCATCACGGGGTGGCTCGGCGCCGACGCGTACGAACTCGAGCCGCACACCGCTTCCTTCAAGCCGGACCGTGCGGGTGTAGTGGTCGTATGCACCGACGGGCTCTGGAACTACGCGGAAGCGGTGGAGGACATGGCACGGGCCGTGCCCGTGGACTCCGCCCAGCGCCCGCTGCACAGCGCCCAGGTCCTGGTCGGCCACGCACTGGACGGCGGGGGCCACGACAACGTAACAGTGGCGATTCTGCCGTTCCGTGTCGTGCCGCAAGGGGCAGGATCGGCCTAGTGGAAGCCCCCCGAACAGGGGGCCGCCCATGCGCACTTGTCACCCACCGGCTTGGGGAAGCCGGTGGGAACGTCTAGGGGGAGCAGGGATCCATGGCCAATTTCTCGAAGTCGAACGTGCCACAGTTCTCGGTCGACGTCTATCAGAACGAGTACCTGCCGGAGGGCGGCCGCGAGGTCAACGCGATCGCCACGGTCACCTCGACGGGCGGCGGCACGGTGGGGACCGCGGTGAGCGCCCCGCACCTCTACTCGGCGGGGCAGACCCCGGACGCGGCCGTGGCGATCATGGTCGACTGTTCGGGCTCGATGGACTACCCGCCGACGAAGATGCGCGGCGCCCGTGACGCCACGGCCGCCGCGATCGACGCCGTACGTGACGGAGTCCACTTCGCGGTGATCGGCGGCACGCATGTCGCCAAGGAGGTCTACCCGGGCAACGGCGGCCTCGCGGTCGCGGACGCGGCCACCCGGGAGCAGGCCAAGCAGGCCCTGCGCAAGCTCAGCGCGGGCGGCGGCACGGCGATCGGCACCTGGCTGCGCCTGGCCGACCGGCTGCTCGCCTCGGCCGATGTCTCCATCCGGCACGGAATCGTGCTGACGGACGGCCGCAACGAACACGAGTCACCCGAGGATCTGCAGGCCTCCCTCGACGCCTGCGCGGGCCGCTTCACCTGCGACGCCCGCGGTGTCGGCACCGACTGGGAGGTCAAGGAGGTCACCGGCATCGCCTCCGCGCTGCTCGGCACCGCCGACATCGTCGCCGACCCCTCGGGTCTTGCCGCCGACTTCACGCAGATGATGGAGGCGGCGATGGGCAAGGAGGTCGCCGACGTCAGCCTGCGGCTGTGGACGCCGCTGGGCGCGGAGATCAAGTTCGTCAAGCAAGTGGCGCCCACGGTCGAGGAGTTGACCGACCGTCGCACGGAGGCGGGGCCGCGCGCCGGCGACTATCCCACCGGGTCCTGGGGCGACGAGTCCCGCGATTACCACGTCTGTGTCGAGGTGCCGAACGCCGAGCTCGGCCAGGAGATGCTCGCGGCCCGTGTCTCGTTGATCGTGCCGCAGCCGGACGGCAGCGCCCAGACGCTCTCGCAGGGACTGGTGCGGGCCGTGTGGACGGATGACATGACCGCATCGACGTCGATCAATCCGCAGGTGGCGCACTACACGGGCCAGGCGGAACTGGCCCAGGTGATCCAGCAGGGCCTCGATGCGCGCAAGTCGGGAGATATGGACGGAGCCACGGCCAAACTGGGCCGTGCCGTCCAGCTCGCCAGCGCCTCGGGCAACGAGGACACCGCGAAGCTGCTTTCGAAGGTGGTCGACGTGGTCGATGCCGTGGCAGGTACTGTTCGATTGAAGGCGAGGGTCGCCGAGGCCGACGAGATGACTCTCGAGACGCGGTCGACGAAGACCGTTCGCGTGAAGAAGTAGCAGCGTGAGAAGTAGCAGCGTGAAGAAGTAGCACCACCCATACTCAGCAGTAGCTCCGCAGCAGGACCATCAGTAGCCCCACAGCAGCACGTACGGCCTTCTGGGCCGGAGAAGGAGAGGGGGAAGCGCCGACATGCCGACCTGCCCGAACGGACACCAGTCGGGTTCCGACGACTGGTGCGAGGTCTGCGGTCACCGCATGGCCGGTGCCGTACCCCCGCCCCCGCCGCCCCCGGCCGCGCCCGGTTATGGCTACCCGCCGCCGGGGCCCGGCCAGGACGCCGGATACGGATACCCCCAGCAGGCCCCGGGCCACTCGCACCTGTCGGCTGTGCCGGACCAGGCCGCCGAGCCCGAGCTCTGCCCGCAGTGCCGCACGCCCCGCGAGGCGAACGCGCCGTTCTGCGAGGAGTGCCGCTGGAACTTCCTGACGAACACGGCCACCTCGTACACCCCGGCCGCCCCGCACCCGCCGGCGCCCAACCCGGCGCCGAACCCGGCGCAGCAGTTCCAGCAGCCGCCCGGCGGGCAGCCCCACGGCACCCAGCCCGGCCAGGACCCGTTCGGCTACCAGGGCTCGCGGCCCTCGCAGATGAACCGCCCCGCCGAGCCGATCCCGCCGTTCGGCAACGGCAACCCGTCCGGTCAGGCGCCCCCGCCGTACGGCGGCGAGGCTCCCCCGCCGCCCTACAGCGGCGACCCGTCGGGCCGCCCCCCGCAGTCGTTCCAGCAGCAGGGTCCGCCGGCTCCGCCCGCGTTCCCGCAGGAGACGGGGACCCCGCCGCCTCCGCAGCCGCAGCAGCCCGGTCCCGGCGGTCCGTCCTTCGGCGGCGACGACGACTGGATGCTCCCGCCGCCCTCTCAGTCCTCTCCGGCTCCCGGTGCCCCGCAGGCGCCCGAGCAGGGCGAGTGGGGCCGGTCGCAGGGCCAGCAGCCGCCGCAGCAGACACAGGCGCCCCAGGGCCCGCCCGGTTATCAGGCGGTGCCCGGTCCCAGCACCGGCACGGTCACCTGGTCGGCGACGATCGGCCCGGACCGCGAGTACTTCATGGCGATGATGCACCGCAGCGGCCCCGAGGCGTCGGGCCTGAACCTGCCCGCGTACTCGCCCGAGCAGCAGCGCCCGCTGGCCGGCAACCAGATCACCATCGGCCGCCGCCGCCACTCCACCGGTGACACCCCGGACATCGACCTGTCGGTGCCGCCGGAGGACCCGGGCGTCTCGCACCAGCACGCGGTCCTCGTCCAGCAGCCGGACGGCAGCTGGGCGGTCGTCGACCAGAACTCGACCAACGGCACCACGGTCAACAACGGCGAGGAGCCCATCCAGCCGTTCGTGCCCGTGCCGCTCCAGGACGGCGACCGGGTGCACGTGGGCGCCTGGACGACGATCACGATCCGGCACAGCTGAGGGACGCGTCCCGAGGGTTCAGGCGAGTGGCCAGGCGTACGGCCCTTCGGGGTCGTCCAGCCAGGCCCACTCGTGCGGCCCGCTGACGGTGACCCCGAACCGCTCGCGCACCGGCCGGTCCTCGCGCTGCCACAGGGCGAGGGCCTCGTAGGGGTCGAGGCTGCCCGCGGTCAGCTCCAGCAAGAAGCGGAAGAGCTCGTTCTGCAGGGCCTTGCGCGGCAGCCCCCCGAGGTGCTGCTCGTGCGGGGCCCTTCTGCCGCCGCCCCGCAGCGGCACGAAGTACGCGGGGGTGTGCAGGAAGCGGCCCTCGGCGTGCTCGGCGTCCCGCACCGTGAGGACGATCAGGCCGGTGGCCAGCGGGGCCAGGATGCGCGCGCCGGGACGGCACTGGGCCAGCCAGGGCCGCGGCACCGAGGACAGGGTGCAGGTCGCGATGATCCGGTCGTACGGGGCACGCTCGGGGCACCCCGCGGTTCCGTCACCGGTGACCACGGCCGGGTGGTATCCGGCGGCCGTCAGATGCCGCCGTGCGGACTCGGTGATCTCCGGGTCCAGGTCGACGGTGGTGACGTGCTCCTGGCCGACCCGGTGGGCGAGCAGGGCCGCGTTGTAGCCGGTGCCGGCCCCGATCTCCAGGACGTCGCAGTCCCCGTCCCGCAGATCCAGCTCGTCCAGCATCTTCGCCATCAGGGAGGGCTGGCTGCTGGACGAGAGGAGCTCTCCGTCGCGTACGCGGGTGGCGAGCGGGGCGTCCGCGTAGGCGCCGCGCAGCCAGCGTGCCCGGCGCCCGGGGTCGGGGTCCTCGCCCCAGAGGCGCTCGTAGCCGCCGCCCGACGACGTGACGTAGTAGTACGGCACGAACAGGTGCCGCGGGACCTGTTCGAAGGCCGCGCGCAGTCCGGGGTCCCGCGCCCAGGCGCCGCCTGCCTCGATCTCGCGCACCAGGGCCGCTCCGGCCTCGGCGGCGATCAGCGGGTCGACTGTGGGTCCCATAGAGCCACTGTGCTGCGGTATGGCCCGCGATGCGAGCGGCAGGACGTACCGATCCGGAGGAGATCGGTCCCGGTGCGCAGGAGATCGGTCCCGGTGCGCAGGCCGCGGGCCCGTTCCCGGAAGGGGGCGGTCCTAAGTCTTCCGTCCTCGGTCGCCCCGTCTGAGACCATGGACGGTGTGATAGAGATCCCGCGCGGCACGCTTCAGGAGCAGACCTTCTATGAACAGGTCGGCGGCGAGGAGACCTTCCGGCGCCTGGTGCACTTCTTCTACCAGGGGGTCGCGGAGGACCCGCTGCTGCGACCGATGTACCCCGAGGAGGACCTGGGCCCTGCCGAGGAGCGCCTCGCGCTGTTCCTGATGCAGTACTGGGGCGGCCCCCGCACGTACAGCGACAACCGCGGCCACCCCCGGCTGCGGATGCGCCACGCCCCGTTCACCGTCGACAGGGCCGCGCACGACGCCTGGCTGAAGCACATGCGTGCCGCCGTGGAGGAGCTGAAGCTCTCCGAGGAGCACGAGCGGACGCTGTGGAACTACCTGACGTACGCGGCGGCGTCCATGGTCAACTCCGAGGGCTGACGGCCCGGCACGCCTCTTCCGGTGGCCCGGCCCTCAGGCCGGCGTCACCGAGAGGCCGCCGACACCGGCCCGGCGCACGGCGATCGACCCGTAGTTCGTGCGCAGCCGCAGCCACGGTCCGGAGGACAGCAGGTCGAGCGCGTCCCCTCGCAGGAACCCCAGGGCCTGCGCGGCATGCGCGGCCCGCACGGGCAGGCCCGTGTCCCCGATGGTCCGCGCCCAGATCTCCCGGCCCAGCCGGTCGAGCTCGGCCCGGACCCGCCGCTCCTGCGGCAACTCCTCGACGCGGGACTTGAATTCGGCGACCGCGGCCGCCACGAGGCCCCGCACGGCGTCCACGTGCGGAAGTCCGGGCTCGGGCTGCCAGCCGCCGCGCGGCGGAAGAACCCCGGCCCACGGCGGCCCGGTGACGGCCTGCGGCACGGAGGCCACCCCGGCCGACTCGGCGGACTGGGCCGACTCCCCCACGCATTCGAGGAGTTCACCGGCGGAGACGGTGACATCGAGTGAGGACTCGATCCCGTACTCGTACGGCTTCGCGAGCCGCGCCGTACGGATGGCGAGCACCTCGAACGACGGCGGCCTGCCGAACACGGCGAGCGTGTCACCGGCCGCCTGAAGACGGACCGCCGCGGCCTTGTCGTAGTGGATGAGCCGGGCCAGGAAGGCGGCGAGGTCCCCCGCCTCCCCGGCGTCGGCGAAGTGCAGCTGCGCCGTCATGCGACGAGCGCCTCCGAACTCCCGGCGACATCGCCGTCGTCGTCCATGTAGGTCAGGAGAACGGCCTTCTCCTCGGCGGTGATCCGCCGCGGGCGCTGCGCCTCCAGGTTGAACGGGACGACGATCGTCGAGGCCCGCACGTACACCTGCTCGGGGTCCTTGATCTCGTACGAGATGGTGAGCGAGGCCGCGCCTATCTTCGTCACCCACGACTCGATGGTCACCGGCGAGTGCCGGTGGACCAACGGCCGTACGTAGTCGATCTCATGGCGGGCCACGACGGACCCGCCCGCGAACGACGGGCTGCCATCCCCGGGTGCGAGCCGGAACATGAAGTCGATCCGCGCCTCTTCCAGGTACCGCAGGAAGACGGCGTTGTTGACGTGCCCGAAGGCATCCATGTCCGACCACCGGAGGGGGCAGCTGTAAATATGCCGACTCATGTCAGTCCCGGTCTCAGCCTCGGGTGAGCTTCTTGTAGGTGGCACGGTGCGGACGGGCCGCGTCGGCGCCCAGACGCTCGACCTTGTTCTTCTCGTACGACTCGAAGTTGCCCTCGAACCAGTACCACTTGGACTCGCCCTCGTAGGCGAGGATGTGGGTGGCGACTCGGTCCAGGAACCACCGGTCGTGGGAGATGACCACGGCCGCACCGGGGAACTCGAGCAGCGCGTTCTCGAGCGACGACAGGGTCTCGACGTCGAGGTCGTTCGTCGGCTCGTCGAGGAGGAGCAGGTTGCCGCCCTCCTTGAGGGTCAGCGCCAGGTTGAGGCGGTTGCGCTCACCACCGGAGAGCACACCGGCCGGCTTCTGCTGGTCCGGGCCCTTGAACCCGAAGGCGGAGACGTACGCCCGCGAGGGCATCTCGACCTGACCGACATTGATGTAGTCGAGCTCGTCACTCACGACGGCCCACAGGGTCTTCTTCGGGTCGATGTTGGCGCGGCCCTGGTCGACGTAGCTGACCTTGACCGTGTCGCCGATCTTGATGCTGCCGGAGTCCGGCTCCTCGAGGCCCTGGATCATCTTGAACAGCGTGGTCTTGCCCGCGCCGTTCGGACCGATGATGCCGACGATGCCGTTACGAGGCAGCGAGAAGCTCAGGTCGTCGACGAGCACCTTGTCGCCGAAGGCCTTCGACAGGTTCTCGACCTCGACGACGATCGAACCCAGCCGCGGGCCCGGCGGAATCTGGATCTCCTCGAAGTCCAGCTTCCGCATCTTGTCGGCCTCGGCGGCCATCTCCTCGTAGCGCGCCAGACGCGCCTTGGACTTGGCCTGGCGCCCCTTGGCGTTGGACCGCACCCACTCGAGCTCTTCCTTGAGGCGCTTGGCGCGCTTCTCGTCCTTGCGGCCCTCGACCTTGAGACGCGTGGCCTTCTTCTCCAGGTAGGTGGAGTAGTTGCCCTCGTAGGGGTGGGCGCGGCCGCGGTCGAGCTCGAGAATCCACTCGGCGACGTTGTCGAGGAAGTACCGGTCGTGAGTGACCGCGACGACAGCACCGGCGTACTTGGCGAGGTGCTGCTCCAGCCAGTTCACCGACTCAGCGTCGAGATGGTTGGTGGGCTCGTCGAGGAGCAGCAGGTCGGGCGCCTCGATGAGGAGCTTGCAGAGCGCGACGCGGCGCTTCTCACCACCGGAGAGGGTGGTGACGGGCCAGTCGCCGGGCGGGCAGCCGAGCGCGTCCATGGCCTGCTCGAGCTGGGCGTCGAGGTCCCACGCGTTGGCGTGGTCCAGGTCCTCCTGGAGCTTGCCCATCTCTTCCATGAGCGCGTCGGAGTAGTCGGTCGCCATGAGCTCGGCGACCTCGTTGAAGCGCCTGAGCTTGCCCATGATCTCGGCGGCGCCGTCCTGGACGTTCTCCAGGACCGTCTTCGACTCGTCGAGCTGCGGCTCCTGCATGAGGATGCCGACGCTGTAGCCGGGCGAGAGGAAGGCGTCACCGTTGGACGGCTGCTCGAGCCCGGCCATGATCTTCAGCACCGTGGACTTACCGGCGCCGTTGGGGCCCACGACACCGATCTTGGCGCCAGGCAGGAAGCTCAGGGTGACGTCATCAAGAATCACCTTGTCGCCGTGCGCCTTGCGCGTCTTGCGCATGGTGTAGATGTACTCAGCCAAGAGAAACCGTCCGGCAATCAGTGTGTGGGCAGATACACCCCATCTTGCCTGACGTCCACCTACCGGGGGAAACCAGTATGGCTGGGGGGCCGTGACCTGGACGTTCACCGGCCGCTTGGGTAGTTGAGCCGGTACTGGCTGTCACGCAACGGGGGAGCGCCCGGTAGTCGTGGACTGCCGGGCGCTCGTCTTGAGCTTCGCTTTTCGGGGCTCGCCTTGGTTCTTGCTCAGGCCTCGGTCGACGGTTCCGTGCCGGTGCTGGTGCTGGTGCCGGTCGGGTCCGGCTTCTTGCGGAGGAAGAACATGGCCGCCGCGCCCAGTACCACCATCAGGACCGCTATTCCGGCGATCATCGGGGTCGCGCTCGAGCCGCCCGTTTCCGCGAGGTCGCCGACGCCCGTGCTGGTGCCGCCTGCCGACGCGGGGCTCGGGTCCGACACCGGCTCCGCCTTGTTGCCGATCGCGCTGGCCTCGGTACGGCAGTCGAGCACGCCCTTGAAGCGCTTCTCGTAGCCGTTCGGGCCCTTGATCGTGAAGTCGTAGGCCTGATCCTCCTGCAGCGGGATCGTCACTGTCCGCGAGGTACCGGCCTCGATGGTGTGCTTGAGGCCCATGAGCCGGAAGGTGAACGGCCGGTCGCCCTTGTTGCTCGCCGTGATGTCCACGCCGCTCTCGGCGCAGTTCTTCTCGGCGGACAGCGCCGGTATCGCGCCCTTCTTGGCCCAGGTCGCGCTCGCCGTCGCGGAGACCGTGGATTCGCTGGACCCCGCGAGGATCTGCGTCTGGCTCCGGGTCTCGGAGGCGAAGGCGCGGCCGACCGGGATCGTGGTCGACGCCTGCACGGTGAGTGCCGCCGAGCCGTCCGGGGTGTCCTCGGGGATGTCGAAGAACAGTTGGCTGCCGTTGGCCGCGGAGGTGACCGGCTTGCCGTTCTTGCCGATGATCTTCACGCCGCTGGTCGCCGCGTCCGCGGGCGGGGTCACGGACACGGCGTCCGCGTCCGTCCGCACGGTGACCGGGCCGACCCGCTCCCCCGCGCGTCCGGAGACCGCGGGCGGGTCGAGGGTCAGCGAGGCCCTGGGCTCGGCCGCGCCGCGGGCGTTCTTGTAGAGGTAGTCCGCGAGCTTCTCCGCCTGCGGGTCGACCGCGTCCACCTCGGCTCCGTCCGAGTAGCGCCAGATCGCCACCTGGGTGCCGGCGGCCGCCTCCTGCTCGGTGAGCGCCCGGGCACCCGCCTTGTGGGCCAGCGCTGCGAGGTCGTTCACCTGCGGGTAGGAGTTCTGCAGGATCCAGCGAATCCTGCCCGCGTCCTTGTTACTGCCCAGCGAAGTGCCGCTCCAGGGGGTCTCCTGGTACTTCGCGTCCTTCTGCGTGGGGTTCTGGATGTCGACGCAGTACGACTGCAGGGTGCCGCCGCCGTCCACGGACATCTCGAAGAGCCCGGCGGGCACCTGCTGGCTCGTCCCGTTCTCACGGATGACGGCCTGGTCGTACGTCTGGAGCCCGCCCAGCGTCGCGACGGCTCCGCCCTGGTGCTGCGGAACCTCCTCCGCGGCGGCGGGACCCGCGGTGGCTATCGCGCCCGCCGCGAGGGCCCCGGTCGCCAGCGTCACCGCGGCGAGACGCGCGGCGCCCCGTCTCCCCCGGGACGGGGCAGAGCACGCACGGCCCCCGGTCAGCGGCGAAAGTGCCGGGACCGCCGAGAACGCCGAGAACGCCGCAACCACTGAACGTGCAAAAGACACAGAATTCCCCTCCGGACGGGACCCGTTCACGTCGAGGGGGGTGGTCCCGCCAGCAGATTGAAGGGGCAGAATCACCTGCCACCTGCGTGGCATCCACTACCAACTGCCCCGTGAGCTACCTTCGGCATCCTAGGGACGCGGCACAGCACGGTCCCCCGTCCTGCCGTTCGATAACCGATCCGACTCGGAATCGTTATCGCCAACAACCTTTCAGAACCAGGCTTATCGACAAATCAACGGCCCCCATTCGCCGATAAGCCGCACATCGGTCGCGCACCCTCTGACGGCCCATCACCCCACCGGCTCGGGCTCAGGCATCGGTTCGGGCATCGACTCGGGCGTCGCTCCGTGCCCGGGATCGGGATCGTGGCTCAGTCCCCGCTCGCGCGCCGCCGCAGGATCCGTAAGTGCCCCATTGGCCTTGAGCACGCGCCGGAAAGCCGCCGTCCCGCGCGAGAGATCGTGGCCGACGGTCGTCGCGTCGATGTCCGCCGACGTCCAGTGCTGACCGCCCCGTTCCTCGTCGCGCACCCTCAACCGGCCCTGCACGATGACGGGTTCGCCGATCGTCAGCGAGCCCTGCACATTCGCGCCGAGCGAGCGCCTCGCCCACACCGTGAAGAAGTTGGTGTGGCCGTCCGCCCAGACGTTGCGCCCCGCGTCGTAATAACGCGCCGTCACCGCGAGCCGGAACCGCGCCACCGGCCCGGAGGGCAGCTCCCGGAACACCGGCGTCGTCGCGACGTTCCCCACCACCGTCACCAAGGTCTCGTTCATGCCGAACCCCTCCCTCGTCCACTCTGCTTCCGCCGCCGCGGCGGTCGGTCCCGCGGCTTCGATCTCAGGGTGGACCGGTCGGGGCATCCCCGCTGAGCCCTGTGGTCTACCGGGCAGTTGTGGAAAACTCCCTCACCCGACGGAGTGAGACGTCCAGGTGAGAGATCCAGGTGAGGCGTCCCAGTGAGGCATCCCCCGCTCAGCCGACCACCGCCCCCGTCACCCGCACGTACTGCTCCCGCACCTCCAGATACCGCAGCACCTCAGCGGCCACCGGATCCAGGACCCTCCCACGCCCGCACCCGGCGGCTGCCTCCCGCAACCGCCGTTCGGCGTCCAGGCCGTAGCGCCGCGCGGGCCCCCGTGCCGCCATCCGGCTTCCCCACTCCACGCAGGGGCCGCCCACGATGCCGGCCAGCATCAGCAGCACCGGCACCCCCAGGTTCGGCGCGGCGACCCCGATGATCTGCGCCACCAGCCAGAGCCCGCCCACGAGTTGGAGCAGCGTCATCGCCGCCTGGGCGACGACCGCGACCGGCCACCACCCGGGCCGCGGCGGCTTCCCCTCCGGCACCCCGGCCGACACCGTCAGCTCGTCGAGGGCCTCGGGCAGCCCCTCCGCGCCGCGCACCGCGGCCTCCCGCACCGCCTGCCCCCAGGATTGCGGCAGCCCCCAGGCGGCCTCGTCGGCCACCGTGCGCACCGCCTGCTCGACACGCTGGCGAGCCGTTGCCTCCTCGTCCGCGGGCGCCTGGGCCACCGGCCAGCCGATGCCCCGTGGCGAGCGCTGGGCCTCGTACCAACGCCACAGCCGCAGCCACGGCGTTCCGCACGCCTTGCCCGCGTTGCGCCGCCACGCCCGTTCCGCCGCCTGCCCGGCCGCGGCCGCTCCCACCGCCTCCGCGAGCCGGTCGGCGAACTCCTCGCGCGCCTCCTCGCTGAGCCCGATCCACGTGCGGCCCCCGCGCCCGTGCGATCCGGCCCCGGCCGCGTACACGGGCCACAGCTGGTCGGCGGTGGCGTCCAGGTCGGCCGCGATCCGCCGGGCGGCGGCGCCCCGCTCCTTGGTGAACTGGCCGAGGGAGTCACGGAGTTCGCCGACACCGTCGCCGGTCAGCGCGGACAGGGCGAGCACGGTGGCGCCGGGTTCGCCGTGTTCACCCAGTGCGATGCCGTCCTCGTCGAGCAGCCGTCGCAGGTCGTCGAGCACCTGGTCGGCGGCGTCGCCCGGAAGCCGGTCCACCTGGTTGAGCACGACGAACATGACTTCGGCGTGCCCGGCCATGGGCCGCAGATAGCGCTCGTGGAGCATCGCGTCGGCGTACTTCTCCGGGTCGACGACCCAGATGACCGCGTCGACGAGCGCGAGGATGCGGTCCACGTGCGCGCGGTGCTCCCCGACCGCCGAGTCATGGTCGGGCAGGTCGATCAGAACGAGCCCCTCCAGGGTGTTCAGGTCCGGTCCCTGGAGCGGGCGTCTGCGCAGCCGTCCGGGGATGCCGAGCCGGTCCAGGAGCCCCGCCGCGCCATCCGTCCAGCTGCACCCGATGGGGGCCGCCGTGGTGGGCCTGCGGACGCCCGTGTCGGAGATCGTCACGCCGGCGAGGGCGTTGAAGAGCGTCGACTTGCCGCTCCCCGTGGCGCCCGCGATGGCGACCACGGTGTGCCTGCCGGAGAGCCTGCGCCGGGCGGCGGCCTCGTCCAGGACCCTGCCCGCCTCGGCGAGCGTGGCGCTGTCCAGCCGGGTGCGAGAGAGCCCGACGAGCTCCCGCAGGGCGTCGAGCCGGGCGCGCAGGGGCCCTTCGTAGGCGGTCGAAACGCCGGACGACGTACCGGACGACGCACCGGATGACGCACCGGATGACGTACCGGAAGGAGCACCGGATGGAGCGCCGGATGGCGTAGTGGACGGCGCGCCGGAGGGTGCCGCGGACGGGGTTTCCGCGGGGGCGTACGCGTCGGCGCCCTCCCTCGTCACCTGGGCGGAGCCGCTTCGTGTGGCACCGCCGCGCCGCGCGATCAGCCCGTCGTCCCAGACGACTTCGGAGTCACCACGGGGCTCCCCGGCGGCGCCCTCGGGGTTCGGCGGCTCCTTGGGGGGCTCGTCGCGCTCGTGCTCGGTGTGATCAGTGACGGCAGTCACCGCGGTCACCTCTCCTTCTGCAGTACGGACAGCGCGGCGATCAGGTCGGCCTGGGGTTCGGGATTCACGTCGAGGCTGTCGAGGGGGGCGAGGCGCCGTTCGCGCTCCGCGTCCAGGACGTTGTCCAGGTAGGTGGCGAGCAGGCGTCCGCCCCGGTCCCGCAGCCGGAGCGCTCCTTGGGCGCCGATCCGCTCGGCGAGCGTCTCTCCCGCCGAGCGTCCGCGGTCACCGCCGAGCAGGGCCGTGGCGAGCAGGGCGGCCACCACTTCGGGGTCGGGCACGAGGTTCTTCTCGATGCGGTCGAGCCCGCGGACCTCGTCCTCCGCGTACTCCTCCAGGATGCGTCGCCAGCGCCGTACGGCCATCCCGATACGGTGCTCGGCGCTCTCGGCGCTTCCGGCGTTCTCGGCGTTCTGAACGGACCGGTCACGGTCGCCGAGCCCGGGTGCCGCTGCGGCGGGCTCACGCCGCCACGCCTCGTCGATGCGCTCGTCGGCGGCGGTCACCGCGCAGAGCAGCAGCGCCTCCAGGCTCTCGGCGACGGCGTCGAGGAGTTCACCCGCGCCGCAGTCCAGCGGATAGCTGCGCCACCGCTTCAACGCGTCGCCCGCGAGGACGGCGCCGGACTGCAGACGCTCCCGCACGCGCGCGTGCTCGTGTCCGTAGGCCTCGTCGACGGCTGAGGTGAGCCGCAGTGCGGCCGCGTACTGGATGGCGACGGCGCCCGCGAGTTCCGGGACCCGCACGTTGAGGGACTGGATCACGCCGTGTGCCGTGCGCGCGATGGCCTGCGCGCGGGCCGTGGGCTCCTGGGACCGGTGGGTGAGCCAGGCTCGCAGCGGCGCGACGGCGGTGGCGGGGAGCAGCCCGCCACCGCCCGTGGACTCGGGCAGCTCGGGCACGGTGAAGCGCGGCACGTCGCCGAGGCCCGCCTTGAGGAGCAGCGCCCCGTACTGCCGCGACACCTCGGCCACCAGCTGGTGCGGCACCCGGTCGAGGACGGTGACGAGGGTCGCGTCGTGCTCCTTGGCGGTACGCAGCAGATGCCAGGGCACGGCGTCCGCGTACCGGGACGCGGTGGTCACCATGACCCAGACGTCGGCGGCGGAGATCAGCTCGGCGGCGAGGATGCGGTTGTCGGAGATGAGCGAGTCGACGTCGGGGGCGTCCAGGAGGGCGAGCCCCTGGGGCAGGGCCTCCGCGGTCTCGATGCGCAGCGCGCGCTCGCCGTCGGGCGCGAGCGGCAGCAGGTCGTCGTTGTCGTCGTCCTCGTCCCGCCCGGCCGAAGGCTCCGGACGCGGCACCCACACGCGCGTGAGGTCGGGCAGTACGCGCATGCCGGCGAACCAGTGATGGTCCTCCGGATGGCATACGAGGACCGGTGTACGGGTCGTGGGCCGCAGCACCCCCGCCTCGCTGACCTGCCGCCCGACGAGGGAGTTCACCAGGGTCGACTTGCCCGCCCCGGTGGAACCCCCGATCACGGCGAGCAATGGCGCTTCGGGGGCCCGCAGGCGGGGCACCAAGTAGTCGTCGAGCTGGGCAAGGAGCTCGTTCCGGTTGGCACGCGCGCGTGGCGCCCCCGCCAAGGGGAGCGGAAAGCGTGCGGCGGCGACACGCTCGCGCAGGGCGGAGAGTGCGTCGAGCAGTTGAGGCCGTACGTCCAAGGTCACCACATGTGAAGAATGCCCAATTTTGGTGGCTTTCTGAAGCATATGGGCACCCCTGCGCGCCGATCGGACACTTGGGATGGAAGGGGCGACTGGGGCGCAGGCATAACGAGTGCACAACACCCGGGGCGTGAGACGCCAAAAGCGATGCGAGATTCGCACCTGCCTGCGATTATCAGGACCGCTTCACCGAACCTCCACATAGTGCCGCGGAGGCGAAGCACCAGGGACAAGGACCCGGGAGCCCTATCCTTGTCCCCGGCAAGGTCACGGCTCGTCCTCACCCGGGCTCCAGGCCACCGGCCACCATCCGGCCCCCGTAGCTCAGTGGATAGAGCAGGCGCCTTCTAAGCGCTTGGCCGCAGGTTCGAGTCCTGCCGGGGGCGCCTTCAAAAGGCCCTACTCCGGTAGGGCTTTTTTGCTGGTCAGAGGACCGCTGGGCGACGCATGGCGGCCCAGGCCGCTTCCCCGCCGATCAGTGCACAGACCCGGTACCGTCCGGCTGTCACCGGGTTTCCGCACGTCGCCGTGTCGAATACGTGTCGAAGTTTTCGGGGCGATCAGTCGCGGTGATCGGAAGCCGGGTCGGTGTCGTCATCGGTCTCGACCTCGGGGAGATCTCCGGCCGCTTCGAGCCGCTTCTTCAAATCGGGCAGTTGACCTTCGACACATCGGGCGTACGTGGCGAGCAGCACGGGCACGCTGTTGCCTGCCCAGTCGGCCACCTGTGCGGGCGGGATCCCGTCGTTGAGCCACTTGGTCAGGCGGGTGTGCCGGATGTCGTACACGCGCTTGCCGGTGGGCGAGTCGAAGACGTGCGGGGCGAGTACCGCGGCGCGGGCACTGCGCCAGGCGCGGCGGATGACGGAGCCGGCGAGGATGCCGCCCTTCTCGCCCTGGAAAAGGAGATCGCCGGGCTTGAGGTCCTCGGCTTCAATGTGCGCCCTCAGGATGCGGGTCAGGGCAGGGTGGCCGGGCACGGTGCGCGTATCGCCTTCAGCCCGCCCTTTGAGGTCGCGTACTTCGTGGATCTCGCCCGTGTCCGTCCACTGCCTGCCGACCTCCGGAGTCGCCCGGTGGATCAGCAACTCGCACCACTGATCGGCGTCATCTGCGGCCGGTAACCGGACGTCCGACACGCGCATGGCCACGGCCTCTTCGGGGCGGGGCGCGCAGTAGTACAGCGTGGCGAAGAAGGCGTGCAGCCGAGGACCTCCCCGCGGTCGACGACGGATCCAGCCGAGGAGTGCCGCCGCCTGCTCAGGGTTCAGCAAGGAGCGCTTGTCGACGGCGCCCGTGGTCCTGGTGGTGGCCATCCCCGAGTCCCGGCCCTTGGGCAGCGGGTTGGTCCGCAGGATGCGCCGACGGATGGCGTACTTCATGGCTACGTTGAGGACGCGACGGTGACGCTTGCGGGACCAGGCGGCCGCCTGCTTGCCGTCGAGGCGGGTGTCGAGGGCCCGGAGGACGTCCTCCGCCTGCTCCGGGTCCTCCCAGACCGAGACCGACAGCGAGTTCCGCTCGACCCAGCGGAGGATGGTCGCCACGTCCCGTGGGGCTTCCGGCCGACGATTCGCGTTGAACGCCCACTCGCGCAGTGCCGTGCGCAGGGCCACCGGGTCGATGTGCGCCGGTTGGGAGCGCAGGAGAGCGATTGTCGTCGCCATGAGCGTCCTGGCCATGTTCTTGCGACTATTGCCGCCGAGTTGGGCCCACCGGGCGTACACGTACTCAACGGCGAACTTGTACCAGCTCATCGCGGCCGACTTGGACCGGTGGGACACCGGGAGCCCGGTCGCGACGACGAACGCCTCCCCCCTTGCGCGTTGCCTGGATCAGCTCGGAGCGGAAGCCGTCAGCGAGCGCGACCGTGTCGAAGGGCTGGCGCCAGCGCCTGCCAGCAACCATCCAACGCACGGTGTACGTGGTCTTCTTGGCGCCCTTGTAGGTCAGGATCTTGTAGACCTTGACGTTGTACGTCGTCTCCATCCCGTCCATCAGCGAGCGTCCTCCCGATCGTCGAGCCACAGATCGAAGTCGCTGCGCCGGATCCTCAGATCCCCGTTCGGGAGCTTGATGCAGCGAGGAGCGCGCCGCTTGGCCCGCCAGTCGTAGAAGGTCGAGCGCGAGATGCGCAGCTCTTCGCAGACCTCAGCGAGGGTGAGCATCGCGCGTGAACGTGCCTTTGTGGTCATGACGTACAGCCCTCGCTCGATAAGGCTTCGCGAGCGGTTTCGCGGTTGACTCGGATGTCCTCAGCGATGCTCGCGGCGAGGGCAGATTCGCCGGGAGTGTGGCCGTGGCCGGCGTAGCGCCAGTCGGCGAGGACGAGGGTGGTGTCCGGGTCGGGCAGGCCGAGGGCTTCACGTTGCTGTTGGGCGCGGTAGTCGGCACGGACCTGTCGCCGTGCCGTGAACGTCGAGGAGTAGCAGCGGGACTTGGTCAGGAAGTGGCCGCGGAAGCCGAGCATGTGCGCCCAGGCCCACAGGCGTCGTTCGGGGTAGAGCGGGTCAAGGTCGTGGCAGGCGCGGATCAGGCGGCAGGTGTGGTCGGGCACGTGGGCGCGGTCGAGTTCGGCGAGTTCACCGATACGCCGGTCCAGGGCCCCGGTCTCCTCGGCGGCTTTGGTGGCGTACTTGGCGACGTAGGAGGCGACCTTGCCTTAGCTGATGTCGTCGGTGCCGAAGGCGGTGATGGGCCGTACGTCGAGCTTCTTGCCCCAGCGCAGAAGCCGGGCCGGCTGGTCACCAGAAGCGGGTAACTGCACGCTGACGTAAGGGTGGGCCACGGCTTCTCGGATGCTGTCGGCAAGGAGATCGACGGTTGCCCAGGGCGGCGGGGACGTATCCGGTCCGTCGGGCCCGTCGATGCGGATCACCGCATGGAAGTGGATCGCTCCGCGCTTTTGGAACTCGGCGACCTTGTTGAACGACAGCCGGGCCGTCTCCCGGAACGCGACCTGCGTGAGGCCTGCGGCCGACGCGAGTTGGCGGCGCAGGCGGTTGACGAATCGGTGCCACAGTTCGCCCGCGTGATTGTTGAAGAGCACGGCGCCCGCGTAGTCGTACGACTCCACATCGAGCGGGGTGCCGAGGGCGGGATCGTCTTCGCGATGGCAGGTGCCGCAGTGGCAGCGACCGGAGCCCGTGTCGGGGACGTTGTGGACCCGGCCGAAGGAAGGCGCGGTGAGGGTGGCGAAGACGCGAGGACGCTCGCGCACGGTGGCGGGGATGTTCATGCGGTCGTCGCCGGACAGGCCCGCGCGCACCAGGTGGTAGGCGTCTCCGGCGTAGAGGTAGGCGCAGGGCGGGCAGCGGGTGGCGCGGCGGTTGCCGCAGGCGATGCGGAGCCGACCGCCGGGCTGTTCGCCGGAGGCGGTGTGGTGCAGCACGGTGCCGGTGGTCTTGTCTTGGGTGACGGTCCAGCCGGTCAGGTGGATGGGGTTGGCGCAGCCTCCGGTGCGGCGAATCTGCTCGCGCCATGCGTCGAAGTCCGGGGCGTAGGCAACCCGCAGGAGATCGGTGAAGACGATCGGGTCGAGCGTGCCGGTCTCAGGCACGGGCCACCTCCCGTAGTGCTGCGAGGAGATGTGGGGTGGGGGCCCACAGACCTCGTGCGCCGGGCCAGGGCAGCGGGTCGGGCAGGGTGCGGATGTCGGTGAACTTCCAGTGCCACTGGCCGGGGGCGGACCACAGGGTGCAGTAGCCGTCGCCGGGGTGGCAGTCGACGAGTCGGCCGACCGCGAGAATGGCGCCCCGTGGTTGCGGGCGTTTGAGGAAGGGCCGGGCCAGAGGGAATTCGTACGCGTCGCGGTCTAGGGTGTGTCCTGCGTGGATGAGGATCCAGCCCCGAAAGTCAGTCCCCCAGCGCCGGTTCTCGATACGTTTCGGGCCGTAGGCGATGCACGAGGCCCAGGGCTGCCACAGGGTCAGCGCGCGGACTTCCGACATGGTCACAGCACTTCCAGCAGCCGGGAGGCGATCCACTGGGCGACGTTCGCGGGGACCGCGTTGCCCGCCTGTTTGGTCTGCTCGCCGCCATGGCCGAGGACGGTGTAGTCGTCGGTGAAGCGCTGGGCGCGCAGGTGCTCGCGCGGGGAAAGCATTCGGAAGTAGCAGTCCTCGATGTCGATCTCGTCGAGGGTGTGGTCGGCGCGGAGGACCACTCCGGCGGATTCGCGGGTGGCGATCGTGTGCAGCGGCACGGCTGTCGTGGTCGGGCCGCCCTTGCGGTACGGGGTCACGAGGCCGTGATGGTTGCCTCCGGCGGTGATCGAGCCGAGCGGGTCGCTGATCGCGCGGGTGGTGGAGCCGCCGCCCCGGTGCTCCGTGATGAACGGCGCGGGCACGAACAGGGCCTCGCTGTCGCGGGTGGTCCGGGTCCGCATCGGAGTGGCCACGGTGGTGGGTTCGGTGTTCCAGCTTCCGCCCGCCGGAACCAGCAGCGGAGGGATCGCGACGCCGTCACCGATACGCACGGTCCGGGTCGCCAGGGGCGCAGCGGTGGCGGGGACGGCGCGGCCGTCGCCCTGGTCGGAGTGGTTGACCGTGATCACGGCGGGGACGCGGTGCTTGGCCAGTCCCAGCTTGATTTTGCGGAGGGTAGAGGCGGCGAGGGGGCCACGGCCGTGCGCGGCGCGGTCGGCAATGCGGATGCCGGGGTCGGCCCAGTTGATTGCGGCGGCGGCCGGTCGGACATACGGCTCGACGAGCCGGTGGCGGCAGGCAGTGTGGGGGCAGCGGTAGTCGTACTGTTGCCGGTACTTGCCGATCTTCCGGCCGTTGCGCCAGGACTGCACCGCGCTTACGTCCTGATCGCATACGGGGCACCAGGCAAGCGGGCGGACGTCGAGGTCGGGGGCGCGCATCTCGCGGCGGGTGAAGACGATGAAGATCCGGTCCCGCCACTGCGGAGCGTGCGGGTTGTCGACAGGATCGCCGACATGGGCGGCGGAGACCGAGATGACCTGGTGGCGGAAGCCAAGGATCTCCATGCCGTGCAGCCACCAGGAGAACAGCGGCCAGGCGGTCGCGAAGCGCGGCACGTTCTCGCAGATCACGGCGTCGAAGTTGTGTACCTCGGCGGCGCGCAGGATGTCGTAGGCGGTTGCCCTGGTGCGCTCCCAGGCCGCATCAGCCATCGGGCCTTCTTCCAGGAGGTCCAACTGGCCGGGGATCTGGCGGGTCTTGGGGCGCGATACGCCGTCGGCGGGGCTCCCCTCGGTGCAGATCGGTGATCCGACCAGGACACGGGCCTTGGGCAGGCGACGCATGTCGTAGTGGTCGAGGTCGACGCAGAGGTGTTCGGCCTCGGGGAAGTTCGCGGCATGGGTCTCGACTGCGCGGTTCCAGTGGTTGGCGCCGAGGACGACGTCGAAGCCGGCCCGCCGGAACCCGTCGGAGTCCCCGCCCGCGCCGCAGAAAAGGTGGATGGAGGTCGGGCGGGACGTCGCAGCACGGCGCATCATCGGACCGCCCCCTTCGCATGGGCGGGGCCGTGATGGCGCTCCCAGCTGCACCAACGCCTTCACGTCCTCGACTCCGGTGGCCTGGTTGGTCGCGCCGCAGCCACCGCAGACGTAGTCGGCGAACGGCTCGTCGTCAGGTGAGCGCAGGCCGATGCGGATGCCAGGCAACTCATGGGTCGGCGTGAGGTCAGACATGGGCCACCGCCGTGATGCGCGCGGTACGGCGAGCAATACCGGTGCCCTGGCAGGCGGGGCAGCGGGCGGTGATCAAACGACGGTTGCCGCTGGCGTCGCGTCCGCCGAAGGTGACCTTGACCGAGGCGAAGCCGTCGCAGTTGCGGCAGATACGGGCGCGGGCAGGGCTGTCCTGGGCCATGATGGTTCTTCCTTCCGGATCTCTTGGTTCGGGCAGGAGGCACGGCTCCGGAGCGGGCGAGACTTGGCGGTTGAGACCGCTCCGGGGCCGGTCAGCGGCGGCGGGTGTCCGTGGTGAGGATCGAGCGGACCACCAGCGCGACGACCGCGAGCGCACCGGCGGTGATCGCGACCGCAAGGAGCATGGAGACCAGCACGGCGCCGACCACCAGGACGGCGGTGATGCCGCCTCCGACGAGCAGGGCGAGCGCGCCAGGGGTGAGCCGCACGAAGGGCCGGGCCGTGGCCGGGACGTGGTGCTGGCAACCGCAGACCGGATGAGCGGTGTCGTGGGGCACGACGGCGCCGAGAGTGGTGATGGTCGACACGGTCTCTCCGGTGGGCTGAGGGTTGACGGGGATCGTGGGCTTGAACATGGGTGGAACTCCCTTCTCGGACCGGGCTAGTTGAGGAATGGATTGATGACGGGGGCGAGCGGGCTGGCGGCGAGGAGGTAGCCGCCGAGGAGCAGGGCGGCGATCAGCCACCAGGGCAGGCGGACGAGCTTGATGCCGAGCACGCCGACGCACAGGACGAAGAACCACAGCGGAACGTCCATAGCCGCTTCCCTTCAGGTGAGTTGGGCGGCCAGGCACTCGGCCATCGGGGCGGGTACGCCGAGTCGGGCGCGCAGAGTGTCGGCGTCGATCGCGTCACCGGTCGCGGACCGGTGGGCGTCGGCGATCTTCTGGGCGCGTTCCACCAGAGCCGGGGGCACGGGCACCGGTCGTGCGGGCAGGGCAGGTGCCTGCTCGGGCACATCGAGCCTCACGTGGGGTTCCGGTGCGGGTGCCGGAGCCACGGGCGCCTGGTCCGGCACGTGTGGGGATTCGTTCTCGGGCTGGTGGGCGAGCAGGGTGCCGCCGAGGAAGGCGAGCGCGGGCCAGCCGGCGACCAGGAACCGCAGCCACGCGGGAGCGTGGTCGAGGTCGAGGAATCCGGCGGTGGCGACGTTCGCACCGAGAGAGGCGGCCAAGGCGACCAGGAACCAACACCACGCCAGACGCGGCGTGCGCCCGGTGCGAAGCCGTCGCCACGCGACCACAAGGAGCAGGTCGACAGAGACCGGATACGCCCAGGCCTTCCAGCCGGTCTGCCCGGCCGCTTCAGCGATGTCGTGCAGGTGGGCGAAGGACAGCGCACCGGCAATCACGGCCTGCACCAAGACCCCGTCCGGGTGAAACTGGCGGTTCACTTCTCGCCACCTCCTTGAGAGGTATGAGGTGTGCGCCGGGCGGGGCGGGGCCGGGAAAGCCTGACCGCCCCGTCACGGCGACGCGGTCAGCGACGATTGATACCGGGACAGCCGTTGACCATGTGGTCAACGCACTGCGGGCAGTCCTGCCGAGGGCCGAGTCCTCGGTGCACCGATGGGTCGTAGGCGTGCCGCCAGCACTGCGGGCACTCGCCCTTGGGGACGGACAGGGTCCTTCCAGCGGTGCGCGGTGGGTTACCGAACAGGCTCATCACGAACTCCTCTCGTGCCGATCTCGGGTGTTCAGCCCTGTGGTGCGACGCCGGTGCCCAGGCAGGCCAGGCACAGGCCGGTTTGCTGGTCAGTGGTGGTCTCGCGCTTGCGTCCGACGCGGACGGAGACGGAGACCTCTCCGGCGCCCTTGCAGGTCGGGCACTTGGCCGGTTCGGCGGGAGCAGACGGGGGCTTCTTGCGGCGCGGAGCAGCCATGGCTCACCCCTCCGGACCGGACTCGCCAGCAGGCCCATTGCCGGGTGAGGTGCCGTCCTCGGGCAGCGAGAGCGCCAGCGCACTTCCGACGACGTCCGCGAACTCTTGTTCGGCGCCGGGTCGTTCGGTGTACAGGCACAGGTCGCCGAGCATCACCACGGTGCGGTTGAAGTCGTCGCAGTAGTCGCACATCACGATCAGCCCGCCTTCGATACGTCGATGCGAGCGGCGTCGGTCGCGAGAGCGTCCTGGGCAGTGGCCCATTCCTCAACCGCAGCGGCGTACTCGGACACGGCGGCGAGCAGGTCGCGGGTGAAGGCGCGGTGGTCGGCCGTCGACGTGGAGTCGAAGAGCGAGACGCACAGCACCTGACCGGCATCGTCGAGGGCGATGATCGGGGCGTGTTCGGTGCCGTAGGTGTGGCACCGGATCGTGGTGTCGGCGGTGGGGTGGAACGAGGCGGACAGGCTCATGACCGGGCCTTCCTTCGGGATGTCGGACATGGCAGGGGTAGGGATCTGGCGCGAGGCGGTCACGCCGACCGCAGACGGGATCTACGAACTAAGGCGCGGGAGCCGGGGCCGATTCCGTGGCAGGAGCCGACTCGGGCAGTAGCGCGGCGGGCCGGTAGGCGGCCAGAGCCGGAATCTCCGGGGTGAGGTGGGCGAACTGTCGGCACACGGCGGCCACGTCACCGATCGACGTCTTCGGCGTACGGACCCGTGTCCAGTTACCGGAGGAGTCCCCGGCCACGGCCATCCCGGCACGCTCGGAGGCGATCGCGGTCGCGGCCTGGACGGCGAGGTCGTTGATGTCGCCGAGCCCCATTTCGGCGGTTTGCTTGTCGTTGCAGCGATGCGTGACCCGGTTGGTCAATTGCGCGCGCAGCGCGGTCGCTCCCTTGCCCAGCTCCGAGCCGAAGCGCTGTCCGGCGATCTCCAGATGGATGCCGACCGCGCGGGAGAGTTGGGCGAGCCGCACCAACTGCGTGACCATGCGATCGCGCCGTGCGGTGTCGACCTTGGAGGCGACGAGGAAGAGTTCGGCGATCTCGTCGACCAGGACAACGATCGGTACCGGCCGCACCGTGGCGGGCAAGCCCCAGATGTCGGAAGTGATGTCCTCGAGCGGGGTATCCGGTGCGATCCCCTGGTGCAGGCAGAGCAGGTCGAAGCGGTCCTCCATCTCACCGACCAGGGCATCGAGCAGGCCGTCCGCCTCGTCGGGGGTGGTGGCCAGCGCGGTCAGCCGGGGCGCGAAGGGGCTCTGCTCGACTCCGCGCTTGCAATCGATCCCGACCAGGGCCACGCGCAACGGCGCGAGGGCTTTGATCAAGCAGCGCTGGAACATCGACTTGCCCGACTTGGTCGCACCGAGCGTAAGGCCGTGCGGGGATTCCTGGTAGTCGCGCACGTACGGGAGTCCGTCCTCGCGCAGCGCGACCACGGCCGACAACGGGCCCGAAGCGAGCCGACGCGGCATGCGGACCTTGGCGAGGATGTCGAAGGCGATCAGCCGCACCGACACGAAACCGGGCTTGGCCTCCACGACATGCACCGAGTGCACCGCCCAGGCGTGCCGCAGCCGCTCAGCAGCCTTGGTCACGTCCTCCGGGATCAGCCCGGCGGGAAGCTTGATCCGCAGCCGCACGCCGGTCGCGGTCGGACGGATGCCGTGCACCCGAGGGATGCGGGGCCGCGCCACCTCGGCACTGATGGTCTTCTTGGCGAACACCTTCCACCAGGCCGGGGTCACCGTCAGCTCACAGGCTTCCATCGTCTGCCGGTAAGGGAAGAACACCCGCGCCAGCGCGAGCGGCAGACCGAACAGGACCCAGTACACGGCCGGAGCCTTGGCCCGCGCGATCAGCGCGAGCACCACCAACGCGATGACGAGCCATAACAGTTCGGTCATCACTCATCAGCCCTTGCCGTTCGAGCCGGCCGGGGTCAGGTTCTTCGCGGTGACCGCGATCGCGCGGTAGCTGATGCCGTGCCCGAAGTCGTTCTCCCACGGGCGCGCCACCAGACCGGGCAGCTCCACCGCCATGCCGGGCACCAGGTCGGGCTGGAGGCCGTCCTCGGCGACCACGACCGTCACGGCGTCCGGGCGGCCGTCCACGATCACCGCCACATTCACGTTGTACAGGGTCTTGCCCGAGGTCCGGTCGGTGGCGATCTCACCGGTCTCCCGGTTCTTCACCTTCGTCTCCGGTTCCTGGATCAACATCACCGTCATCGCGGCGGTGTCCACAGGGATCTGACGCATCGTCTTTCCTACTGATCTAGCGCCGAGTTGAGATTCGCCAGTACGGCGACCAGATCAGGGAAGCGCGACACGGGGTGGACGCATCTCGGTCCAGAAGGACGTTGAGGGACGTCTCCGGAAGGAGTAAAACGTCCTTAGGCGTCCGAACCTCATGGAAGGACCGCGGACATGCCCAACGAACGCTTACGCGCAGCAATTTCAGCAGCAGACGAGACGATCCAGTCGGTGGCCGAACGCGTCGAAGTGGACCCCAAGAGCGTAGAACGCTGGATCACACTCGACCGCACCCCGCACCGTCGGCACCGCTGGACCACGGCGAGCTTCCTCGGAGTCGACGAGGTCTACCTCTGGCCGACCATCGAGAAGCAGGTCGAAACCGCAAGCGCCTCAGAGCTCGTCACGTTCTACCCACACCGTGGCGCCGTACCAACGTCCCTGTGGCCTTCCCTGCTCGAAGGCACGAAGAGCCACATCGAAGTACTCGTCTACGCGGGCCTGTTCCTCTTCGACAGCAACCCGGATCTCCCGGAGCAACTAGCCGAGAAGGCCGGGGCCGGTGCGGAGGTACGCATCCTGTTGGGCGACCCGGACTCAGCGATGATCCGCCAGCGCGGCGAGGAAGAGGGCATCGGCGAGAACCTGGCAGCGCGAGCCCGGATAACTCACAGCTACCTGAAGGCGGTCGCCTCCACACCCGGACTCGACATCCGCCTGCACGACACGATCCTCTACAACTCGATCTACCGCTTCGACGACGACATGTTGGTCAACCCTCACGTACTCGGAGCTCCCGCCGGTCAGAACCCCGTTCTACACTTCCGCTACCTTCCCGGCGGCCGCACGTTCCGGCACTACATGAAGAGCTTCGACTACGCGTGGAAGCACGGACGTCCTGCGTAGACCTGCTCGTCGGCCGAGCGTGCGACGCTGGATCCATGGCCCGCATCGACTACGTGAATGATCCCAACGCCCCCAAGGCGAACAGCATCGTCCCCTCAGTGGTCGCCGTCGCCGTCAACGACGCCGGAGAAGTCCTGCTGATCCACAAGACGGACAACAACCTGTGGGCCCTGCCCGGAGGCGGTGTCGAGGTCGGAGAGTCAGCCGCCGACGCCGCGGTACGAGAGACCAAGGAAGAGGCCGGCATCGACGTCGAGGTCACGGGACTGGTCGGTATCTACACCAACCCAGGCCACGTCATGGCCTACGACGACGGCGAGGTGCGCCAACAGTTCTCCATCTGCTTCACGGCCCGGATCACCGGCGGCGAACTCCGCACGAGCAGCGAGAGCAAGGAAGTCGCGTTCGTCGAACCGAGCACACTGCCCGACTTGAACATCCACCCGTCCATGCGGATGCGAATCGAGCACGGCTTGGCCGACCTGCCCACGCCGTACATCGGCTGATCACTTGCCGAGACGTGCCCGAGTGCGCTCGACAGCGGCCGCCAGATACGGACGCGCCTTGGTGATCGCGATGTGCACCGCACTGTCCGGTTCGTAGCGGTCGAGGATCTCGTCCATGCGACGGTCGAATTCGAAGGCCTGTCCCGCAGGCCCCGTGGTCATGTCGGCGTAGATCAAGGCATCCAGGAGCGAGGAGTCTTCCCGCTCATACATGGCCAACTCGTCTGCCAGTCCGCGCTGTTGCGCTTCATACACCGCGCCAGAGTGATGCGCGACCAGCCGCACAAGTCTGCCAGGAGCCCCCAGCGCCTCCAGGTGCCGAGCACCATCAAGGGGATGGAACCCCGTCTCACGCAGTTCCGGCGCATAGCCGACGTCGTGCAACCAGGCAGCCGCCTCCAGGAGTTCGCGCTCAGTCTCCGGCACAGCAACAGCCACCTCCCGGGCGCGAGCTGCAACGGCCTGAGTGTGCAGCCAACGGTTCCCGAGCTGAGGCAACAGAGACTCGGCCAGCTCCGCAGCACCCCGAGGCGTGTCCAGTGCAGTAGGCATGATTCGCACCGTAGCGGAGCGCCCGGCTGGCCAACAGCCCGCGATCAACGCTCCCCGATCACCTCGCGCGTCTCCGATCGGCCAGCGCGGACAAACTTTCCCTACATCATCAAGGGCTCGCTCCGCTCGCCGGCCGGTGCCGCTCCTGCTCGTGGAAAATTGCCAACCCATCCGCCAATGGCGCCCCGGTGAATCACTGGCCGCGCCAGGCCGCTGACCACCGCCACCCCGATCCGGCTTCTGAAGGGGAAAGAGCACAGGCGAACTTGATCGTGCGCAGGCGCAGGCCAGCCCTCCTCAATGCCACAAGCCCGCGCCACAGATGACGAGTCATCCATCGATCTCAAGGAATCGAGTGCCGCGCACAGCGCGGCGGCGCCGGGCGGACGCCGCCGCACGGCCCCGCCATGTCTCCGCCAGCGGAACCGCGCGCCGTCGCCCGCCCGCGCCCACAAAGGGGGCGAAAGACCAGCACGGGGCATGGTTGAGCGGGGACGGAAAGGGCAGGAAAAGACGCTTTGGGTTTACCGATGAGGCCGGATCGGGGTGACGCTGGTCGGCGGTCCCACGCTGCCGAGATTCACGGGCTCCTATGGCCCGCTGACCACCGCACGGGGCACCAGCCGACCGCGGACACACCCTTGAGAGATGGGGAAACCCGTCGTGGCAGAATCCGGTCGGCCCCGCGGCTTTAGGCAGCCACTTTGGGGCGAGCCTCGAAGATCATGGCCCCACGTCGAGCACCAGCGGGCAGGTCCACTACCTGCCCGACTCGCGGCCAGCTTAAGGGGCCATGATCCCTCGCCCCAAAGCAGCTCCAGCCCAAAGCCGCTCCACCGACCACCCGCTTTCTCTCCCCGACCCCTCAGC
The DNA here is from genome assembly GCF_053610705.1 of Streptomyces sp. NPDC054872. Taxonomy (NCBI): domain Bacteria; kingdom Bacillati; phylum Actinomycetota; class Actinomycetes; order Kitasatosporales; family Streptomycetaceae; genus Streptomyces; species Streptomyces sp. NPDC054872. The sequence continues at coordinate 355,854 of NZ_JBSGYY010000002.1, read as the reverse complement.
GACCGACAGTCGCGATTTCGACAGGATGTGAGCAGATTCGGAGGCGCAGTTACCCAAACCTTCAGTCAGCCTATGTCCCTACTGGTACTGCCGAGACAAGGAGATCGGGGAATTTGCTTCCTCAGTCAGCATCAATACTCAGCTGAGTTGAGGCAGCATTACCCTTCGGCTTGGCAGGCGCCTCAGCCTCTTTGCTCGGCTCAGTGGATACGTCTGTCAACTCAAGCGTGGTGCCGCTCTCGATCTTCTTCACGGCTCGCTGTATGACCTTGGGGTCCTGGCCCTCCATGAAGCGCACAGCAGAGAGAGCAGCGTATGCGGGGTCCAGCTCGAACGAGAGCCAGTTCCTACCCAGGTCTTCCGCAGCTCGACCAGTCGTGTTCGACCCTCCAAAGAAGTCGACAACGACGTCTCCCGGATCGGTCAGCATTTTAATGAAGAACGAGGGTAGCTTGATCGGGAATCGAGCAGGATGCCCCGACTGCCCCATTACCTTCAATGTGCGGAGGTATGCATCATTGGACTGACTATTAGGAAGCTCAAGCAAATTGGGAATCTCAAGCAGATCCTCAACCAAGAGAGGAATGTCAAGCAAATTAGAAGGAAGCGCACCGCCGTTATCGACACCAAACGCCTTGCCGATAGTGTGCTGAGACGGCCTATCCTTTGGCCTATAATAGGCCGCAGGATCCTTCAGTAGCTGCTGCATGGATTTGGAGTAAGGTACGCGAACCTTACCAACATCAGCCTTTGGGCGCTCGGTTTTCGAGAGCCACCAAACCGTATTGACGGCATCTTTCGCACGATACTTGCGCTTATTTACCCATTCAATAGGCGACGGCAGCTTAGAAGGATTGTACCAATAGAATTCTTCAGCGAGAAAGTAGCCAAGATCGTCAACAAACGCGAGCAGCGCACGGAACTGATGTAGCGACCTCACTGGTTCGCCTTGCTGGTAAGCGCCACCAATGTCGATCACGAGGCTACCGGTGGGCTTCAGTGCATCCTTCGCCAGCTTCGCGAACTTCACGAGCCAGGCCACGTACTCCTCTTGATCCTTGTTCCCGTAAGCCTTCTTGCGCAGAAGAGGGAAGGGAGGACTCGTCATGAAGAGGTCGACACTGTTCGCCGGTAGCTCTCCGAGCAGCTCCAAGCTGTCACCAGTGAACTGCGCGCCGTGCGGCGTGGTGTAGCAGACGCGACCCGACCGCAGGCGATTAAGGATGTCCTGCATGTAGAGCCCCTCCGCAACCGATCAACCCTCAACACTATAGCGGCCGCCGGGGCCGCTAAGCGCCGTTGCGACACCTCGGATCAGGCAGAACCCCTCGAGCCAAGCCCGATGTCAGTGGCGTCTGAGACCGTGTACATGGTCGACGACGGACAGTAGGGTTGCAGACAAGGGGGAGGCGTGGTGGCAACGACGCCCGGCTGGTTCACGATGCCGGAGGACGAGTTTCAGGAGCGGTATCGGCCTGCCAAGAACTTCACCAGCGGCTACTTGCATCGCGTGCTCGTCCGCGCCCTGGGGCCTGCTGTGGATGCGGTCCCCCCTGACGAAGCCCTGAGACACAAGCCGCTCGTCCTTGATCTGGCCTCGCCGCTGCCCCCACGGCTCCGCTTCTACATCTACACGGCGACGCAACACCCGTCGGAACGTCAGCCGGGGACGTTCAAGATCCAGTTATCTGTGGGTGTGACGCGCGATGGCAGGCCTGCGTCTCCACAGGAAAAGCGGCGCTGGTTCGACCGAACTGACGACATTCGGCCGATAGCCATGGGATACCACCCCGACTGGAATTTGTTCATCTTGTGGGACGCCGACCTACACGACCTGAACGGCGGCTTTGGATCCTCTAAGAATGTCCAAACTCCGCCTGAAATCGTGTGGAGTGCCCTCGCGAAGGATATCTCACACGGCTCTCGTAGACTTCATGGCAAGTTGACCGAGACGATCGTTGCCGCCCGCCCTCATCGGCTCGCGGAGGCACTTAGCCTGCGAATCGACCTGAGCAACGAAACAATGTGTGAGGGGTTGTTCTGATGCTCAGAGACCTTGGCAGCCTACGCACTGAATACACTACAGATACCGACGACATCCCCCAAGAATTCTATGAACCATGCCTGCGCGAGGCGTCCCACTATCACCGAATCACCGGATTCTTCAGCTCAACAGCGTTCCATCTGATTCAGTCCGGACTTGAGACCTTCTTCCTAGGAAACTCAGGCTCCATGCGCATTTTGTGCTCTCCTAGGCTGAGCACATCTGACGCCGAAAGCCTCATTTACGGATACGAAGTGCGTGACGACGCTGAGCTCGTCATGAAGTTGCGAGGAGAACTCGCACAGCTTCTTCGCTCTTCTCACGCCGACACCGCCCGTCTGCTGGCTGCACTGGTCGCTGCAGGGCGACTAGAGGTCAAGTTGGCCCGCGTAACACCGAAGGCATCCATTAACAACAAAAGGATGTTCCACGATAAAGTAGGGCTTTTCGCTGACACCGAAGGAGAAGTCGTAGGTTTCCGTGGCTCTGCCAATGAGAGCTACCTCGGTCTCTCGCCCAATGGCAACATCGAATCGATCGATGTTTGGCCGTCCTGGGAGGGCGGCCGTGATGCCGAGCGGGCCCGCCATGCCGTCGCTCGCTTCGAACGGCTTTGGGAAGGAGTCGTCCCTGGCGTCACGGTCATCGGCCTCCCTAGTGAAATCAGAGAAGAACTCGAGCATGTCGCGGAAGATACCGACCTCACTGCCCTGCTACGCGACGTCACCACAGGGCGCACCGACCGTCGGCCCCCGGAGGAGTTCACGCTCGGAGGCATCCAACTCCGCGAGCATCAGCGCGCCGCAGTTCGTGCATGGGAAACTCGCGAGCACTCCGGACTGCTAGCCCATGCCACGGGATCCGGCAAGACAATCACCGGTCTCTACTCTGCCGGCCTCGCCCTCGAGCAGAACCTGACGCCACTGATCCTCGTGCCCTCCCGCCTGCTACTAGATCAGTGGGCGAAGCAGGTTCATGAACTACTCGGAGCCCGCCCAGTGCTGGCAGGTGGAGGACACGACCGCTGGAGTCGCAGCGGTGCACTCCGTGCTGCCGTTGAGTCCAGTCGTCCTGGACGCAAGCACGTCTTGATCGCAGTCCTCAACACGGCGTCCAGCCCTGCATTTCGGGCTCAGCTGCGACCGGTAGCTAGCAAGGTGTTCACCATCGCCGACGAGGCACATCGATTGGGCAGCCCCCGGTTCCGCACAATCCTCGAGTGGCTGGAAACCCCTTGGCGTCTTGGGCTGAGCGCCACACCAGAACGGGCCCACGACCCAGAAGGCACGTCTGCGGTCGACAACTACTTTGGTGGCATTATCCACCGGTACACATTGAAAGATGCTCTGGACGACGGCGTACTGGCCCCGTACGTATACCACCCGTCCTGGGTAAGTCTGACGGAGGACGAGAAAGAACGTTGGGACCGCCTGACCAGCGAAATCCGGCAGCGGTACGCCATGGCCCACACATCTGGCGCAGCACCCCAGACTCAGGACCAATTGCACCGTAAGCTCATCGAGCGGTCCCGTATCGCCAAGGGCGCGGCCCTCAAGGTATCGCGAGCTGCCGACCTCGTGACAGAGCACTATCGCCCCGAAAAAGATCAAAAGTGGCTCATCTACTGCGATAACCAGGACCAAATGTCCCTCGTGCGGCAGGCGCTCTCAGCCCGCGGGATTCCTTCTCTTGAGTACCACAGCCAGATGCGCGGGGACTCAGATGCCACACTGAAGCTTTTCGACATCAGCGGTGGGATTATAGTAGCGATCAAGTGCCTCGATGAGGGTGTAGATATCCCATCGGCCTCACATGCCCTAATCTTGGCCAGTTCACGAAATCCCCGCGAATTCATCCAGCGAAGAGGGCGGATCCTTCGCCGCTCCCCTAACAAGACCGTAGCCACGCTAATCGACGTATTGGTTCTACCTGAAACCACACAGAGGGATGATCCATCGTGGCCTCTAGTCGTTGGCGAGCTATCACGGGCAATTCAATTCGCTGGTTGGAGTATTACACAGAGTTCCGTTTCGACCCTGGAAGACAAGTGGGTATCGATGGGGTTGTCTCTCAGTCAGCTTGATGAGATCCGACCGGAGGGTGTTGAGGACGATGAGGGGGAAGTAGATGCCTGATCAGAGCGAGGAGACAGCAGATTTGCTGGCGACTGTGGAGGAGGTCCGGAAAGAACGCTATCCCGACCTGGACCCTGAACTAGTCAGCGAAATCCTTCAGGTACAGCACCAGTTCGCCGAAGACCACAGCGAAGCCCGCAAGCGGACTGAACAGATCGTCAACCGGTGGGTCAGCCAACGGGCATCTACGGAGGGGGTATCTGATGTTGACTCTTGATCGACTCACAGTCGAGGACTTCGGACCTTATCGGGGACGCCAGGAGATGGCCTTCTCTAGCGACCGTGGGGTCTACATCGTCTACGGACCTAACGGTCGCGGTAAGACCACTCTCCACAACGCCTTCCGGTACGCGCTATACGGAGAGATTCATGGCCGTAGTGGCGCCGAAGAAGCCTCTGGCCTCGTAAACACGGAGGCTCGGAAGGAGGCAGGTGGCGCGGGAGCATTCGAAACAGTACTGGACTTCCACGAAAATGGCCTTCCCTACCGCCTTATCCGACGGTACGACGAGGCCGCGCAACCGAATGAATCCGTCATCTTGCAGCGCGACGGGGAGGTGCTGTCTCCGGATGACTCCAAGAGAATCATCCAAATGATCGCTCCGGAATCGGTGAGCCAGTTTTTCCTGTTCGACGGTGAGCTGCTTCGCCAATACGAAGAACTACTTGATCCTGGGAGCGAAAAGGGTACTGAACTAGAACGGAGCATCGAACGAGTCCTCGGGATCCCCATCGTCAGCAATGCAAAAGCAGATGCCGTAGCAATTTCGCGCGCAGCATCGAAACAGATGAGCGAGCAGTACGCCGCCAACGACGAGACCAACCGTATGGGCCTAGCCCTCAAGGAGGCCCAAGAAGTCCGCGACCGCCTCCAGAGGGACCAGGGAGAAATCGAATCCCAAATCGAGGCGGATCAGAGTCGAATCGCTGATCTCGATGCCTTGATGCGCGAGCAACAAAAAGCCCAGCACATCCTCGGAAAAATCGATCAGCTGGTAGTGCAGATCTCGGGGGTAGAAGCCCGGGAGGAGAAGGCGGTAGCCGACCTTGATGAGCTATCTGTAGACCTATGGAAAGCCGTTCTGGCTCGTTCCGCAACCGAACGTCTCGCCGAAGTAGACAGCGCTGTATCAATAGCGGAGGCCGAGCTCAGCGAAGCCGCTGCCGCCATGCGAGATCTGACCCATCTGCACACATCAAACGACTGCCCGACCTGTCGTCGCGAGATCCCATCAACCTTGCATGCCGAACTGACAGAGAGAATCAAGCAAACCGCATCAACTGGACATCAAGAGGACGTACAGACCCGTTTGGAGCAACTCCGGGCCAAACGCCGCACTCTTCAGACTCTCGCACAACAAGACGTTCGCCTCATCGAACGACATGACGCCGGCCTTCGGCAAGTGCGACTTGAGAAGGAGGAGTTGCTCGGTGACATCGCAGAGCTGCGACAGGAGATTGACGAGATTGGCCAGAGCGAGGAGCAAGTGCGCACGCTGGCCAACGAACGCCTTGAGCGTCATAGCAGAATCGAGCGGGATCAAGGTCGCCTAGCGGATCTCGGAGAACTGATCCGCAAGAAGGAAGTCGACATTGAAGACTTTAAGCGGCGGCTCCGGAAGCAGGTGGCCCCCAACCGCACCGTTGAGCTGAAGGACCAGGTGGCCCAACGACTCCGCGATCTGTTCAGCGCCTCGATCGATGCCTACAGAACGAAGCTTCGTCGACGCGTCGAAAGGCACGCCTCGGACATCTTTCGTGTCCTGGCGTCCGAACCCGACTACGTGGGGCTCCGCATCACCGACAGCTACGGGCTCGAGATCCTTGACAAGGATGGCGAAACAGTAAGACGGTCGGCGGGCTACGAGCACCTTGTAGCCTTGTCGTTGATTGCCGCACTCCAAGATAGCGCTGCGGTACGAGGGCCAGTAGTCATGGATTACCCATTCGGTCGCCTGGATACCGACAACACTGCGCACGTCGTCGCGGCTCTGCCACGAATGGCGCGACAGGTGATCCTCCTCTCGTTCGACGGGGAGTTTGATCGAGGCGCTGCGCTCCAGGCGCTAGGCAGCAATCTGGTCGCGGAGTACCAGTTGGATCGGCGAAGCTCCAAGCACACGGTTATTGAGCGCCGGAGGGCAGCTGTCTGATGTCTGATCTCAAGAACATCTCGCTCACCATCGAGGCGTCGCAGGCCGCCTCTGACCTGATCCACTGGCTGGGAATCTCGGAGAAGACGCAGTTGGCGGACCGAGTGCGCCTCGGTTTCGCCTATGCGATTGAGAACCAGGTCGACCTGGACCGCTCCGCTGGTACGCGCGGCGGGAGTAACTACGACACTGGTGGCCTTGACCCTGACGGTCTAATGGCCGAGACCGTCAAGATCTACTATCCCGAGCCCGCTGTCATCGCGGAGCCTTACCGGGCCGTGGAGATCTTGATGAACAAAGGGCTGCTTCTACTCAGCGAACATTGGTCGACAGGAGAGATCGGCAGCATGGGCGATCTCGTCGACAGACCGAACGGCTGACGCTGACTTTCGTCATCTGCCATCTGCAGGTAACTCAGACCATGGTGCTGATGCCCCAATATATTCGAGCACGCCACAGCCTTCCTGCGGCGTGCCTCGAGCTCCCAGAGAAACTACTAGGTGCATTCGGAACACAGTCCCTTTCTTGATGTTCACGTTCTCTGCGGCCGTCGACGCTACGCAAGCGTTATGAGCTGGCTGCTTCACAACAATGAGACTGACGTTGTGGCTTGGTGACGCATGCCGCTCCACGGGACCCTGCTAGCCCAGAGACGATCGATCTTTCGGAACCGCTCGGTCGAATACGTGTCGAAGCCGTCAAGGTCTTGCGCTGAGATCCCCAGAAACTCCAGGTCGTCGGGGACACAACAGTGATCTCAATCAGCCTCTTCCAAGCGCTTGGCCGCAGGTTCGAGTCCTGCCGGGGGCGCTTCAGTCCAGCCCAGGTCGGCCCTCCACCCCGGAGGGCCTTTTTTGCTGGTCGGGGCAACGTAGCGGGCGGTGGGTAGCGGCGGCGTAAGCCCCTTGCTCCGGGAGGCGCAGCTCCCCGTAGGCGCCCTTCGGGACCGTGGGGGTTTTCGGGGGGACGGCGCGCACGCGCGCGTACCGCGTGTCCGGGGGCGGGCGGGTGTCCGGATCGTCCTTGTTGGGCCAGTGCGCCATGGCCCGCTCCGCCTGGGCCGTGATCGTGAGCGACGGGTTCACGCCCAGGTTCGCGGAGATCGCCGAGCCGTCCACCACGGAGATCCCCGGGTGGCCGTAGAGGCGGTGGTACGGGTCGATCACCCCCTCGTCCGGCGATGCGCCGATCGGGCAGCCGCCCAGGAAGTGCGCCGTGAGCGGCTTGTTGAGGAGCTCGCCCAGGTTCGTGCCGGCGAAGCCGTTGATGCGCTCCGCCACCAGGCCGGCCGCCTCCCAGCCCTCCGCGATGTGCACGGGGTTGGGCGCGCCGTGCCCCTGTTCGGCCGTCAGCAGGCGGCGGCGTCCCAGCCGTGTGGTGAGGGAGTTGTCGTGGGTCTGCATCACGAGGCCGATGATCGTGCGCTCCGACCAGCGGTGTGTCGATGCCACCCGTGCCACGAGCACCGGGTGCGTGAGGAAGGCCAGCACCGCGGCCAGCGGCTTGGGGAGGTTCCGGCTGTACTGCGGGACGCAGATCAGCGCCATCAGGTTGGAGCCCTTGCCGTAGCGGACGTTCTCGATGTGGGTGGTGGGATTCGGGTGGATCGACGAGGTGATGGCGACGCCTCGCGTGAAGTCCAGGGGGCGGTCGGCGCCGTGTTTCTTGCGGTAGCGGCGCGGGAAGGTCACCGCGCCCACCAGGGCCTCGGAGTTGGTGCGGGTGAGCCTGCCGAGCCGGTCGGAGATGCGGGGCAGGGTGCCGTCGTCCTTCATGCGGTGCAGGAGGGTCTGGGTCCCGTACGTACCGGCCGCGAGGACGACGTGGCGGGCGCGCAGGACGGTGCGCCGCCCCTTGCGGTCCCGCCGTGCGGCCTTGCGGCGCATGGTCGTGGGGACGGTCACCACCTCGTGGCCCCCTGCCACCTCCCGCACCGAGACCACCGTCGTCATCGCGCGGATCTCCGCGCCCGCCCGCTCGGCCAGGTAGAGGTAGTTCTCGGTGAGCGTGTTCTTGGCGCCGACCTTGCAGCCCGTCATGCACGATCCGCACTCGGTGCAGGCCGCCCGTGCGGGGCCGGCCCCGCCGAAGTACGGGTCGGGAACTTCCGCGCGCTCCCCGGCCGTTGAAGGACCGGAGCCGGTGGCGCCGCCGGTACCGCCACCGACCCCAGCAGCCGCGCCGCCCGCGGCCGCCCCGCCCGCGGAAACATCACCCCCTGCGTCCGCCCCGCCCGCGCAGACACCACCCCCCGCATCCACCCCGTCGCCGAAGAACACCCCCACGGGCGTCAGCCGGAAGGTGTCCGCCACGCCCATCCGGTCCGCCGCGGCCCGCAGGTGTTCGTCCGCCTCGGTCATGGTCGGGTTCTGGCGTACGCCGAGCATGCGCCGCGCCTGGTCGTAGTACGGGGCGAGTTCCGCCTGCCAGTCGGTGATGTCCGCCCACTGCTTGTCCCGGAAGAAGGCGGGCGGCGGTACGTAGAGGGTGTTCGCGTAGTTCAGCGAGCCGCCGCCCACCCCGGCGCCGGCGAGGACCATGACGTTGCGCAGGAGGTGGATGCGCTGGAGGCCGTAGAGACCGAGGGCCGGGGCCCACAGATAGTTCCGCAGGTCCCAGGAGTCCGTGGGCAGCGTTTCGCGGGTGAAGCGGCGCCCCGCCTCCAGGACGCCGACGCGGTAGCCCTTCTCGGTCAGGCGCAGGGCGGCCACTGAACCGCCGAAGCCTGATCCGACCACCAGTACGTCGAAGTCGTGGGCTTCCTGAGGGACTCCGGAACCCTGCCCCTCCTGACGGGCCTCGGAGACCCGCGGCGCCTCACTCACCGTAGAGCGCCTCGATCTCGCCCTCGTACGCCGCCACCACCGCATGCCGCTTGATCTTCAGGGACGGCGTGAGCAGGCCGTTGTCCTCGGTGAACTCGCCCTCGACCAGGGAGAATCTCCGGATGGACTCCGCCCGCGACACCGCCTTGTTCGCGTAGTCCACGGCCTTCTGGATCTCCGCGATCATCTTCGGGTCCCGGCACAGTTCGGCGAGCGGCGTGTCCTTCGGGCGCTTGCGCACGGCGAGCCAGTGCTCGACGGCCTCCGGGTCCAGCGTGATGAGAGCGGCGACGTACGAACGGTTGTCGCCGACCACGATGCACTGCCCGACCGGCGCCCTGCTGCGCAGCCGGTCCTCCAGGATCGCCGGGGAGACGTTCTTGCCCCCGGACGTGACGATGATGTCCTTCTTGCGGCCGGTGATCGTGAGATAGCCGTCGCCGTCGAGGGCCCCCAGATCCCCGGTGGCGAACCACTCGTCCCGCAGCACGGCGTCCGTAGCGGCCGGGTTGTTCCAGTACGAGCCGAAGACGATGCCGCCCTTGATGAGCACCTCACCGTCGTCCGCGATGCGCACGGCGGTGCCGGGCACCGGAAGGCCCACCGTGCCGGGGCGGGGCCTGAGCGGCGGCGTGATGGTCGCGGCGGCCGTGGTCTCCGTCAGGCCGTACCCCTCGTAGATGATGATCCCGGCGGCGTAGAAGAAGAGGTTGAGGCGCCGGTCGAGGGGTGAACCGCCGCTGATGGCGTAGCGCAGCCTGCCGCCGACCTCCTTGCGGATGCGGCGGTAGACGAGCAGTTCGTACAGCGCCCAGCCGAGGCGGAGGCCGATCGAGGGGCCGGGGGCGCTCTTGTCCAGGAACTTGTTCAGATACGCCTCGCCGAACCGCACCGCGATCCCCTCGGCCCGGTCGAAGGACGCGCCGCGTCCGATCTTCTCCGCGGTCGCGCGCCCCGTGTCGTGGATCTTCTCGAAGAGATACGGGACGCCGACGACGAACGTCGGCCTGAACGAGCGCAGTTCGGGGCGCAGTTCGTCCGGCTTGATGCTCGGGCAGTGGCCGAGTTCGATGCGGGCGAGCATGCAGGCGATCTGGATGGTGCGGCCGAGGATGTGGGCCAGCGGCAGGAAGAGGAGTGTGGAGGCGACCTGCCCCGTGATCTCCTTGAAGATGGGATGCAGCAGGTCGACGGTGTTCGCGGCCTCGGCGTGCAGGTTGGCGTGGGTCAGGACGCAGCCCTTGGGCTTGCCGGTCGTGCCGGACGTGTAGCAGATGGTGGCGATCGAGTCCGGGGTGAGGGCGGACCTGCGCTTGGTCACCTCCTCGTCGGACAACTCCGCGCCCGCGTCGGCCAGTTCGCGCAGGGCTCCCTCGTCGACACAGAGGAGGCGCGGCGGCTCGGTGAGGCCCCCGACCGCCGCCTCGGCCGTCGCGACGTTCTCCGCCGTCTCCGCGATCAGCAGCGTCGCGCCGGAGTCCCGCACGATCCACTCGATCTGTTCCGCCGCCGATGTGGCGTACACGGGCACGGTCTGCCCGCCCGCCGCCCAGATCGCGAAGTCCAGTACGGCCCACTCGTACCGCGTACGGGACATCAGCGCGACCCGGCCGCCCGGCTGGAGCCCGGCCGCGATCAGCCCCTTGGCCGTGGCGGTGACTTCGTGCGCGAACGCCGCCGCGGTGACCGGACGCCACTGGTCGCCCCGCTTGCGGCGCAGGACGACCGCGCCGGGTGCCTCGGCGGCGTTGGTGAAGGGGATGTCGGCGGTGCTGCCCGCGGTGGGCTTCGCCGCGAGCCGGGCGGTGCGCGCCTCGCGCACGGTGCCGTGCTCGTCCCTGACGATCGCCACCGTGGCGCGCTCGGCGAGGCCACGGTGGCGTTGCGCCCGTTTCAGATCTTTGCGTACGCCCATGACGGCTCCCGGCTCCCGGCTACCAACTGACGTGCGGAGGTCGTGCAGAGGTGATGCGGTGCGTACTTACTGGGAGGTCAACTTACTCAAGCGTAGGGAAAGTTCAATGGGGCGTGCAGCGGAGAAATCACCGGGCGGCGCTCACCTTGATGACAAACCTTGATGACAAAGGCGTTCACTCTGCCGAGGGCGCGGGCCGACGTTCTGGCGCACTCCTCGCCTTCTCCTCCCCCGGCACCCTCTCCTCCCCCGGCACCCACACCTCGCCCTCGAGGACCCGGCCCATCCCCACCCACACCATGTTCATCAGCCGCAGGGTGACCCCCTCCGGCGACTGGCCCGGATGGCCGCCCATCCAGTCGGTGAGCGAGTCCGCCGCGCCAACCAGCGCGTGCGCCACGAAGTCGGCGTCCTCGTCGTCCAGTTGGGACCCACCGGGGTTCTGCGCGATGCCGTCCCAGACCAGTCCCGCGACCTCCGCCATCACCGCACGCCGCGCGTCGGCGACGGCGGACGCGATCGCCTCGCTCAGTTCCGAGGCCTGGCGGTGCAGCACCACCCAGCTGTCGCGGTGCTCGGCGACGAAGGCGAAGAACGCCGAAAGGCCGGCATACAGGCGCAGTTCGGGTGCCCCGCCACCGGCCCGTGCCGCGCCCTGGAACGCGGCCACCAGGCGGTCGGCCTCGCGCCGCAGGCAGGCGAGGAAAAGCCCCTCCTTGGAGTCGAGATAGAGATAGACCATCGGCTTGGAGATCCCGGCCAGTTCGGCGATCTCGTCCACGGACGCGGCGTGATAGCCGCGCTTGGCGAAGACCGTCACCGCCACATCGATGATCTGCTGCTCGCGCTCCTGGCGCGGAACGCGCTTCCGTCGTCCCTCAGTTCTCCCGTTGACCGTCACCCTTGCAGCCTCCCAGACTCGGGGCTACCTTACCCTTTAGTAAGTTTACTCTTGAGTAAGGAGATCGCCATGGCGGACGGCATCGGCGGCCCCGAGGGCCTGGCCGGACTGGACTTCGCGAGCGTCACGCCCGAGGAGTTCGCGAAGATCGTGAAGGGGCTCTCCGGCAAGGAGATCACCGCGATCGCCCAGGACCCCGAGCTGCGCGCCCGCGTCCTGCAAGAGGTGTTCGGGCGGATGGGCCGGCAGTTCAAGCCGGAGACCGCGGGGACCGCCGAGGCGCTGATCCGCTGGAAGGTCACGGGAGTCGACGAGGCGGCCGAGGCGGTCTACGAGACGGAGATCTCCGAGGGCACCTGCGCCGTCCGCGAGGGCCGCTCGGAGGCCGAGCCGCGCGTCACGCTCGTGATGGCCGACGCCGAGTTCCTCAAGCTGGTCTCCGGCAACGCGAGCCCCGTGACGATGTTCATGATGCGCAAGCTCAAGATCGTGGGCGATGTGGCGTTCGCCGCCGGTCTGACCCGCTACTTCGACATCCCGAAGGCCTGACCCGCACAGCCTGAGCCGACCGACTTCCGGAAGGGAACACACGATGGCCTTCTCGCTCGAACTGACCGAGGGACAGCGGGATCTGCGCGGCTGGGTGCACGGCTTCGCCGCCGACGTGGTGCGGCCGGCGGCCGCCGAGTGGGACGAGCGCGAGGAGACGCCCTGGCCCGTCATCCAGGAGGCCGCGAAGATCGGCCTGTACGGGTTCGAGTCCCTGGCCGACCTGTTCGGCGACCCCAGCGGGCTCTCGCTGCAGATCGCCAACGAGGAGCTGTTCTGGGGCGACGCGGGCATCGGGATGGCCCTGTTCGGCACGTCGCTCGCGGTGGCCGGGATCTTCTCCGCGGGCACGCCGGATCAGCTGGCCGAGTGGGTGCCGCAGTGCTTCGGCGACGAGGACGACCCCAAGGTGGCGGCGTTCTGCGTCTCCGAGCCCGACGCGGGCTCGGACGTGTCGGCGATGCGGACGCGCGCGACGTACGACGAGGCACGCGACGAGTGGACCCTGTCGGGCCAGAAGGCGTGGATCACGAACGGCGGCATCGCGAACGTCCATGTGGTGGTCGCCTCCGTCGATCCGGCACTGGGCTCGCGGGGGCAGGCGGCCTTCATCGTGCCGCCCGGCACCCGCGGTCTCGAAGGCGCCAAGAAGATCAAGAAGTTGGGGCTGCGGGCCTCGCACACCGCGGATGTCTTCCTGGACGACGTACGCGTGCCCGGGCATTGTCTGCTCGGCGGCAAGGAGCGTCTCGACTCCCGGCTCGCGCGCGCCCGTGAAGCGGCCGGGGCGGGTTCCGGGAGCGGCGCGAAGGGGGGTTCCGGAGGCCGTGCGCAGGCGGCCATGGCGACCTTCGAGGTGAGCCGCCCGACGGTGGGGGCGCAGGCGCTCGGCATCGCGCGGGCCGCGTACGAGTACGCCCTCGACTACGCGGGCTCCCGGGTCGCCTTCGGCCGCCCCATCGTCGAGAACCAGTCCATCGCCTTCGCGCTCGCCGACCTGCGGACCGAGATCGAGGCCGTACGGCTGCTGATCTGGCAGGCGTCGTGGATGGCCCGCAACGACAAGGCGTTCGACGCGGGCCAGGGCTCGATGTCCAAGCTGCGCGCCGGGGAGCTTGCCGTGGCGGCCACGGAGAAGGCGGTGCAGGTGCTGGGCGGCGCGGGCTACAGCAGGGAGCATCCGGTCGAGCGGATGTACCGGGACGCGAAGATCTACACGATCTTCGAGGGGACGAGCGAGATCCAGCGCCTGGTGATCGCCCGGGCCATCTCGGGGCGGCAGATTCGCTGAGGGGGTCGGCGGGGGCGCTGGGGTGGGGCGGCAGATTCGCAGAGGCGGGTCGGGCCGCGGATTCGCTCGCGCGGGACGGCAGAATCGCTGAGGCGGGCCAGCAGATTCGCTCACGCGGGACGGCGGATTCGCAGAGGCGGGCCACCAGAATCGTTCACGCGGGACGGCTGATGCGCTGACGTGGGGACGGCGGATTCGCAGACGCGGGTCGACGGATGCGCTCACGCGCGACGGCGCATGCGCAGAGGCGGGCCAGCGGAATGCTGACGCGCGGACGGCAGATCCGCAGACGCGGGTCGGGCCGCGGATTCGCTCGCGTGGGGCCTCGGGATCGCTGACGTAGGGCTGCTTCGGGATGTCGTGGGAGGGGGCGCTCTCAAGCCGTGGCCGGCCCGCGCCGATGAAAAGATCATGACGTCGACGCAACTCTCCCTCCGTGAGCCCGACGCCGTCCTCGGGCTGGTCAACAGCCGAAGCGGCGCCGGGCACAGGCTCCGGCGCGGCGTCCTCTGTCTGCTGCCGGCCTGCGTCATCGCGTTCGCCGGGTTCCAGCGGCGCTGGATGTCCGACGACGGGCACATCTACGTCCGGACGGTCCGGCAGATCCTGGCCGGCAACGGCCCCGTCTTCAACGCGGGCGAACGCGCCGAGTCCTCCACCGGCACCCTCTGGCAGTGGCTGCTGGTGCTCGCGGGGCTGCCGGGTCTCGACATCGCGAGGGCCGCGATGTACGGCGGGCTGCTGCTGACCGCTGCCGGGTTCGCGCTCGCCTCGCTCGGGGCGCTGCGCCTGTACGCGAACAAAGCGGCCCTCCCCCTGGGCTGCCTCGTCCTGCTCGCGCTGCCGCCCGTCTGGGACTTCGCCACCTCGGGCCTGGAGACCGGGCTCGCCACCTGCTGGATCGCGGGCGCCTGGCTGCTCCTGGTGACCCGGTCGGATTCGCTCACCACGTGCGTGGTCCTGGGCCTCGGCCCCCTCGTGCGACCCGACCTGGCGCTCGTGTCCGCCGTCTTCCTCGGTGCGCAGTGGCTGATGGCGCGGCCCTCGCGGCGGGCCGCCTGCGGGGGCCTGGGAGCGGCCCTCGCGCTGCCGGTCGCGTACGAGATCTTCCGGATCGGGTACTACGGGCAGCTGATGCCGCTGCCCGGCGTGACCAAGGAGGCCTCGCAGAGCCTGTGGGGGCGCGGGTTCGACTACCTCGCGGACTTCGCCGGGCCCTATCTCCTCTGGGTGCCCGCGCTGTTCCTGCTCGCCGCCCTGCTGCCCGCGACGGCCGTCCGGCGGGACGCCGCTTCCCTCGTCCCCGCGCTCGCGCCCGTCGTCGCGGGCCTCCTGTGCTGGACCTACGTCATCAAGGTGGGCGGCGACTTCATGCACGGCCGGATGTTCCTGCCGGGCCTGCTCCTCATGCTCCTGCCGGTCTTCCTGGTGCCCTGCACGCGCGCGTGGACCATCGCGGCGGTGGGCGTCGGGATCTGGGCCGTGGCCTGCGCGAGCTGGCTGCGGATTCCGTACGAGGGGCGGATCGGGCCCGGCGGCGTCGCGGACGAGCGCGGTGTGTACGTCCAGCAGAACGCGGCGGCCCACCCCCTCCACCACGACTTCGCGGGCTACCCGAGCAACGTCGCGTACGCCCGTCTCGTACGCGAGGCCGACCGTGCGGGCACGCCGAGCCTGTTCCTCGCCAGGACTCCCGCCACCGCCAACTCCCCCACGGTCACCGGCGTCTACAGCACCCTCGGCTTCAGCGGCACCGTGGTGCCCCTGGACGGCGCCGCCCTCGACCCGATCGGGCTCGCCTATCCGCTGGCCGCGCACTCCGAGCGCATCGACGGCAGGGTGGGCCACGACAAGCGGCTGCCGGACACCTGGATCTTCGCCGACCGTGGCCGTGGCCCCCTCCCCGACGGCCTCGACCCCGCGGGTGTCGCCGCCGCCCGGCGTGCGCTCGACTGCGGTCCGCTGGCCGAGCTGCGGGCGGCGACCCGGGATCCGATGACGCCCGGCAGGTTCCTGCGCAATGTCACCGGCGTCTGGGAGCGCACCTCGTTCCGCTTCCCCAACGACCCGGTGCGGGCCGAGCGTCAGCTCTGTGGTGGGCGTTAGCGCCCACCGGTGATCTCGCCCTCGTCCTCTGCCCCGCCTCCGCCGTACCCGGAACCGCCGGTGAGGCGGTCCGCCTGCCGGACGGCGGTCGCGAGGTCGCGCAAGGGCCTGTCGCCGTCCGCGTCCGACGCCAACGCGTCGGCGCTCCGCGCCAGTTCCGCGAACGTGGGCGCGCCGGGCAGCGGCTGCCAGGGGGTAGAGGAAGTGGAGCCGGAGAAGGTCGACATCGGCTCGGGGGCGCCGTCCGTCGTGCCGGTGCCGTGCCGCAGCCCGTCCGCGAAGTACGCGGCGACCGCCGCGGTGCGCAGGCCGCGGTCGGCGTCCCACAGGCCGCCCTCCATGTCCCCGGACTCGATCTCGTTCGACTCCTCGTGCGGGACGCGGCTGTCGGGGTCGAGCCAGCGGACGCTCGCCGTCGCCACGTGGCCGCTCGCGCCGGGCCTCATCCGTACGGCATAGAGCGCGGTGACGGTGTGTCCGGGACCGACCTCGCCGCCGTCCACGCTGTCGTCCCGGAAGTCGTCGTCGGCGACCGCGCGGTTGTCGTAGCCGATGAGCCGGAACTGCTTGACGGTCCGCGGGTCGAAGGCGACCTGCGCCTTCGCGTCGCGGGCCCGCAGCTCGATGTTGGCGGGGAGCTGCTCGCAGAAGACCTTGCGGGCCTCCTCGGTGTCCGACACGTAGGTGGTGTGGCCGTCGCCCTTGTCGGCGAGGCGCTCCATCAGCGCGTCGCCGTAATCGCTGCCGACGCCGACCCCGAAGAGGGTGATGCCGTGTGCGCGGCGGGCGTCGGAGATGCGCTCCAGGATGCCGTCGGCGCTGGTCTCACCGGTGTTGGCGAGGGCGTCGGAGAGGAGCACGACGCGGTTGGTCGCGCCGTCGCGCCGACCGCCCACCGCGGTGTCGTACCCCGTGCGGACGCCCGCCTCCAGGTTGGTGGACTGGGTGGGCTCCATGGCGCTGATGGCCGAGTGCACCTTGCCGCGGTGGTCGCCGAGGCGCGTCATGGGCAGCACGGTCTCGGCGCTGTCGCTGAAGGTGACGAGCGCGACGGAGTCGTCGTCGCGCAGCTCGTCGGTCATGATCGCGAGCGATTCCTTGACCAGGTCGAGCCGGCCGGGCTCCGCCATCGAACCGGAGACGTCGATCACGAAGGTGAGGGCGGCGGGCGGGCGTTCGCCGTCCGACGTGTCGCCGTGGGTGGCGAGGCCCACCCGCATCAGGGACCAGTCGTCGTCATCGGTGCGGGCGCCGTCCACGTTCACCGAGAAACCGTCGCCCTCGGGGCGCGGATAGTCCTGGCGGAAGCTGTTGACGAACTCCTCGGGGCGCACGGTCGCCGGGTCCGGGAGGCGGCCTTCGGCGAGGGTGCGGCGGGCGAAGCCGTAGGAGGCGGTGTCCACGTCAAGGGCGAACGTGGAGAGGTAGTCCGGGCGCGGGGTGAAGCCGCGCCTCTTGCCGTCCTGTTGCTCGTCGGGGGTGGCCGCGTCGCCGGTGCCGGGTGAGGCGGGGCCCGGCGCGGGCAGCGGGGCCGTGCCCCGCCGCTCCTTCGCGCTGCCGTCGGCGGCCCGGTCCGTGTCCCCGCCACCACTGCACCCGGTGAGCAGCAATCCGCCCGCCACAGCCGCGGCGAGCAGCCCCCGCCGTACTTTCCAGGTCCGCATCCCGGCCCCCTCACGTCGTCGGTTCACCTGACTGTGACGCGGGGGGCACCACGAACGCTCGCTCGAAACCGTTGCGGAAGCGTCTCGATGCGGGAACGGGCCCCTGGGCCTTGAGCGGGGCCGGTCACCGGCTTCGCCGCGTTCGTCCTCGAACGCCGGACGGGCTGGAATGCCGTCGGCCGGACTGGAGTTCTCCAGTCCGGCCGACGATCGAGGAGCACCAGCCCCCTACGACACGACGTCCTTCCGCGCGAACCCCCGGAACGCCAGCGCGAACAGCACCAGTGCGTACGTCACCGAGACGGCGGAGCCCTGGATCATTCCGCCCCACTCCATCTTCGGCTGGATCGCGTCCGCCCACGCGAACTGCCAGTGCGCGGGCAGGAAGTCGCGCCAACTGCCGAGTGCCGTCACCGCGTCCAGGACGTTGCCGACGATGGTCAGGCCCACCGCGCCGCCCACCGCTCCCAGCGGCGCGTCCGTCTTGGTCGAGAGCCAGAAGGCGAGCGCGGCCGTGACCAGTTGGGAGACGAAGATGTACGCCACGACGATGACCAGGCGCTGCGCCGCCGTGCCCGCGGGCAGTGCGCCGCCGGTCGGGATCTGCAGCGGGCCCCAGCCGTAGGCCACCGTCCCGACCGCGAGGGCGATCAGCGGGAGCAGCACCATGGCCGCCGCGCTGAGCCCGAGCGCCACGGCCAGCTTCGACCACAGCAGGCGGGCCCGCGGCACCGGGGCGGCGAGCAGATAGCGCAGGGATGACCAGCTCGCCTCCGAGGCGACCGTGTCGCCGCAGAACAGCGCGACGGGGATGACGAGGAGGAAGCCGGCGGAGACGAAAAGGCACGTCGCGGCGAAGTTCCCGCCGGAGGCCGTGGCCGTGTCCATCAGCGTCACGCGGCCGCTGCGGGACTCCGGCGAACCGGCGACGGCGAACGCCAGGACGAGCACGAAGGGCAGCAGGCCCATCACGCCGGCCATGACCAGGGTCCTGCGCCGCTTCAGCTGGCGGACCGCCTCGACCCGCAGCGGCAGCGTGCGCCCGGGGCGGTACCCGGGGGCCGTGGCGCGTTCCGTGCCCGGCCCGGTGGCTGTGACGCTCATGCGGTGCCTCCGTCGATCAGGGTCAGGAACGCGTCTTCGAGGCGGCGGTGCGGGCCCATGGACTCCACCGGCAGCTCAAGGCTCACCAGTTCGGGCAGCAGCCGCGCGGCGCTGGCGCCGTCCGTGCCGTCCAGGCGCACCAGGAGGCCGCTGTCCGCACGCACCGCCGACGCGACGCCGGGCAGGGCGGCCACCTTGTCGACCATGGGGTCGGAGACGTCCTCCGCGAGGCCCACCAGGAGCGTGTCCCCGGAGCCGACGATCTCGGCGACCGGGCCCGCCTGGATGAGCCGGCCGCGGTCCATGACCACCAGGTGGGTGCAGGACTGCTCGACCTCGGCGAGGAGATGGCTGGAGACGATGACCGTGCGGCCGCCCCGCGCGTACCGGATCATCACCTCGCGCATCTCGCGGATCTGTGGCGGGTCCAGGCCGTTGGTCGGTTCGTCGAGGATGAGCAGGTCCGGCATGCCGAGCATCGCCTGGGCGATCGCGAGCCGCTGCCGCATGCCCTGCGAGTACGTGCGCACCGCGCGGGCGATGGGGTCTCCCCTGTTCGAGCGTTTTCGAGAACTTGGGGAAGCGTCGCCGAGCCCGGCGATCTCCAACGCCTCGTCCATGCGGGCGTCTTCGGCGGGGCGGCCGGTGGCCTTCCAGTACAGCTCCAGGTTCTCAGCTCCGGAGAGGTGCGGCAGGAAGCCCGCGCCCTCGACGAACGCGCCGACCCGGGAGAGGACGGGGGCGCCGGGCCGGATCGCCTGGCCGAAGACGCGGATCTCGCCCGCGTCGGGCCGGATCAGGCCCATGAGCATGCGCAGGGTCGTCGTCTTGCCCGCGCCGTTCGGACCGAGGAGGCCGAGCACCTGGCCCTTCTCGACGCCGAAGGAGAGGTCACGGACCGCGTAACGGTCGGTCGACTTGGCGTACCGCTTGCTCAAGTCCGTGATCCGCAGCGGCACTTCCGCGAGCTCCGGGTCGGGCGCGGGCGCCGAGGTCCGGCGCCGGGCCGTGACCAGGAGCAGGACGGCGATGACCGCTCCGGCCGCGGGGAGCCACCACACCCAGGCGGGCAGCGGGGCCGCCGCGGTCTTCACGCCCGGCGCGGTGGGCACCGACAGGTCGCCCCGCACGGACACCGTGTACGTGGCGGGCTTCGCCGGGGAGGCATAGCCGAGGTCCGTCGAGGCGAGGACGAGGCGCAGCCGGTGGCCCTTCTGCACGTCGTGGTCGACGGCGGGCAGGGTGATGGTGACGTCCTTGCCCGCCTGCGCGCCCTGCACGCGGATCGGCGAGACCAGCTGCGAGGGCAGCACCTTCTGACCGCCGCCGGGACCGACGTCGTACACCTTGCCGAAGAGCACCGCGTCCTCGCGGTCGGACTTGACGTGCACCCGCACCTTCGGTGATCCGGTGATCCGCAGGTCGTCCTCGAGCGGCGCCGACTGGAAGGCGGCGTGCTGGCCGGGGAAGTCGAGGGAGACGCCGACGCCGAGCGAGGAGAGCTGGTTGAGGCCGCCGCCGCCCGCGCCGGGGAGCGCGGAGATGGCGGGCGGCGCGGCGCCCGCGGGGTTCTCGACGCGCTGCGGGTCGCGCCCGCTGAGCGCGATCTTCCGCTGCCCGCTCTCCAGGCCGGGGTACCGGTCACCGCTCGCGCCCCGCAGCTGCGCGGCGCCGTCGGTGGAGTCGATGCCTCCGGTGCGGGTGACCCGGAACGCGGGGCCGGTGTCCGCGCCCTCGTCGTCCTTGAGATAGCGGTCGAACCACGAGCCGATGCGGGCGTTCACCCGTCCCGTCTCGCGGTCGCCGCCGTCGTGGCCGCCCGAGATCCAGTCGACGGAAACGGGAGCGTGGTTGCCCCGGATCGCCTTGGAGATGGCGTCGGCCTGGCCGAGCGGGAAGAGGGAGTCGGTCTGGCCCTGGAAGAGCAGGGTGGGTGCGTTGATGCGGTCGCCGACGGCTTCGGGGCTGCGGGCCGCGAGGAGCTTTTGCGCCGCGGCGTCCGGCTTCCCGGCCTCCGCGACGCGGTTGTACATCTCACACAGCTGCTTCTCGAAGCGCTCGCAGCCGCCGCCGGTGTTGATGAAGAGCCCGGCCCAGAGTTTCTTGAAGACGCCGTTCGGGAAGAGCGCGTCGCCGAGGTTCCAGTACGTGATCTGGGGGGCGATGGCGTCCACCCGGTCGTCGTACCCGGCGGCCAGGAGGGAGACCGCGCCGCCGTACGAGGCGCCGGTCATGCCGACGCGGGGGTCGCCCTTCTTGTCCAGCTGCACCTCGGGGCGGGTCGCCAGCCAGTCGATCAGCCGGCGGGCGTCGGCGACCTCGCCCTTCGGGTCGTTCAGGCCGATCTTGCCGGTGGACTTGCCGAAGCTGCGGGCGGACCAGGTCAGGACCGCGTACCCCTTTTCGGCCAGGTCCTCGGCCTGGGCGCGCAGGTCGTCCTTGCTGCCGCCGAAGCCGTGGCCGATGAGGACGGCGGGGCGCTTGACGGAGGGGTCGCCCGCGGTGAAGTACGACGTGTCGATCGTCGCGCCGCCCGCGCCCGCCATCCGCATCATGCGGTCCGAGCGGTGCACGGCGGGTCCGTCGTCCGATGCCGCCGCCGTCCAGGTGCCTGCGCCCGCGAGCACCGCGAGAGCGGCCGCCGCAGCGAGCAGTCCGCGCTTGGGCAGCTTCGGCAGTCGTAGATCCATGCGTCAACCGTACGGGTGAGGGCTGCCGTCCGAGGCAGCCGGTGGTCTGAACCCGGCTGCCTACCTGGGGAGTAGGCGAGAGGGCCCGCGTACCGCGGTCGCGGTACGCGGGCCTCCGTGTGCCCTCAGTGATTGCGCGGAAACCCGAGGTCCACGCCCGCGGGGGCGTCCGACGGGTCCGGCCAGCGGGTCGTGACGACCTTGCCCCGGGTGTAGAAGTGCGTCCCGTCATTTCCGTAGATGTGGTGATCTCCGAACAGGGAGTCCTTCCAGCCACCGAAGGAGTGGTAGCCGACCGGCACCGGAATCGGGACGTTCACGCCGACCATGCCCGCCTCGATCTCCAGCTGGAAGCGCCGCGCGGCGCCGCCGTCACGCGTGAAGATCGCGGTGCCGTTGCCGAAGGGCGAGGCGTTCATCAGCGCCACGCCTTCCTCGTAGGTGTCGACGCGAAGGACGCACAGGACGGGGCCGAAGATCTCGTCCTTGTACGCGGCGGCCGACACCGGCACGCGGTCCAGGAGCGAGAGGCCGATCCAGTGGCCGTCCTCGAAGCCGTCCACGGTGTGGCCGGTCCCGTCGAGGACGACCTCGCAGCCCTCGGCCGCGGCGCCGGTGACGTACGAGGCGACCTTGTCGCGGTGGGCCGCGGTGATCAGCGGGCCCATCTCCGACGCCGGGTCGTTGCCGGGACCGATCTTGATCTTCTCGGCCCGCTCCTTGATCTTGGCGACGAGCTCGTCGCCGACCGAGCCGACCGCGACGACGGCCGAGATGGCCATGCAGCGCTCGCCCGCCGAGCCGTACGCCGCCGACACGGCGGCGTCGGCCGCCGCGTCGAGGTCCGCGTCCGGCAGGACCAGCATGTGGTTCTTGGCGCCGCCGAGTGCCTGGACGCGCTTGCCGTTGGCGGTCGCGGTGGTGTGGATGTAGCGCGCGATCGGCGTGGAGCCGACGAAGGAGACGGCCGCCACGTCCGGGTGCTCCAGGAGGCGGTCGACGGCCACCTTGTCGCCGTGCACGACGTTGAAGACGCCGTCCGGAAGCCCGGCCTCCGACAGCAGCTCCGCGATCTTCATCGCGGCGGAGGGGTCCTTCTCCGACGGCTTCAGGACGAAGGTGTTGCCGCACGCGATGGCGAGCGGGAACATCCACATCGGCACCATGGCCGGGAAGTTGAACGGCGTGATGCCGGCGACGACACCGAGCGGCTGGCGGATGGACGAGACGTCCACGCGCGAGGCCACCTCCGTCGACAGCTCGCCCTTCAGCTGGACCGTGATCCCGCAGGCGAGGTCCACGATCTCCAGGCCGCGGGCGACCTCGCCGAGCGCGTCCGAATGCACCTTGCCGTGCTCGGCGGTGATCAGCTCGGCGATCGCGTCACGGTTGGCGTCGAGCAGCGCGCGGAAGGCGAAGAGGACCGAGGTGCGCTTGGCGAGCGACGACTTGCCCCACGTGGCGTAGGCCTCGCGCGCGGAGGCGACGGCGGCGTCCACCTCGTCCACGTTTGCGAAGGCGACCTGCGTGGTGACGGCGCCGGTCGCGGGGTCGGTCACCGGGCCGTACGTACCCGACGCGCCCTCGACAGTCTTGCCACCGATCCAGTGGTTGACGGTCTTCGTCATGACAAGCATCCCTACTCTCACATCTCACAGGTGGCGGCGTCGGGCTGAGACGTGCCGGTCGTACTCTTTCCTGGCCTTGACCGCCGACGGTCGGTCCGCGGTCTCGGCCACGGGCACATCCCACCACGCCTGCGCCGGAGGCGGGGGCGACACTGTGTCTGCCGTTTCCGTCTCCACGTAGACACATGTGGGACCGTCGGCCGTACGCGCCCGCGCCAGGGCATCCCGCAGGTCAGCCACTGTTTTGGCGCGGATCACCCGCATCCCGAGCGAGGCCGCGTTGGCCGCGAGATCCACGGGCAGCGGGGCCCCGGTGTACGTCCCGTCCGCCTCCCGGTAGCGGTAGGCCGTGCCGAACCGCTCCGCGCCCACGGACTCGGAGAGCCCGCCGATGGACGCGTACCCGTGGTTCTGCAGGATCACGACCTTGACCGGGATGTTCTCCTGGACGGCGGTGACGATTTCGGTGGGCATCATCAGATACGTCCCGTCGCCCACAAGGGCCCAGACCGGGCGGCCCGGCGCCGCGAGCGCGACGCCGATCGACGCGGGGATCTCGTATCCCATGCAGGAGTAGCCGTACTCGACGTGGTACTGCCGGGGTGAGCGCGTCCTCCACAGCTTGTGGAGATCCCCGGGCAGCGAGCCCGCCGCGTTGATGAGCACATCCTCGTCCGTGACCAACTCGTCGAGCAGACCGAGCACTTGGAGTTGTGTGGGGCGTACGTCGGGTTCGTCGGCCGCGTACGCCGCGTCGACGCGATGCTCCCAGCGCGCCTTGTCCTCGGTGTACTCGGCGACGTAGGCGGGCGGCACGCGCCACCCCTCCAGGGCTCCGGTCAGCGCCTCCAGGCCGGCGCGCGCGTCCGCGATCAGGGGCGTGCCCGCCATCTTGTGGCCGTCGAACGCGGTGATGTTGAGGTTCAGGAAGCGGACCGCGGGCTCGGTGAAGAGGGTGCCGGACGCGGTGGTGAAGTCGCTGTAGCGGGTGCCCACGCCGATCACCAGGTCGGCGGCGCGGGCGAGTTCGTCGGCCGTGGCCGTACCCGTGTGCCCGATGCCGCCGACGTCCGCGGGGTGGTCGAACCGCAGGGAGCCCTTCCCGGCCTGGGTGGAGGCGACGGGGATGCCGGTCGCGTCCGCGAGATCCCGCAGCGCCTCCTCGGCGGCGCTGTGGTGGACTCCGCCGCCCGCGACGATCAGCGGTCGCCGTGCCGCGCGCACGGCCCGTACGGCGGCGTCCAGTTCCCGCGGATCGGGAGCCTGACGGCGTACGCCCCACACCCGCTCGGCGAAGAACTCCTCCGGCCAGTCGAAGCCTTCCGCCTGCACGTCCTGCGGGAGCGCGAGGGTGACGGCGCCGGTGTCCGCCGGGTCGGTCAGGACGCGCATCGCGGCGAGCGCGGCCGGGATCAGGGCCTCGGGCCGGGTGATCCGGTCGAAGTACTTCGACACCGGGCGCAGGCAGTCGTTCACCGACACATCGCCCGCGTACGGGACTTCGAGCTGCTGGAGCACGGGGTCGGCGGGGCGGGTCGCGAAGGTGTCACCGGGCAGCAGGAGCACCGGGAGGTGGTTGATCGTCGCGAGCGCGGCGCCGGTGACTAGGTTGGTCGCGCCGGGCCCGATGGAGGTGGTGACGGCGTGCGTGGACAGGCGGCCCGACTGGCGGGCGTACCCGACGGCGGCGTGCACCATGGCCTGTTCGTTGCGCCCCTGGTGGAAGGGCATCTCCTCGCCGTACTCGACGAGGGCCTGGCCGATGCCCGCCACGTTGCCGTGCCCGAAGATGCCCCAGGTGGCGTCGATGAGCCGCTGCCGCTCGCCGTCGCGCTCGGTGAACTGCCGGGACAGGAAGCGGACGAGGGCCTGCGCGGTGGTCAGCCTGATCGTCGAGGTCATCGTGTTGCCTCCGCTGTCATCGCTGTTCCTCCACGGTCATCGGTACCCCTCCGTGTGGTCGGGGTGGAAGCAGATCCGCCACTCCCGCTCCTCACCGGGGCCTGCCATCACGTTCAGGTAATACATGCTGTGTCCCGGCTGGGCGATCGACGGGCCGTGCCAGCCGTCGGGGACGAGCACGGCGTCCCCCGTCCGGACCTCGGCCAGGACGTCGGTGCCGCCGGGGCGGGACGGGAACACGCGCTGATAGCCGAGGCCTTCTCGCCCGTCCGGGCCGGCCTCGATCTCGAAGTAGTAGATCTCCTCGAGTTCGGCCTCCACACCCGGGCGGTGCTCGTCGTGCTTGTGCGGCGGGTACGAGGACCAGTTGCCGCCGGGGGTGATCACCTCGACGGCGATGAGGCGGTCGCATTCGAAGGCGTCGGCGGAAGCGAAGTTGCGGACCTCGCGGGCGCAGGTGCCGCTGCCGCGGTGTTCGACGGAAACCTCCGGCGCGGAGCCGTAGCGGGCGGGGAGTCGACGCTCGCACTTCGCTCCTGCCAGGGCGAAGCGGCCTCCCGCGCCGGAGGCGATCTGGATCTGGGCGTCACGGGGCACGTAGGCGAAGTCGCTCACTCCGCTGAACACACTGTGACGGCCCAGCAGTTCGATGATCTGGCCTTCTGCGTGCACCGTACAGCCGCCGGTCAGCGGGAGCACGATCCATTCACTCTCCCCGGTGGCGAAGGAGTGCGTGCTGCCGGGTTCGATGTCGACCACGCGCAGCGCGGAATGGACCAGGCCGGACCGCTTCGGGTCGAGTTCGACGGCGTACGGCCCTTCGGCCGCGCTGCCCTTCGGTACGTACGTCATGTGGCCCTCCTACAGCAGTCCGACGGCGGTGTCGACGGCGCCCGCCACGTCGCCGTCCGCCGGGTAGAGCAGCGTGCGCCCCGCGACGAGGCCGTGCACGGTCGGCAGTTGGAGCGCCCCGCGCCACTTCTCGTACGCGGCGTCACTGTCGTCACCGAGGTCACCTCCCAGGAGGACGGCGGGCAGGGTCGAGGTCTCCATGACGCGCGCCATGTCGTCCGGATTCTCGGTCACCGGGACCTTCAGCCAGGTGTACGCCGATGTCCCGGCGAGCCCCGAGGCGATGGCGATGGACGTCGTGACGGCCTCGGCGCTCAGGTCGTTGCGCGGCGGCCCGCCCTCGGGGGCACGGCGGCAGAGGAACGGCTCGACGAAGACGGGCAGTTTGCGGGCGGCCATGGCGTCGACGGCGCGGGCGCTGGAGTGCAGCGTGTCGAGCGAGCCGGGGTCGTCGTAGTCGACCCGCAGCAGCAGCTTCCCGGCGTCGAAGGCGAGACGGTCGATGTCCTCGGCCCGGTACCCCGTGAACCGGTCGTCCAGCTCGAAGGAGGCCCCCGCGAGGCCGCCCCGGTTCATCGACCCCATGACGACCTTGCCGTCGAGGGCGCCGAGCAGCAGGAGGTCCTCGAGGATGTCGGCGGTGGCGAGCACTCCGTCCACGCGGGGCCGCGAGAGCGCGAGGCAGAGCCGTTCGAGGAGGTCTCCGCGGTGGGCCATGGCCAGCTTGTCCCCGCCGACGGAGAGGGCCCCCCGGGCGGGGTGGTCGGCGGCGATGATCATCAGCCGTCCGCCGTCGCCGAGCAGGGGACGCCGGACGCGCCGGGCGGCCGCTTCGGCGATGGCTTCGGGGTGCGAGGCCCTGATCCTGATGAGCTCGGCGAGGTCAATCATGCTTCACGGCTCCCGCCGCGAGCGCTGCCTCGACCTCGTCCGGGAACGGCATCGCGGATGAGCACTCGAGACGGGAGGCGACGATCGCCCCCGCCGCGTTGGCGTACCGCATGATCCGCTCCAACTCCCAGCCCGCGAGCAGCCCGTGGCAGAGCGCCCCGCCGAAGGCGTCCCCGGCGCCGAGGCCGTTGAGCACCGTCACGGGCAGCGGCGGCACCTCCGCGCGCTCGCCCGCGCGGTTCATCGCGAGGACGCCCTTGGGGCCCTGCTTGACGACGGCGAGTTCGACGCCGGAGTCCAGCAACGCGCGGGCCGCGGCGTCCGGTTCGCGCACGCCCGTGGCGATCTCGACCTCGTCGAGGTTGCCGACCGCGACGGTGGCCTGCGCTAGGGCCTGGGCGTAGAAGCCCCGCGCCTCGTCGGCCCGGTCCCAGAACATCGGCCGCCAGTCGAGGTCGAAGACGGTGAGCCCCGCCTTCGCCCGGTGGCGCAGCGCGGCCAGTGTCGTCGATCTGCTGGGCTCCGCGCAGAGCCCCGTACCCGTCATCCAGAAGACCCGGGCGGCCGCGATCGCGTCCAGGTCGAGCTCCTTCTCGTACATCTCCAGGTCGGGTGCCTTCGGCTGCCGGTAGAAGTAGAGCGGGAAGTCGTCCGGCGGGAAGACCTCGCAGAAAGTCACCGGGGTCGGCAGGCCGCCGACGGCACTCACCCACCGGTCGTCGACGCCGAACTCCCGCAGCTCCCGGTGCAGATAGTCCCCGAAGGGGTCGTCGCCGGTGCGGGTGACGAGCGCGACGCGGCGGCCGAGCCGGGACGCGGCGACGGCGACGTTCGACGCGGAGCCGCCCAGGAACTTGCCGAACGTGCTGACGTCGGCGAGCGCCACCCCGGCCTGCAGGGGATACAGGTCCACCCCGATCCGGCCCATCGTGATCACGTCGTACGGATCGCTGACGTCATACGGATCGGTCACCCTGCACTCCCTCTCGACATCGCCCCCTTGAGGCCACCCCTAGGTCTATTCCGCCCCATGACCCCTGTCAACACATTGTCCTTACATTCGGACCACTCCTTGACACCGTTCCGCGGCGGCCTGAAAGCTTGACGGCATGACGACGCTGTCACGCATCCGGATCGGTTCGGCACCCGACTCGTGGGGGGTGTGGTTCCCCGAGGACCCGGGCCAGGTCCCCTGGAGCCGCTTCCTCGACGAGGTGGCGGACTCCGGGTACGAGTGGATCGAGCTCGGTCCGTACGGCTACCTGCCGAGCGATCCGGCCGTCCTGACCGCCGAGACCCAGAAGCGCGGCCTGAAGGTGTCGGCCGGAACGGTCTTCACGGGCCTGCACCACGGTCCCGCCGTCTGGGACAAGACCTGGGCCCATGTGTCCGACATCGCCGCGCTCACCCAGGCGATGGGCGCCGAGCACCTCGTCGTCATCCCCTCCTTCTGGCGCGACGACAAGACCGGCGAGGTCCTGGAGGACCGCACGCTCACCCCGGAGCAGTGGCGTCAGCTCACGCTCCAGACCGAGCGGTTGGCGTACGAGGTGCGCGAGCGTCACGGCCTGCGCGTGGTCGTGCACCCCCACGCCGACACGCACATCGACGACGAGGCGAACGTCACCCGCTTCCTCGACGCGACCGACCCCGACCTCGTCTCGCTCTGCCTGGACACGGGCCATTACGCCTACTGCGGCGGCGACAACGTCAAGCTGATCGAGACGTACGGCGAGCGCATCGGCTATCTGCACCTCAAGCAGGTCGACCCGGCCGTCCTGGCCGAAGTGCGCGCGCAGGAGATGCCGTTCGGTCCCGCCGTGGCCCGCGGCGTGATGTGCGAGCCGCCGACCGGGGTGCCCGCGATCGAGCCGGTCCTCGCGGCGGCCCAGAAGCTGGGCGTCGACCTGTTCGCCATCGTCGAGCAGGACATGTACCCGTGCCCGCCGGACAAGCCGCTGCCGATCGCCCGCCGCACCCGCTCGTATCTGCGTTCCTGCGGCGCCTGACCCCCGCAGCCCCCACCGGCCTTTCGCATCACACGCGTCACAAAGAACCTCTTTCTGTCACACATGTCCCGTATACGCGGGCTCCTCGTCACAGCCGGTCGACAGCCGCCCTCCCGCGGTCACTCCGCGTCGTTCTCCGGGAACAGGCTGAGTTGATCGCCAGCGTCACGCCGCAGCTCCCCCGACGGCTCCTCCCGAGCCGCCCCTGCGGCGACCGCAGGGAGGTGCCACTGATGACCGACCGCAAGCTCTGGTCGTACAAGGACATCGCCGCACACATCCGGGTGCAGCCCGACACCGTGCGCTCCTACCGCAAGCACGGCTTGCTTCCCGACCCCGACCACGTGGAGTCCGGAAAGCCCTACTGGTACGCGGACACCATCCGCGCCTGGGTCGCCGCGCGGCCCGGCAACCGCGGGCGCAGAGACTGACCGCCCCGGCGGGACACCACCCTCGATCCCCGGGCGACCCCCTCATTGAGGTGTACCCCCTAGGGGTATACAGTGGTGAGTGTCAGGGGGTCTCCGGGAACACCGGGACCACTCCTGCACATTACGACGCATATACCGGCACGCACACACGCCGCACCCTCACCGAGGAGAACGACATGAGCGCCCAGACCGAGCTACCGCAGGCCGAGACCACCGGCTCCTGCTGCTCCCCCAGCGGTTCCTGCCACTCCGACGGCGCCGCCGGGACGGCGCAGGGCGCCGTGACGACCGTGTACGAGGTGACCGGCATGACCTGTGGTCACTGCGAGGGCGCCGTCAGCGGGGAGATCTCGGAGATCGCCGGCGTCGGCTCCGTCAAGGCGGTGGCCGCCACCGGCCTGGTGACCGTGGTCTCCGAGGCCCCGCTCGACGAGACCGCGGTCCGCGCCGCGGTCGACGAGGCCGGCTACGAACTCGTCGGCGTCAGCAAGGCCTGACCCACCCCCTGCCGGGTACCCCGGGCCCTGTGACGCCGTCACAGGGCCCGCAGCCGCTTCACCCCAGCCGCATGAAAGAGCCATGAACGAAGTCGAACTCGCCGTCGGCGGAATGACCTGCGCCTCCTGTTCCGCCCGCATCGAGAAGAAGCTGAACCGCGTGGAGGGCGTGACCGCGTCGGTCAATCTCGCCACGGAGAAGGCGAAGGTCTCGTACGCGGAAGGGGTCGAGGTCGCGCAACTGATCGCGACAGTCGAGAAACTCGGTTACAGCGCGGCGGAGATCGTCCCGGCTCCCCCCGAGCCGGCGGCCCCCGCGACCACTGCCGACATCACCGAGCCGGACACCCTGCGTCAGCGGCTCATCGGCTCGGCACTGCTCTCGCTGCCGGTCGTCCTGCTCGCGATGGTCCCGTCCCTCCAGTTCGACAACTGGCAGTGGCTCTCGCTGACGCTGGCCGCGCCCGTCGTCGTCTGGGGCGGATACCCCTTCCACCGCGCCGCGTTCACGAACCTGCGGCACGGCGCCGCGACCATGGACACCCTGGTGTCGGTGGGCACCCTCGCCGCGTTCGGCTGGTCGCTGTGGGCGCTCTTCCTCGGGGACGCGGGGATGCCGGGGATGCGGCACGGCTTCACGTTCACCGTCTCGCGCGCCGACGCCGCGTCGACGCTCTACCTCGAAGTCGCCGCGGGCGTCATCACGTTCATCCTGCTCGGCCGCTGGCTGGAGGCCCGCTCGAAGCGGAAGGCGGGCGCGGCCCTGCGCACGCTGCTCGAACTGGGCGCCAAGGACGCGGCCGTCCTGCGCGACGGCACGGAGGTCCGCACACCGGTCGCGCGTCTGGTGGTCGGCGACCGGTTCGTCGTACGTCCCGGGGAGACCGTCGCGACCGACGGCACCGTCGTCGACGGCGCGTCCGCGGTCGACGCCTCGATGCTGACCGGCGAGTCCGTCCCGGTGGACGTGACCGCGGGCGACGCGGTGACCGGAGCGACCACGAACGTCTCGGGGCGGCTCGTCGTCGAGGCGACGCGCGTCGGCTCCGACACCCAACTGGCCAGGATGGCCGAGCTCGTCGAGGACGCGCAGACCGGCAAGGCCCAGGTGCAGCGACTGGCCGACCGGATAGCGGGGATCTTCGTGCCGGTCGTCCTGATGATCGCCACCGCGACGCTCGGCGGCTGGCTCGGCGCCACCGGCGACGTGACCGCCGCCTTCACCGCGGCCGTCGCCGTCCTGATCATCGCCTGCCCGTGCGCCCTCGGCCTCGCGACCCCGACCGCCCTGATGGTCGGCACGGGGCGGGGCGCGCAGCTCGGCATCCTCATCAAGGGCCCCGAAGTCCTGGAGTCCACGCGGCGGGTGGACACGATCGTCCTGGACAAGACCGGGACGGTGACGACGGGGCGCATGACCCTGCTCGACGTGTACGCCACCGGGGAGACCGAGGAGAAGCAGTTGCTGCGGCTCGCGGGGGCCCTGGAGCACGCCTCCGAGCATCCCGTGGCCCGGGCCGTCGCCGCGGGCGCCGCCGCGGAGTTGGGGCTCTCGGTGGGCGCGCTGCCCGCCGTGGAGGGCTTCGAGAACGTCGCGGGGTCGGGCGTGCGCGGCACGGTGGAAGGGCACGCGGTGCTCGCGGGCCGTGAACGCCTGCTGGCGGACGCGGGAGTCGAGGGACTCGCTTCGGTGGCCGCGCTCAGGGCGGAGGCCGAGGAGGCGGGCCGTACGGCCGTCCTGGTGGCCTGGGACGGCGTGGCCCGCGGTGTCCTCGCCGTCGCCGACACCGTCAGGGACACCAGCGCCGAAGCGGTGCGCGAGCTGCGTGCCCTGGGACTGACGCCGGTGCTGCTCACCGGCGACAACCACGCCGTCGCCCGGGCGGTGGCCAAGTCCGTGGGCATCGGGGCGGACGCCGTGTACGCCGAGGTGCTGCCCGAGGACAAGGTCGACGTCGTGCGGCGGCTGCGGGACGAGGGCAAGGTGGTCGCGATGGTCGGGGACGGGGTCAACGACGCCGCCGCGCTCGCCACCGCCGATCTGGGCCTCGCGATGGGCACGGGCACGGACGCGGCCATCGAGGCGAGTGATCTGACGCTCGTGCGCGGGGACTTGCGCGGGGCCGCCGACGCGATCAGGCTCTCCCGCAGGACCCTCGCCACGATCAAGGGCAATCTCTTCTGGGCCTTCGGTTACAACGTCGCCGCGCTGCCGCTCGCCGCCGCCGGGCTCCTGAATCCGATGATCGCCGGGGCCGCGATGGCATTTTCTTCGGTCTTTGTTGTCACCAACAGCCTCCGCCTCAGAAACTTCACATAAGCTCTTCACATCTTGGTCGCAGCATTCTCACGCCTGAGTCTCGATCGGCATATCGGGCCTCTTGCGCATGTACAGGACATATGCAGGAGACGCAGATCACAGCGATCCCAACGTAACCATTCGGGGGGCTCGTGAGTCTAAGAGGACGATGCCAGGGACGTCTTGGGGGACGTCTCTAGACATCGGGGACATCTTGGGGGATGTTCCTAGGAATGCGTTGGCCGGGACACGTGCACCGGGGAGCTTTGAGCGGCCCTCCCGATACGTACGCGTCCCGGCAGATCGCAGCACGACTGGCGCGCTGCCACCACAGACGCCCGGCCGGATCCCGTGGGGGGAATCCGCACCGGGAAACAGGAAAGCGCCCCGACCGTCGACCCGTGGGGGGATCGACGGCGGGGCGCTTTTCGCTTGGTGCGTCCGCTCGCGTCTACGGCGTGCGGATCAGCGGCCCTCGACCGGGACGAAGTCCCGGAGAACCTCGCCGGTGTAGATCTGGCGCGGGCGCCCGATGCGGGATCCCGGCTCCTTGATCATCTCGTGCCACTGCGCGATCCAGCCCGGAAGGCGGCCCAGCGCGAACAGCACGGTGAACATCTCGGTCGGGAAGCCCATCGCGCGGTAGATGAGGCCCGTGTAGAAGTCCACGTTCGGGTAGAGCTTGCGCTCGACGAAGTAGTCGTCGGCCAGCGCGTGCTCTTCGAGCTTCAGCGCGATGTCGAGCAGCTCGTCGGACTTGCCGAGCGCCGAGAGGACGTCGTGCGCCGCCGCCTTGATGATCTTCGCCCGGGGGTCGAAGTTCTTGTAGACGCGGTGCCCGAAGCCCATGAGCTTCACGCCGTCTTCCTTGTTCTTCACCTTGCGGATGAAGGTGTCGACGTCGCCGCCGTCCTGCTTGATGCCCTCGAGCATCTCCAGGACGGACTGGTTGGCGCCACCGTGCAGCGGGCCCCACAGGGCCGAGATGCCGGCGGAGATCGAGGCGAACATGTTCGCCTGCGACGAGCCCACCAGACGCACGGTGGAGGTCGAACAGTTCTGCTCGTGGTCCGCGTGCAGGATCAGGAGCTTGTCAAGGGCGGAGACGACGACCGGGTCCAGGTCGTACTCGGCGGCCGGCACCGAGAAGGTCATGCGCAGGAAGTTCTCGACGTAGCCGAGGTCGTTGCGCGGGTAGACGACCGGGTGGCCCTGCGACTTCTTGTACGCGTAGGCCGCGATCGTCGGAAGCTTGGCGAGCAGGCGGATCGTCGAGAGGTCGCGCTGCTCCTCGTCG
Organism: Streptomyces sp. NPDC054872; assembly: GCF_053610705.1. NCBI lineage: Bacteria > Bacillati > Actinomycetota > Actinomycetes > Kitasatosporales > Streptomycetaceae > Streptomyces > Streptomyces sp. NPDC054872. The sequence goes on along the minus strand of NZ_JBSGYY010000002.1, from coordinate 322,671 downwards.
AACGGGTTGTGGCTGTCCTGGTAGAACGTCGACAGCGCGCTGACCACGGACGACAGCATCGCCATCGGGTGGGCGTCACGCGGGAAGCCGTCGTAGAACCGCTTGACGTCCTCGTGCAGCAGGGTGTGCTGCGTGATGTCGTTCTTGAAGCTGGCGAGCTCGTCGACCTTCGGCAGTTCGCCGTTGATCAGCAGGTACGCCACCTCGGTGAAGGTGGAGCGCTCGGCCAGCTGCTCGATCGGGTAGCCGCGGTACCGGAGGATGCCCTCTTCACCGTCGAGATAGGTGATGGCGGATTTATAGGCGGCGGTGTTGCCATAGCCGCTGTCCAGGGTCACCAGACCGGTCTGGGCGCGGAGCTTCCCGATGTCGAAGCCCTTGTCGCCGACGGTCGAATCGATCACCGGGTAGGTGTACTCGCCATCGCCGTACCGCAGTACTACAGAGTTGTCGCTCACGTCATCCCTCACCGACGTTGTGCCTCTTCTTCGAGGTGCCCTGACTGTCTCTACCATCCCCCATTTGGCCCTGGAGAGTGCACTCGGGGTCGACCATTGGGCCTATTGGCGGCACTGAGTGCCGCCAACTTACTCATCCTGCCCCCTGTGCCCCGGTTGCGGAAGTGGTGTGTGACCTTTCCTACTCGTTTGATCGATCAAAATTTCGGGGGTGGATCAGGGGGTGGTCCCGGGGGTGGAACCACGGCCTCCGGCGAGCCGGAAATCCAGGGCCGTACAGCGTCTGCCCGCGGAGACCGTGCGCACCGCCTGCCCCAGAGCCTTGCGCGAACCGACCAGGACGACCAGCTTCTTGGCGCGCGTGACCGCCGTGTAGAGCAGGTTCCGCTGGAGCATCATCCATGCTCCCGTGGTCACGGGAATCACCACCGCCGGATACTCGCTGCCCTGGGAGCGGTGGATCGTGACCGCGTACGCGTGCGCCAGTTCGTCCAGTTCGTCGAAGTCGTACGCAATCTCCTCGTCCTCGTCCGTCAGGACCGTGAGCCGCTGCTCGTCGGAGTCGAGCGAGGTGACTACTCCGACGGTGCCATTGAAGACGCCGTTCTGCCCCTTCTCGTAGTTGTTGCGGATCTGGGTGACCTTGTCGCCGACGCGGAAGACCCGGCCGCCGAAGCGCTTCTCCGGTACGTCGGGCCTGCTGGGGGTGATGGCCTGCTGGAGCAGGCCGTTCAGGTTGCCCGCGCCCGCGGGGCCGCGGTGCATGGGCGCGAGCACCTGGACGTCGCGGCGCGGGTCCAGGCCGAACTTGGCCGGGATGCGGCGCGCGGCCACGTCCACCGTGACGCGGCCCGCGTCCTCGGTCTCGTCCTCCACGAAGAGGAAGAAGTCCGAGAGCCCCTGGGTGATGGGCGGCACCCCGGAGTTGATGCGGTGGGCGTTCGTGACGACGCCGGACTGCTTGGCCTGGCGGAAGATGTGGGTGAGGCGGACCGCGGGGATGGGGCTCCGCTCGCTGAGCATGTCCCGCAGCACCTCGCCGGCGCCGACGCTCGGCAGCTGGTCCACGTCTCCGACGAACAGCAGGTGGGCGCCGGGGGCGACGGCCTTGACCAGCTTGTTGGCCAGGAGCAGGTCCAGCATCGATGCCTCGTCGACCACGACGAGGTCGGCGTCGAGCGGGCGGTCCTTGTCGTAGGCGGCGTCCCCTCCCGGCTTCAGCTCCAGGAGGCGGTGGACGGTGGAGGCCTCGGCGCCGGTGAGCTCGGCGAGGCGTTTGGCGGCACGGCCCGTGGGGGCGGCGAGGACGACCTTGGCCTTCTTGGCGCGGGCCAGCTCCACGATGGACCGGACCGTGAAGGACTTGCCGCAGCCCGGGCCTCCGGTGAGGACGGCCGCCTTCTGCGTCAGCGCGAGCCTGACCGCCGCCTTCTGCTCGGGGGCGAGGTCGGCGCCCGTACGGGTGGCCAGCCAGGACAGGGCCTTGTCCCAGGCCACGTCCCGGAAGGCCGGCATGCGGTCCTCCGGGGCCCTCAGGAGGCGCAGGAGCTGGGCGGAGAGGGAGAGTTCCGCGCGGTGGAAGGGGACGAGGTAGACGGCGGTGACGTCCCCCTCCCCTTCGGGGCCAGGGACCGTCTCGCGTACGACGCCTTCCTCTTCCTTCGCCAGCTCCGCCAGGCAGTCGATCACCAGGCCCGTGTCCACCTGGAGCAGCTTCACCGCGTCGGCGATGAGGCGCTCCTCCGGGAGATAGCAGTTGCCCTGGTCGGTGGACTGGGAGAGCGCGTACTGCAGACCCGCCTTGACGCGTTCCGGGCTGTCGTGCGGGATGCCGACCGACTGGGCGATGCGGTCCGCGGTGAGGAAGCCGATGCCCCAGACGTCGGCGGCGAGGCGGTAGGGCTCGTTCCGCACCACGGAGATGGAGGCGTCCGCGTACTTCTTGTAGATGCGGACGGCGATGGAGGTGGACACGCCCACGCCCTGCAGGAAGACCATGACTTCCTTGATGGCCTTCTGTTCCTCCCAGGCCGCCGCGATCATCTTGGTCCGTTTGGGGCCGAGGCCCGGGACCTCGACGAGGCGCCCCGGCTCCTGCTCGATGATGTCGAGGGTGTCCACGCCGAAGTGGGTGGTGATGCGGTCGGCCATGACGGGGCCGATGCCCTTGATGAGGCCCGAGCCGAGGTAGCGGCGGATGCCTTGGATGGTGGCGGGGAGGACGGTGGTGTAGTTCTCCACCGTGAACTGCTTGCCGTACTGCGCGTGGGAGCCCCAGCGGCCCTCCATGCGGAGGGACTCCCCCACCTGGGCGCCCAGCAGCGAACCCACGACGGTGAGGAGGTCACCGCCGCCACGGCCGGTGTCCACGCGGGCGACCGTGTAGCCGTTCTCCTCGTTGGCGTACGTGATCCGTTCCAGGACACCCTCGACCACCGCGTTGGCTGTCGCGGCTGTCGCTCTTGCTGGACTCGACATGGGGCGACGCTATCGCCCGGCGCCGACAGCGCGGGAAGCCTGTGGACAAATCGGCGCTCGGCGCCCGGGACTTGGCGCGTGCGGGGCAGTGACAGCTTCGAGGGGGCCCGGTCTCTCGGCCGGGCCCCCTCGGGTCTCCCCTCCCCTGTCAGAACTCCGCTGATCCCCCCAGATCTCCCCCCACGGAAGTCCCGACGCACAGTACGACCCTCGTCGGGCGGGAAGGGTTGCACGGGCAAGGCCACGAGTTTTCGGGGTGCCGATGAAGTGGGGCAGAAGTAACTTTTAACGCATGAGCGAAGAATCTCCCGAAACCCCTCCCGGGACGCCTGGCGCCCCGCCCGACACGTCTCTGGAGAAGGACGTCCTGGCCGAACTCGGCGACGACAAGCTCCAGGAGATCGCGGGGCTGCTCGGTACGGATGCCGCGGGGGCGCAGGACGTGGTGGGCACCACGGTGACCGCGCTTTCGGGGAATCTACAGGAGAAGGCGGACGACCCCGCGGAGGCGGCGGAGGTGGAGCAGGCGATCGCCGAGGCGGCGCCTGCTGAACCTCCTCCGCAGGGGATCGCCGGGTTCGGCGGGTTCGGCGGGCTCGCCGCCGGCGGGATGCTCTCGGGGGTGCTCTCGAAGATGAGCAGGCCCGTGGCGAACGCGGTGGCGAAGAAGACGGGCCTGCCGACGGCTTCCGTGACCCGGGTGATCGAACTCCTGATCCCGGTGCTCCTGACGGTGCTGACGAAGCGGGCCCGGACGTCGCCGTCGAAGCCGGGCGCCACGGGCTCCCCCGGAGGCGGCGGCATCGGCGACCTCCTGAACCAGATCCTGGGCGGCAAGAAGAGGTAGCCCGGGCGGTTGGCAGGGGCCCCGGGAGAGCGCGGGTGTCAGCAGGCGTGGTCGGTGTATGCCGTGGCCGTTTCCGCCAGGAGCTCCTTGCCGGACCGTGCCCACAGGGCGTCGTTGAAGAGTTCGACCTCGATCGGGCCCCCGTAACCCGCCTCCTCCACCAGGGCGCGCCACGACCGCAGATCGACCGACCCCTCACCCAGCTGACCCCGGCCGTTCAGGACGCCCTCCGGCAACGGAGTCACCCAGTCCGCCAGTTGGAAGGCGTGCAGCCGCCCGCCCCGCCCCGCACGGGCGATCTGCGCGGGCGCCCGGTCGTCCCACCACACGTGGTAGGTGTCGACGCAGACCCCCACCTGCGCGGCGGGAAACCGCTCGGCCAGATCGAGCGCCTGGCCCAGCGTGGAGACCACGCACCGGTCCGACGCGAACATGGGGTGCAAGGGCTCGATGGCCAGGCGGATGCCCCGTGCCGCCGCGTACGGAGCGAGCTCCGCCAGCGCGTCGGCGATCCGCGAACGCGCCCCCTGCAGATCCTTGCTGCCGGCGGGCAGGCCGCCGGAGACCAGGACCAGCGTGTCCGTGCCGAGGACGGCCGCCTCGTCGATCGCCGCCTTGTTGTCGTCGACGGCCGCCACGCGCGCGTGCGGATCGATGGCCGTCAGGAAACCACCACGGCAGAGCGTGGTCACCGTCAGGCCCGCGTCGCGCATCAGCTTGGCGGTCGCCTCCAGACCGTAGGCCTGGACCGGCTCCCGCCAGAGGCCGACCCCAGGGACACCCAGGTCCGCGCAGGCCGCGACCAGGTCCGGCAAGGACAGCTGCTTGACGGTCATCTGGTTGATGGAGAACCGCGCCAGGTCCCCGCTCCCGAACACGCTCATTGCTGGACTCCGTACGTGGTGAGCAGGGACTTCATGCGAGCCTCGGCCAGCGCCGGGTCCGGGAACAGGCCGAGCCCGTCGGCCAGTTCGTAGGCGCGGGTCAGGTGCGGCAGCGAACGTGCCGACTGCAGGCCGCCCACCATCGTGAAGTGGCTCTGGTGGCCCGCCAGCCACGCCAGGAAGACCACCCCCGTCTTGTAGAAGCGGGTGGGTGTCTGGAAGAGGTGGCGGGACAGTTCGACCGTCGGGTCGAGACAGGCGCGGAACCCCTTCGTGTCACCGGTGTCCAGGAGCCGCACCGCCCTCGCGGCCAGCGGCCCGAGCGGGTCGAAGATGCCGAGCAGGGCGTGGCTGAAGCCCTGCTCGTCGCCCGCGATCAGTTCGGGGTAGTTGAAGTCGTCGCCCGTGTAGCAGCGGACGCCGTCCGGGAGGCGGCGGCGCAGGGCGATCTCGCGCCCCGGGTCGAGGAGCGAGATCTTGATGCCGTCGACCTTGTCGGGGTGCGCGGTGATGACCTCGAGGAAGGTGTCGGTCGCCGCGTCCAGGTCCTCGCTGCCCCAGTAGCCGGTGAGCGCCGGGTCGAACATCGGGCCGAGCCAGTGCAGGATGACGGGCTCGCTCGCCTGGCGCAGGAGGTGGCCGTACGTCTCCAGATAGTCGTCCGGTGACGTGGCGGCCGCCGCCAGCGCCCGGGACGCCATCAGGATCACCTGGGCGCCGCTCGACTCGACCAGGGTCAGTTGTTCCTCGTACGCGGCACGGACCGTCAACAGGTCCGCTGGACCGGCCAGTTGATCCGTGCCCGCGCCGCAGGCGATCGCGCCGCCCACCGACTTCGCCTCCGCCGCGGAACGCGTGATCAGTTCCGCCGCGCCCTTCCAGTCCAGGCCCATCCCCCGCTGCGCCGTGTCCATCGCCTCGGCCACGCCCAGGCCCTGCGCCCACAGGTGGTGGCGGAAGGCGAGGGTCGCGTCCCAGTCGACGGCCGCCGGAGAGTCCGGGGACACGTCGGCGCGGGGGTCCCCGACCACGTGTGCCGCCGAGAAGACCGTGCGGGAGGTGAGGGGGGAGGTTGCGGCGGTGGCGGGCAGCGGGGTGCGGTTCGGCTCGTACGCGTACGTCGTGCCGTCCGGCCGCGGCAGCAGAAGCGTCACTGTGCGATCTCCGGCACCTCGATGCGGCGGCCCTCGGCCGAGGACCGCAGGCCCAGTTCGGCGAGCTGTACGCCGCGCGCGCCCGCGTGCAGGTCCCAGTGGTAGGGCGCGTCCGCGTACACGTGCCGCAGGAACAGTTCCCACTGCGCCTTGAAGCCGTTGTCGAACTCCTGGTTGTCGGGGACCTCCTGCCACTGGTCGCGGAAGGAGTGGGTGACGGGCAGGTCCGGGTTCCAGACCGGTTTGGGGGTGTTGCTCCGGTGCTGTACGCGGCAGTTGCGCAGGCCCGCGACGGCCGAGCCCTCCGTGCCGTCCACCTGGAACTCGACGAGCTCGTCGCGGTTCACGCGGACCGTCCAGGAGGAGTTGATCTGCGCGATCGCGCCGCCTTCGAGCTCGAAGATGCCGTACGCGGCGTCGTCCGCCGTCGCGTCGTACGGCTTGTCCCGCTCGTCCCAGCGCTGCGGCACGTGGGTCGCGGCCAGGGCCTGGACGCTGCGTACGCGGCCGAACAGCTCGTGCAGGACGTACTCCCAGTGCGGGAACATGTCGACGACGATGCCGCCGCCGTCCTCCGCGCGGTAGTTCCAGGAGGGGCGCTGGGCGCTCTGCCAGTCGCCCTCGAAGACCCAGTAGCCGAACTCGCCCCGGATGGACAGGATCTTGCCGAAGAAGCCGCCGTCGATGAGGCGCTTCAGCTTGAGCAGCCCCGGCAGAAAGAGCTTGTCCTGGACCACGCCGTGCTTGATGCCGGCGGACTGGGCAAGCCGGGCCAGTTCGAGGGCTCCGGCGAGGCCCGTCGCGGACGGCTTCTCGGTGTAGACGTGCTTGCCCGCGGCGATGGCCCGTTTGATGGCTTCCTCGCGCGCGGAGGTGACCTGCGCGTCGAAGTAGATGTCGATGGTGGGGTCGGCGAGGACCGCGTCCAGGTCGGTCGAGACGGCCTTCTCGGCGTCAAGTCCGTGGCGCTCCGCGATCTCCCGCAGGGCGTGTTCCCTGCGGCCCACCAGGACCGGCTCGGGCCACAGCACCGTGTTGTCGGCGTCGCCGAGGGCGAGTCCGCCCTGCTCGCGCAGGGCGAGCAGCGAGCGGACGAGGTGCTGGCGGTAGCCCATCCGTCCCGTCACACCGTTCATGGCGATGCGCACCGTCTTGCGAGTCACAGGGGTCCCTCCGTACGCAGGTAAGCGTATAGCAAGCGCTTTCTATACGAGAAGAAGCTAGCCTGCCGCACAAGGTTCGGACAAGGGCTTCGGACCAGAGCCGTGACCGGAGGACGCCGAGATGACCGTGACCCTGGCCGATGTGGCGGCCCGCGCCCAGGTCTCCCCCGCCACCGTCTCCCGCGTGCTGAACGGCAACTACCCGGTGGCCGCGGCCACCCGGGAGCGTGTCCTGCGGGCCGTGAACGACCTCGACTACGTCCTCAACGGGCCCGCGAGCTCGCTGGCCGCCGCCACGTCCGACCTCGTCGGCATCCTGGTGAACGACATCGCCGACCCCTTCTTCGGGATCATGGCGGGCGCCGTCCAGTCCGAGATCGGCGGTCCCGGCGGGCGCGCCGGCGGTGAGCGGATGGCCGTGGTGTGCAACACCGGGGGCTCCCCGGAGCGCGAGCTGACGTATCTGACCCTGCTGCAACGGCAGCGCGCCGCCGCGGTCGTCCTGACCGGCGGCGCCCTGGAGGACCCCGCTCACGCCGCCGCGATGTCCGCGAAGCTGGCACGCCTCGCGGACGCGGGCACCCGGATCGTGCTCTGCGGACGGCCGCCCCTCGACGACTCGGACGCGGTGGCGGCCACGCTCACCTTCGACAACCGCAGCGGCGGGCGGCGGCTCACGGAGCATCTGCTCACGCTGGGGCACCGCAGGATCGGGTACGTGGCGGGCCCGATGGAGCGGACGACCACCCGGCACCGGCTCGAGGGCCACCGGGACGCGCTGGCGGCCTCGGGGGACGGGGGCACCGACCAGGACGAGCTGACCGTCCACGGCCCCTACACCCGCCGGTCCGGCTACGAGGCCACCCTCGAACTCCTGCGCCGCGACCCGGACTTGACGGCTATCGTCGCCGCCAACGACACAGTCGCCCTGGGCGCGTCGGCCGCCCTGCGCGACCAGGGCCTGCGCATCCCCGAGGACATCTCGGTGGCGGGCTTCGACGACCTGCCCTTCGCGATCGACGCCGTCCCCGCGCTGACGACCGTACGACTGCCGCTGCACGAGGCGGGCGCCCGGGCGGGCCGCCTGGCCACGGGCGCGGAGGAGGCGCCGCCCGGTGGCGTGGCGACGATCGGGGCGGAGCTGATGGTGCGGGGGTCGACGGCGCCGCCGTGTCGGTGAGCTCCCGATGTCGTTGGCATCGTCGGGAAAAGGAGGCTCATGTGGCAGTCGTGGTCATGAATGCACCCAGCGCCTGGGACGTACTGGACGGGGTCAACCAGCTGGGCTGAGCGGAGTTCGCCCTCGGTGAGGCATGGCGGTCATGGACAGGGCGGCGTACCGTTGACTCAGTCAAGGGTGGCTTGTCTCGTCGCCCCGGGAGGGAACCGTCATGTCGCATGCCTCCGCCGCGCCCGTCCAAGAGATCCGCGCCTTCAACCGCTTCTACACGAACCTCATCGGCGCCCTCGACTACAGCCGTCAGCTGTACGTCCCGTACACCCTCACCGAGTCACGGGTCCTCTACGAGATCGCCCACTCGTCCCGCCCCGACGCCGCCGACCTGCGGGCCGAACTCACTCTCGACGCGGGGTACTTGAGCCGCCTGCTCGGCAAGTTCGAGAAGGCGGGGCTCATCGAGCGTGCTCCCTCCGAGCGTGATCCGCGGCGTCAGCGCATCACGCTCACCGCGCGGGGGCGCGAGACCGCGGGGCTCCTTGACGAGCGGTCCAACGAGGCCATGGGCTCGCTGCTTTCCACCGTCCCGGCCCGCGAGCGGCCCCGCCTCGCGGAGGCCCTGCGCACCGTCCGGGAGATCCTGGCCGACCGCGACGGCAAGGAGCCGTCGCGCCCTTTCCTGCGCGAGCCCGGGGCCGGTGACCTCGGGTGGATCGTGCAGCGCAACGCCGCCCTGTACGCGGCGGAGTACGGCTTCAACGCCGACTACGAGGGCCTGGTCGCCCGGATCATCGCCGACTACGCCGAGGATCACGACCCCCACCTGGAGCGGACGTGGATCGCCGAGCTCGACGGGCGGCCCGTGGGGTGCGTGATGTGCGTGCGCGACGACGCGCCCGGCACCGCCCGGCTGCGGCTCCTGCTCGTCGAGCCCGACGCGCGGGGGCACGGCATCGGGGACCAACTGGTCGGCGCCTGCGTCGAGTTCGCGCGCGGCGTGGGCTATCGCGAGATGACCCTGTGGACCAATGACATCCTCGGCGCCGCCCGCACCATCTACCAGAAGCACGGTTTCGTCCTCGTCGACGAGAAGCCGCACCGCTCCTTCGGCGTCGACCTGGTGGGGCAGGACTGGCAACTGCGCCTGACGGAGACCCCCTAGGGTCTGCGACATGAAACTCGCCTTCTCCACCCTCGGCGTGCCCGGGCTCCCCCTCGCCGAGGTGCTGAACCTGGCCACCACCCACGGCTATCACGGCATCGAACTGCGCGCGCACCCCGAGGAGCCGGTCCACCCGGGGATCGACCTCGCCGAACGGGCCGACGTGGCCGCGCAGTTCAAGGCCGCGGGCATCGAGATCCTCGGCATCTCCGGGTACGCGCGCGTGGCCGAGCCGGGCGACGACGGGCCCGTACTCGAAGAGATACGTTCACTGCTCACCCTCGCCCGCGACCTGGGCGCCCCCTTCGTCCGCGTCTTCCCCGGCGGCGGCACCGAGCAGAGCACCGAGGAGGCCGACGCGACGGCGGCCCGAAGGCTCGGCACCGCGGCCGAGTCCGCGGCGGACTTCGGCGTACGCATCCTTCTGGAGACGCACGACTCGCACCGCACCGGCGCGGCGGCGACCCGTGTGCTCGGCGCGGTCGGCCACCGGCACGCGGGCGCCCTGTGGGACGTGATGCACACCTGGCTCGGCGGCGAGTCCCCCGCCGAAAGCCATGCGGCGCTCTCCCCGTACCTCGGCTACGTACAGGTGAAGGACATCGCGTCGGCCGACGACACGACGCCGCTCGGCCTCGGCGAGGGTGTCCTGCCGCTCGCCGAGTGCGTGGACGTGCTGCTCAGCGGGGAGCACCGGGACGGCTGGCTGTGCTGGGAGTACGAGAAGCGGTGGTACGAGGAGGCGCGGCCTCTCCCCGAACTCCTTGGCCAGGGACGGGACTTCCTGTCACGGCTCCTGAACCGGCAGGGGCGGTAGGGCCGCCGGAACCACGCCCGACCCCCGCCAGGGACGTCAGACTCACCCCGCCGACCAGGAGCGCCGCCGCGCACCACCCGAGCCCGCTCACCGACTCGCCGAGGACGAGGCCGGCGGCGGACATCCCGAACACCGGGACCAGGAGCGAGAAGGGCGCGACGGTCGACGCGGGGTGGCGGCGCAGCAGGTAGCCCCAGGCGCCGAAGCCGAAGACCGTCGTGATCCACGCGACGTAGACGATGATGCCGACGCCCTGCCAGTCCAGTGCGGCCAGGGCGTCGAGGTCCGCGGTCGGGCCCTCGAACAGCAGCGAGAGCCCGAGCAGCGGCAGGACCGGGACCGTGCTCACCCACACCATGAAGTTCAGCGCGTCCGGCGGTGACGCCTTGCGGGTCAGGACGTTCGACGCGCCCCAGCAGGCCGCGGCGCCGATCAGCAGCGCGAAGGCCGTGAGCGGGCCCGCCTCGCCCTCGTCGACCGCGGCGACGCCGATGCCGGCGAGTGCGATGACCATGCCAAGGACGCGTACGCGGCCGGGCCGTTCGCCGAGGGCCACGAAGGCGAAGAGGGCTGTGAACACCGCCTGGATCTGCAGGACGAGGGAGGACATCCCGGCCGGCATCCCCGCGTCCATGCCGATGAACAACAGCCCGAACTTGGCCACCCCGAGGACGAGACCGACCCCGACGATCCACTTCCACGCGACCTTGGGCGGCCCCACGAAGAACACCGCGGGCAGCGCCGCCACCAGGAACCGCAGGGCGGAGAACAGCAGCGGCGGGAAGTGGTCGAGGCCCACCTCGATGACGACGAAGTTGACGCCCCAGACGGCGGCGACGAGGACGGCGAGGAAGACGTGAGCGGGGCGCATGCGTCGAGGATCACCCGCTCCGACCATGTAGGACCAGCGCGGATCTCTGCATGATGGGATGAAGCAACGCTTACGCATCAGACGGCGACGGATCAGGCGACGCCGCCCCTGATCACCGAAGCGCACCACCGAAGCACCGCCGAAGCACCACGGATGCGCACACACCGATGCGCGTCACCGCCACGCGTCGCCGACGAAGGAAAGGGCTTCCCGTGCTCGATCTCGCCCGGCTCCGCGCCCTGCACGCCGTCTCCGTGCACGGCACCGTCGGGGCCGCAGCCACCGCACTCGGCTACACCCCGTCCGCCGTGTCCCAGCAGATAGCCAAGCTGGAGCGCGAGACCCGCACCACCCTCCTCGAACGGCAGGGCAGGGGTGTGGCGCTCACCGAGGAGGCCCGCCATCTCGCCTCCACCGCGCAGGAGTTGATGGCCATCGTGGAGCGCGCGGAGACGGAGCTCGAGGAGCGGCGGGGGCTGCCCGCGGGGCGGCTGACCGTCGCCGCGTTCGCCTCCGCGGCGCGCGGTCTGCTGCCCGGGGTCCTCGCGGATCTGGCCCGGCGGCATCCCGCGCTCGACGCCCGTATGTCGGAGATCGACCCGCATCTCTCCATCGACCTGGTGGCCAAGGGCGCGGTGGACATGGCGGTCGTGCACGACTGGGACATCGCGCCGTTGCCGACGCCGCCCGGCGTCGAACAGGCCGTCATCGGGGACGACTTCTGCGATCTCGTGGTGCCCGCGGCGCACCCGCTCGCGGGTCAGGTCTCCGTGCGCCGCGAAGACCTCAAGGGCGAACGGTGGATCACCCAGCCGCCGGGGCTCGTCTGCCACGAGTGGCTGGTCCGCACCCTGCGCGAGGCGGGCTGCGAGCCGGACATCGCGCACACGGCGGAGGAGAATCCCACCCTGGTCGCGCTCGTCGCGGCAGGGCTCGGGATCGCGCTCATCCCGCGCCTCGGCCGCGGACCGGTCCCGGACGGCGCGGTCACCGTGCGGCTCGATCCGCTGCCGGTGCGGCGGCTGTACGCACTGTGGCGGACCGGGGCGTCGCGGCGTCCCGCGATCGCGGAGACGGTGCGGACCCTGCAGGAGCACTGGGCCGACGCGGCGCCCGGAAGGAAGGCCTCCTGAGGCTCAGGATTCCCCTTCGCACCACTTTCCGGAAAACGCCCGCTGCGGGGAACCCGCTCGGACCGGCCGCCGTCCAACCGGTGTGCTGCCGGGTGAGTCTCCGCGAGGCGGTGTCGGCATCGCTGCTGGCTGCGAACGCTGACCACCCTCTCTGCCGCCCGTGGCCGGCAGCATGCCGTCACCGGTGCGCCCCCCTCCACCAGCACCGGTGACGGCCCCTCTCCTCCACGGTGACCGCCGATTCGCCTCCACAGTGGCTGCCGACTCCCTTGACCGGCAGAAATCTTCGGGATATCCGTGACTCTCGGAAAGTTTCCTTCAGCCGGTTTCCCCAGCCCGGCTCCGGTCCGGTTTCCGTCCCCGAAGGAGCGCACATGACCCACCGCAACGCCTCCAGACGCACCCTGCTCACCGCCACAGCCGTCGCGGCGACGGCCCTGGCCGCGCCCTCCGCCGCCCACGCGGCCGGCAGCGGCGACCGCGGTCGCGACCGGAAGCTGCGGGAGCTCATCTCCCGCATGAGCCTCGAGGAGAAGGTCGGCCAGCTCTTCGTGATGCATGTGTACGGCCACTCCGCCACCGCGCCCGACCAGGCCGACATCGACGCCAACCTGAAGGAGCTCGGCGTGCGCACCGCCGCGGAGGCGGTCGCCAGGTACCACCTCGGCGGCATCATCTACTTCGGCTGGGCCCACAACACCCGCGCCCCGCACCAGATCGCCGACCTCTCGAACGGCATCCAGCGCGCCGCACTCACCCCGGACGCCCCGGAGCAGTCCCCCACCGCCCGCATCCCGCTGCTCATCTCCACCGACCAGGAGCACGGAGCCGTCGCCCGCGTCGGCGTCCCGGCCACTCTGCTGCCGGGCGCGATGGCCCTGGGCGCCGCGGGTTCGCGCTCCACCGCGCGCAAGGCGGCCCGCATCGCGGGCACCGAACTGCGCGCGCTCGGCATCCGGCAGAACTACGCCCCGGTGGCCGACGTGAACGTCAATCCCGCCAACCCCGTCATCGGCGTACGGTCCTTCGGCTCGGACCCCGAAGCAGTCGCCGAGCTGGTCGCCGCGCAGGTCAAGGGCTACCAGGGCACGGACATCGCCTCGACGTCCAAGCACTTCCCCGGGCACGGCGACACCAAGGACGACAGCCACTCCAAGCTGCCGTACATCCACCACACGCGTGAGCAGTGGGAGACCCTGGACGCCCCGCCGTTCCGGGCGGCGGTGGCCGCGGGCATCGACTCGATCATGACCGCGCACATCGTGGTCCCCGCCCTGGACCCGGCGGAGGACCCGGCCACTCTCTCCCGCCCCATCCTCACCGGCATCCTGCGCGAGGAACTCGGCTACGACGGGGTCGTGGTGACGGACTCGCTCGGCATGCAGGGCGTCCGCACGAAGTACGGCGACGACCGCGTACCGGTGCTCGCGCTGAAGGCGGGCGTCGACCAGCTCCTGAACCCGCCGAAGCCGGAGATCGCCTGGAATGCGGTGCTCCAGGCGGTGCGGGACGGCGAGTTGACGGAGGCGCGGCTCGACGAATCGATCCTTCGGATCCTGCGCCTCAAGGCGAAGCTGGACCTCTTCTCCGACCCGTACGTCACCGCGCGCGGCGTCGACAGGGCGGTCGGCACACGCGCGCACCTCGCCGCCGCCGACCGGATCGCGGAGGAGACGACGACGCTGCTGCGCAACACGGACGGACTGCTTCCGCTCTCACGGCGCACACAGCGGAACGTGCTCGTCGTGGGCGCGGACCCGGCGTCGCCGTCGGGGACGACGGGGCCGCCGACGACCGTCATCGGGCGCGAGCTGACGGATGTCGGCTTCACGCCGACGGTGCTGCCGACGGGCACGGCCCCCTCCGCCGCCAAGATCGCCGAGGCGGTGGCGGCAGCCGGGGGCAAGGACGCGGTGCTCGTGGGCACGTACAACGTGGGGGCGGGAAGCGCTCAGATCGCCCTGGTGGAGGCGCTGGTGGCGACCGGCGTCCCGGTCGTCGCCCTCGCGATCCGCAACCCGTACGACGTGGCGCGCCTTGGGGGCGTGGGCGCGTCCCTCGCCGCGTACTGCTGGACGGACGTCGAGCTGCGCGCCGCGGTACGGGTGATCGCGGGGCGCGCCGAGCCGCGCGGGAAACTGCCCGTGCCGGTGCAGCGCGCGGATGATCCGGCGCAGGTGCTGTACCCGGTCGGGCACGGCCTGGCGTACTGATCCGTACGCCGGACCGGCGGCGCGCCACCTCCACCTGTCCCAAAGCCCCCCACGCACCTGGCGTGCGCCCGCTCCAGCGGGTCACGCTGGGTGCACATATCGGGGGGTTCGCCATGGTTGCCATGCTGGGCTTGCGGTGTGCGGGGGTGCTCCTCGCGGTGTTCGCCGGCGTGACCGGCTGCCAGAAGGGCTCGTCCTCCGGATCGGATCTACCGGACCGGCAGTCGTCCTCGTCGGATTCTTCCGGGCACGGTGCGGTCTTCCTCGCGGTGGACGAGTGCAGTTCGCGGGGGCGCGAGACCTTCACGGAGGTGTCGTGCACGAGTGAGCGTGCGGCGGCGCGGGTCATCGCCCGGCACGACGCCGAGGTCGCCCAGGGCCCCTCGTGCCCCGCCCGCACGGACTTCGTGCTCCACATCAGCGAGAACCGCCCCACGGTGGACGAGGACGGGAACGGTGAGGTGCCGCGGGGCTACGCCTGCATGCGGAACCTGGAGGAGCCGCATCCCGGAGATCCCGGGGGTGGCGGCGGGCCCCGGACCGTCGTCGGGGACTGCGTCCACGGCGCGGGGCGGGGCGAGGTGCGGGAGACGGCCTGCGACGGCTCCGGCGCGAAGGCTCCCGAGTACCGGGTGACGGCGGCCGTCTCGGAGCGGGCCCTGTGCCCCGCGGCGACGCAGCTGTACGTGTCGCTGGGGGGCGGGAAGCCGGTGGGGTGCGCGGTGCGGTTCTGAGCGGCCCGCGGACGCCGGACGGGCTGAGGCGGTCGGCCCGTCCGGCGCCTGAGGACTACGGCCGCAGCGTCAGCTGCTTGCGCGCGTCCTTGCGGTCGAGCTTCGCGTCGTACGGGGCCAGCGGCTTCGGGGAGGCCGCCGTGGACACCCCGGCCCAGGCCTGGATCCGCTCCGTCGCCTTGGCCTTGTCCGCCGCGACGAGGCCGGCCACGTTCGCTCCGTGGTTGGCGCCCGGCGCGGTGAAGACGTGGGAGTCGTGCTTCGCGCCCCTGGCGGGACGGAACGGCTCGGCGCCCCACGGGTCGTTCTCGCCGTAGACGTACATCATCCGCTGCGAGTTGTGGCGCACCCAGCGGTCGACGTCCTTCATGGCGCCCGACTGGAACGTCATCGGGATCTCGCGCGGCACGAAGTTCCGCGGCGGCTGGTAGCCGTAGCGGCTCAGGTCGCCGAGCCAGGGCTGCTTGATGTCGGGCGAGCCGAGCTGCGTACCGGCCTGGTAGTAGTACGGCGTGTACGGGGTCAGGCCCTGGTCCGTGTAGGAGGCCCAGCCGCCCACCGCGTCGACGTAGTCGAAGATCGCCTGGTCCGTGGCGGACTTGGCGTCGGGGACGTCCGCGCACGCGGACTCCGGCTGGTACTGCCAGAAGCCCCACACCAGGTCCAGGACGACGGCCTCGTAGGCCTTGTCCAGGTTGCCGACCGTCTTGAAGGTGTGGTTGCCGGCCGCGGCGAACTCCGCGTACTTCTTCTCCAGCGGCTCGCGGCGCACGAGCGCCTCGCGCTGCACGGCCTCCAGCTTGGCGCGGCACTCCTTGGTGCCGACCGTCTCGAAGAACTCGTCGTAACGCGAGTCCTCCTTGTTCACCACGTCGTTCGGGGCGACGTACGCGACGACGCCGTCCATGTCACGCGGGTAGAAGCGCTCGTAGTACGTGGCGGTCATGCCGCCCTTCGAGCCGCCGGTCGCCACCCACTTCTTGTCGTAGACGGGCTTGAGCGCCTTGAAGATGCGGTGCTGGTCGCTCGCGGCCTGCCAGATGTCGAGCTTGGACCAGTCGGCGGGCTCGGGGCGGGACGGCGTGAAGAAGCGGTACTCCATGGAGACCTGGTTGCCGTCGATGATCCGCGTCGGCTCGCTGCGGCTGGGATTCGTCGAGACGTTGTAGCCGCTGGTGAAGAACGCCGTGGGGCGGGCGGTGTCCTTGTGCAGGACCGTCAGGCGCTGCTTGAAGGTGCCCTTGGAGGGGTGCCGGTGGTCAATCGGCTGGGTGTAGTTGAGGACGAAGTAGCGGTAGCCGGTGTACGGCTTCTCCTCGATCAGGCTCATGCCCGGTATCGCGAGGAGCCTGTCCTTGATGTCGGTGGCCTGCGGCTTCGCGGCGGTGGCCGCCCCTGCCGCACTCGCCGTGCCCGCGGTGCCGATGCCTATCAGCACGACGAGCGACAGCAGCCATCTGAGCGCCTTGCGCATGCACTCTCCCCTAAGTTCGCGATTGCGTCCGCCGGAACTTATCGGAGCAACTCGCTCACCACTAGGGGCTCTTGCGTCACGTCAGGACGCAGTACGTCACAAACGGGCGCACAACGTGCATCATGCGATCAGCACAGGATCCAGCCCGAGCTGGTGCTCCCCCTGCCGACCCTTCCCTTCACCCACACACAGCGCTGCCCCGCGTGCACCGTCACCGGCCCCGCGTGATGCGTGTAGCGGCCCTTGTCCCTGGCCGGGCGGTTGCCCCGGGCCTGGACGCTCACGGACATCGCCTTGCGGGCACCGGGGCGCCTGGCGACGGTGACGGCGCAGACGTAACCGCGGCTCTTGTAGACGACGACCTTGCCGGTGCTGAAGGAGAGGGTGCGCACCTTGTGTCCGGCGCAGCGCCCGGCCGACGCCTGCGCCTGCGCGGCGCCCGCGCCCGCGACACCGAGCAGGACGGCAGCCGCAAGGACGACGGCGCCGAGCGCAAGGCTCCGCCGTATTCGACCACTGCTCACCAGATTCCCTCCCGACACTTCCGCATCAGCGTACTGATGTACGGACGCGGACCGTGGGGCGCCTGGTTGCGCGCCCTCGCCCATTTGTTCGCCGGGTCAGGCGGCCGTCGGCTCCGCCTCGCCCACGAACGTCCGCCACAGCGTCGCGTACCGCCCGTCGAGCGCGAGCAGCTCCTCGTGCGTGCCGTCCTCCGCGACCCGGCCGTGGTCCATCAGGATCACGCGGTCCGCGCGGGCCGCCGTGGTGAGGCGGTGGGCGACGACCAGGGTGGTGCGCTTGCCCGCGATGCGGTCGGTGGCCTGGTTGACCTGCGCTTCCGTGGCGAGGTCGAGGGCCGCGGTCGCCTCGTCGAGGAGCAGGATGTCCGGGTCGACGAGCTCCGCGCGGGCCAGGGCGATGAGCTGGCGCTGGCCCGCCGAGAGGTTGCGGCCGCGCTCGGAGACCTCGTGGAGGTACCCGCCGTCCAGGGTGGCGATCATGTCGTGCGCGCCGACCGCGCGGGCCGCGGCCTCCACCTGCGCGTCGGTGGCCTCGGGCCGCCCGTAGGCGATCGCGTCGCGCACCGTGCCCGCGAAGAGGTAGGCCTCCTGCGGGACGACGCCGAGCCGGTGGCGGTACGAGGTCAGGTCGAGGGACCTCAGATCCGTGCCGTCCACCGTCACCCGGCCGCCGGTCGGGTCGTAGAACCGGGCGACGAGCTTGACCAGCGTCGACTTGCCCGCGCCGGTCTCGCCCACGAAGGCCACGGTCTGGCCCGCGGGGATGTGGAGGCGTACGTCGCTCAGCGCCTCCTCCGGTTCGTCGTCCGCCGAGCCGTACGCGAAGTCGACGCCCTCGAAGACGATCTCGCCGCGCAGGGAGAGCACGTCGAGCGGCTCGTCCGCGGCCTCGGTGGAGGTCGGCTCCCGGAGCAGCTCCTGGATGCGGCCGAGCGAGACGGTGGCCTGCTGGTAGCCGTCGAAGACCTGGGAGAGCTGCTGGACGGGGGCGAAGAAGAGATCGATGTAGAGGAGGTAGGCGACCAGGGCGCCGGTCGTCAGGGTCCCCGCCTCCACGCGCCCCGCGCCCACCATCAGGACCGCGGCGGCCGCGACCGCCGAGAGCAGCTGAACGAACGGGAAGTAGATCGAGATCAGCCACTGCCCGCGGATGCGGGCGCTGCGGTAGTCGGCGCTGGCCTGGGCGAACTTCTTGCCGCCGGAGCGCTCGCGCCGGAAGGCCTGCACGATGCGGAGACCGGCGACGGATTCCTGGAGGTCGGCGTTGACCACCGAGACGCGCTCACGCGCCAGCTCGTACGCCTTGACGCTGGAGCGGCGGAAGAAGATCGTGCCGATGATCAGCGGTGGCAGCGTCGCGAAGACGACGAGCGCGAGCTCCACGTCGATCACGACGAGCGCGACCATGATGCCGAAGAAGGTGACGACAGAGACGAAGGCGGTGACGAGTCCGGTCTGCAGGAAGGTGGAGAGCGCGTCCACGTCCGTGGTCATCCGGGTCATGATGCGCCCGGTCAACTCCCGCTCGTAGTAGTCGAGTCCGAGCCGCTGGAGCTGGGCGAAGATCTTCAGCCGGAGCGAGTAGAGCATCCGCTCGCCCGTCCGTCCCGTCATCCGCGTCTCGGCGGTCTGCGCCGTCCATTGGACGAGCACGGCGAGCAGCGCGAGGCCGGAGGCCGCCCACACGGCGCCGAGCGCGAGCTGCGACACACCCTCGTCGATGCCGTGCCGGATCAGGACGGGGAGCAGCAGGCCCATGCCCGCGTCGACGACGACCAGGAGGAGCGAGAGCAGCAGGGGTTTGCCGAACCCGGCGAGGAGACGGCGGAGCCCGTACGACTCCTCCGTGCTCACCGCGCGCGCCTCGTCGATGTCGGGGGTGTCGGTGGCCGGGGGCAACGCGTCGACCTGCGCGAGGAGTTCGGGTGTGGCGGGCATCCCGGACATCGCGGTGTCCTTGGGCTCGCGATCGCCGACCCAGAGCGGCGGGGTGATGCCGCGCTCGGCGTCGAACTCGGCGTCGAGCTCGTCGCGTACGGAGGTGTCCTCGGGGATCTCGACCGGGACCGTGCGGCCCGGCGAGACGCCGCCGAGCTCGTCCGGGTCGGTCAACAGGCGCCGGTAGAGCGCTGATTGCTCGGTCAGCTCCTCGTGCGTGCCGATGGCCGCGAGGCGTCCGCCGTCCAGTACGGCGATGCGGTCGGCGAGGTTCAGGGTGGACCGGCGGTGGGCGATGAGGAGGGTGGTGCGGCCCGCCATGACGCCGCGCAGGGCCTCGTGGATCTCGTGCTCGACCCGCGCGTCCACCGCGGACGTCGCGTCGTCCAGGACGAGAAGGCGGGGATCGGTGAGGATGGCGCGGGCGAGGGCGACGCGCTGGCGCTGGCCGCCGGAGAGGGTCAGACCGTGCTCGCCGACCGTGGTGTCGTAACCGTCGGGCAGCTCGGCGATGAAGCGGTCGGCCTGGGCGGCGCGGGCCGCGGTCTCGATCTCCTCCTGGGTGGCGTCCGGCTTTCCGTACGCGATGTTGGCGCGGATGGTGTCGGAGAAGAGGAAGGAGTCCTCGGGCACGAGGCCGATGGCGGCCCGCAGCGAATCGGTGGTCAGCTCGCGCACGTCGTGGCCGCCGATGAGGACGGCGCCGTGCGTCACGTCGTAGAAGCGGGGCAGCAGCAGCGAGACGGTGGACTTGCCGCTGCCGGAGGTGCCGACGACGGCGAGGGTCTCGCCGGGCCTGATCTCGAAGGAGAGGCCGTCGAGGACGGGGCGGCTGTCCTCGTAGGCGAAGGAGACGTCGTCGAACTCGACGGTGGCCGGGGCGTCGGCCGGCAGTTCCTTCGTGCCGTCCTTCAGCGTCGGCTCGGTGTCGATGAGCTCCAGGACGCGCTCGGCGCCCGCGCGGGCCTGCTGGCCGACGGTGAGGACCATGGCGAGCATCCGCACGGGTCCGACGAGCTGGGCGAGATAGCTGGAGAAGGCGACGAACGTACCGAGCGTGATCTGTCCGCGCACCGCGAGCCAGCCGCCGAGCGCGAGCATCGCGACCTGCCCGAGCGCGGGCACGGCCTGCAGGGCGGGCGTGTACTTGGAGTTCAGGCGGATGGTCCGCAGCCGCCCCGCGAAGAGCTTGCGGCTGACCTCCCTGATCTTCCCGGTCTCCTGCTCCTCCTGGCCGAACCCCTTCACGACGCGTACGCCGGAGACGGAGCCGTCCACGACTCCGGCGACGGCGGCGGCCTGGGCCTGCGCGTACCAGGTGGAGGGGTGCAGGCGGCCCCGGCTGCGCTTGGCGATGAACCAGAGGGCGGGGGCGACGGCGAGCGCGACGAGGGTCAGCGGGACGGAGAGCCACGCCATGATCACGAGGGACATCACGAAGAGCAGGATGTTGCCGATGGTCATCGGCAGCATGAAGAGCAGGCCCTGGATGAGCTGGAGGTCGCTGGTCGCGCGCCCGACGACCTGACCGGTGGACAGCTCGTCCTGCCGCCGCCCGTCGAGCCGCGTGATCGTCCCGTACATCTCGGTCCGCAGGTCGTGCTGGACGTCGAGGGCGAGACGGCCGCCGTAATAGCGGCGGATGTAGGTGAAGACGTAGACGAGGACGGCGGCACCGATGAGGGCGCCGACCCAGGGGCCCATGTCGCGGGACTTGTCCCCGATGACGTCGTCGATGATCACCTTGGTGATCAGCGGGACGAGCGCCATGACGGCCATGCCGCCGAGCGAGGAGCCGAGCGCGAGCACAACGTCCTTGGGGTACCGCCACGCGTATCCGGTCAGGCGTTTGCCCCAGCCGGACTTCTGCCGCTCGGCCCCGCCGGATTTCTCCGGCTCGGCCCCACCCCGTTGCTCCACCACGTGCTGCCTCCCGTCGACCTGACCTGCCGAGAGGCCCAACACGGTGGGACGAGAATTTCATCCCACCGCAACAAAGACGGGTCGGAGGTCCTAGGACCACCCGGAGGTGACCGGCCTCGAACGTGCGATCACCCGGCGGGGGCCGCCACGAACGCCTCCCGCGGTGTGGCCGTCGGGGCGTAGCGCCCGGCCGAGGATGCGGTGGGCGCCAGGTCCTTGTGGATGGCCTTGGCCACGCCCTGAATGGTGGCGACGCCGTAGTTCATGGTGCTGTTGCCGTGGGTGAGCACGGAGAGCGTGTAGTCGTGGCCGCCGCCCTTGAACGCGCCGATGCTGTGCACCCGCCAGCCGTGGGTCGACCGCTGCAGCCAGCCGTTCTTGACATGGATCTTGACGCCGGCCGGCGCGCCCGCGGGGGTGCCCCAGCGCTGCGACGCGACGACCTTGTTCATGAGCTTGAGGATGTAGGCGCGCGCGTTGTCGCTGAGGACGGAGTTCTTGGCGGTGATCAGGGCGAGGAGCTTCTGCTCGTCGGCCGCGTTGATCCGGGTCAGGCCCCAGTAGCCGCCGGAGCCGGGCACGGTCTTCGTCATCTTGGCGGCCGCGAGGAACGCCTTGATCTTCCCCGTGCCGAGCTGACGCCAGAGCTTGCTCGTCGCCGCGTTGTCCGACTTGGTGATCATGGCGTACGCGAGGTCCGACTCACGGGCCGAGAGCTTCCGGTCGGTCTTCTTGGCGTCCCACAGGAGCGCCGCGAGGACGGTCGTCTTGACGACGCTGGCCGAGTCGAACGAGGTGGTCGCGCGCAGGGTGCAGGTGGTCTTGGTGGTGCGGTCGTGCAGGCCGACCGCGACCGTGCCCTTGCGGTTCTTCAGCGCCGCCGTGATGTCCTTCGTGAGCTTGGCGGCCAGGCCGGCCTGCGCGGAGGTGCAGGTCACCTGCGGTGCGGCCGCGGCGGCGGGCGCGGCTGTCGCGACCGCGCCGAGCGGCAGGAGCACCCCGGCGGCGAGTCCCGCCGAGAGCACGCGGGCACGCCTGGATGTCCCGGATACCGGGTGAGTCATGGAGTTTCCCCATCCCCTTGGGTCCGTACAAGACCCTCGGGGCCCGTACAAGCGCGCCCCCCGGCGCACTCACCTCACATGACTCACCGGCACCGGTATATGGATGCACGAGTTTGGGAACAGATGACCGATCTGTAATCAGCCCGTGTCATGGCGGCCGTCGGCTCCGACGTGCGTCAGCTCAGACGTGCGTCGCCTCAGAGGTGCGTCGGCTCGAACATCCTCAGCACCGCCGGGAGCACGACCACCGAGGGGCCGGGCTCCGCGAGCGCCTTCGTCAGGTCCTCGCGGAGGGTCTCCGGGGTCGTACGGACGCCCGGCACCCCGAAGGACTCCGCGAGTGCGACGAAGTCGGGGCGGGAGAGCTCCGTGGCCGTGGGCTCACCGAACGCGTCGGACATGTACTCCCGGAGGATTCCGTAGCCCCCGTCGTCCACGATCAGCCAGGTGACCGGCAGGCCGTGCTGCTTGGCCGAGGCCAGCTCGGCGATGGAGTACATCGCGCCGCCGTCGCCCGAGACGGCGAGCACCGGCGTCGAGGGGTCGGCGGCCGCCGCTCCGATGGCGGCCGGGAAGCCGTAGCCGAGGCCGCCCGCGCCCTGCGCCGAATGCATCGTGTTCGGACGCCGCGCGTCGAAGGCGGACCAGGCCCAGTAGGCGAGGATCGTCATGTCCCAGAAGGACGGCGAGGCGTCCGGCAGGGCCTCGCGCACCGACGCGAGCACCTCCTGCTCCAGGGTGAGCTCCTGGGCGGCGATCCGCTCCTTGACCTTGGCCAGGACCGTCCGGACCCGCTCCGGGGCCGTGGGGTCCTCCCTGGGCGCGTCGATCGTCTCCAGGAGCGCGGAGAGCGCGAGCCGCGCGTCCGCGTGGATGCCGAGCGCCGGATGGTTGGACTCCAGCTTCCCGGCGTCGGCCTCGATCTGGATGACCCGGCCGCGCGGCTTGAACGTGTGGTAGTTCGAGGAGAGCTCGCCTAGGCCCGAGCCGACCACCAGAAGGACGTCCGCTTCCTCAAGGAAGTCGGTGGTGTAGCGGTCCTCCAGCCAGGACTGGAGCGACAGTGGGTGCTCCCAGGGGAAGGCGCCCTTGCCGCCGAAGGTCGTGACGACGGGCGCGTTCACCAGCTCCGCGAGGGCGAGGAGCTTGCCGCTCGCGTCCGAGCGCACGACTCCGCCGCCCGCGATGATCGCCGGGCGCTCGGCGCGCGAGAGCAGATCGGCGGCGACCGCCGTCAGCTCGGGGCGCGGGACGACCTCGTCCGGGGTCGCGTCCATGGCCGTGACGACGGGCAGGGTGGTCTCCGCGAGCAGGACGTCCTGCGGGATCTCCACCCACACCGGGCCGTGCGGGGCGGTGAGCGCCGACTCCCAGGCCGCCGCGATCGCGGAGGGGATCTGCGAGGCGGTGCGCACCGTGTGCACGGACTTCACGATGTCGCGGAAGGACGCCTGCTGGTCGCGCAGCTCGTGGAGGTAGCCGTGCCGGCCGCCGCCGAGGCCCGCCACCGGGATCTGGCTGCCGATCGCGAGCACGGGCGAGGAACCGGCCGCCGCCTCCTGGAGCGCGGCGAGCGAGGTCAGCGCGCCGGGCCCGGTGGAGAGCAGCAGCGGGGCCACCTCACCGGTGATCCGGCCGTACGCGTCCGCCGCGAAGCCCGTGTTGTTCTCCACGCGCAGGCCGACGTACGACAGGGACGAGCGCCGCAGGGCGTCGAACATGCCGAGCGCGTGCTGGCCGGGGAGCCCGAAGACCGTCGTCGCGCCGAGGCCCTGGAGGGTCTCCACGACGAGGTCGCCGCCGTTGCGCCCCGGGGGCGGGTTCAGGGCCGCCTCCGTCTGGGCCTCCGTGGGCCGCAGTACTACGTCGTGGTCGTGCGTCACTTGGCCGCGCTCCCCTCGGTGGTCCGGCGGGCCTCCGCGATCTGGCGGGACATGATCGTCGTCAGCTCGTACGCGGTGTGCGAGGCGGCGACGGCCGTGATCTCCGCGTGGTCGTAGGCGGGGGCGACCTCGACGACGTCCGCCGAGACGAGGTTGCAGGAGGAGAGCCCCCGCAGGATCTCCAGGAGTTCGCGCGACGTCATGCCACCCGCCTCCGGGGTGCCCGTGCCGGGCGCGTGGGCCGGGTCCAGGCAGTCGATGTCGATGGATATGTACAGCGGGCGGTCGCCGATGCGCTGGCGCAGCTGGTCGGCGACCTCGTCGGCGCCGCGGCGGTAGATGTCCGCCGAGGTGACGATGCCGAAGCCCATCTTCTCGTCATCCGTGAGGTCCTGCTTGCCGTACAGCGGGCCGCGCGTGCCGACGTGGCTGAGCGCCTCGGTGTCGAGGATGCCCTCCTCGACGGCGCGGCGGAACGGCGTGCCGTGGGTGTACTCGGCGCCGAAGTACGTGTCCCAGGTGTCCAGGTGCGCGTCGAAGTGCAGCAGGGCGACCGGGCCGTGCTTCTTGGCGACCGAACGAAGGAGCGGCAGGGCGATGGTGTGGTCGCCGCCGAGCGTCATCATGCGGGCGCCCGAGCCGAGGAGGTCGTCCGCGGCGGCCTCGATCGTCTCGACCGCCTCGTTGATGTTGAACGGGTTCGCGGCTATGTCACCGGCGTCGGCGACCTGGGCGAGCGCGAAGGGCGAGGCGTCCTGCGCGGGGTTGTACGGACGCAGGAGGCGCGAGGCCTCACGGATCGCGTTGCCGCCGAAGCGGGCGCCGGGGCGGTACGACACACCGGTGTCGAAGGGCACGCCGACCACGGCGATGTCCGTCTTGCCGCCCACCTCGTCGAGACGGGGCAGCCGGGCGTAGGTCGCCGGGCCCGCGTACCTCGGGACGCGGGAGGAGTCGACCGGGCCGCGGGGGGTCGGGGTCTCGGCGCTGCTCATGGTCGGTTTCCTCCTGCTGATACGAGTGTTGCTGTGCTGCTGGGACAAGTGTCGCGCGGCCCACTGACAGTGGGCCGCGCGCATGGCTAGACGGCTACCGGGGTTTCCGGTTCCGCTTCTTCTTCGGACCCCCGGCCCGCGAGCCGCTCGCGCCAGGCCGCGAGGACCTGGGCGTCGGTCGGCTTCGTGGCGAGGGAGACGACGACGTACACGCCGAGCGAGATCAACAGGCCGTAGTAGACCGGCTCGTTGGCGAGGATTCCGTACCCCCACATGAGCCCGATGACCGAGAGCCCACCGGCGGCGACAGCCGCGAGGGCGCCGGGCGCGGTGCCGCGCTTCCACAGCAGCCCGCCGAGGATCGGCACGAGCAGACCGGCCACGAGCAGGTTGTAGGCGACGGTGAGCGCCTGCACGACGTCGTTGAGGGCGATGGCGATGCAGACGACGGCGATGCCCATGATCAGGATGAAGAGGCGGTTGCCCTTCACCTCGTCGTGCGGCTCGTCGCCCTCCTTGGAGGCGACGACGCCCCTCAGCCGCGACCAGATGTCGTTGTTGGCCACGGTCGCGCACGCGATGAGCGCTCCGGAGGACGTGGACATCACGGCGGCGAGGGCCGCGGCGAGCACCAGACCGCGTACGCCCATGGGCAGTTCGTCCTTGACGATGGTCGCGAAGGCCGCGTCCGCGCTCGGCAGCTTCGGGTACATGACCTTGGCGGCGGTGCCGATGACGGCGCCCGCGATCGCGTAGACGAGACAGTAGGTACCGGCGACGGTGCCGCCGTAGCGGGCGACCTTGTCGCTGCGCGCGGTGAAGACGCGCTGCCAGATGTCCTGCCCGATGAGCATGCCGAATGTGTAGATCAGGACGTACGTGAAGATCGTCTCGCCGCCGATGCCCAGCGGGTCGAAGTACTCGGTGGGCAGCTTGGCCTTCATCTCGCTGAAGCCGCCGGCCTTGACGACCGCGATGGGCAGCAGCAGGAGCAGCACGCCGATGGTCTTCACCACGAACTGCACCATGTCGGTGAGCGTGATGGACCACATGCCGCCGAGCGTCGAGTAGGCGACGACGATCGAGCCGCCGAGGATGATCGCGATCGTGCGGTTCATGTCGAACAGGACGTCGAAGATCGTGGCGTACGCGATGGTCGAGGTGACCGCGAGCATCAGCGTGTACGCCCACATGACGACCCCGGAGATGACGCCCGCGCGCCCTCCGTAGCGCAGGTCCAGCATCTCGGAGACGGTGTAGACCTTCAGGCGGGCGATGCGCGCCGAGAAGAAGACGCTCAGCGCGAGCAGGCCGAGGCCGATCGTGAAGACCATCCAGGCGCCGGAGAGCCCGTACTGGTAGCCGAGGCCGACGCCGCCGATGGTGGACGCGCCGCCGAGGACGATGGCGGCCATGGTCCCGGAGTACATCCACGGTCCGAGGCGGCGTCCGGCGACCAGGAACTCGCTCTTGGACTTGGCGCGGCGCATGCCCCACCAGCCCATGGCGAGCATGCCGGCGAGATAGACGACGATCACTGTGTAGTCGACGGCCATAGGGCCCTCCTTCGCGCACCTCGGTGGCGTGTCGTGCAGATGGGGGTGGGGGGGTGGCTACCTGCCGCGGGGACATCCGCCCGTACCCGCGGCCTGGGGTCGGCACGACCTTAGGTGGCCGGAAAGCAACGCTGAAGTGTACGTTTCATCCACTCCCCGTGATCGATATGGATGGAACATCCACCGTGCCGGACCCACTCGCCCCGTCAGCCCCCTCCCCGGCTCCCCCGACCCCGCCCGTTCCCCTGACGGCGCTCCTGGCCCGGGAGGATCTGGGCCTGCGCCAGATCGCGGGCCCCGACGCCGGGGAGAGCGGGGCGGCCGTCCAGTGGGTGCACACCTCGGAGATGTCGGACCCGTATCCGTACCTTCTGGGCGGCGAACTGCTGTTGACGGCGGGCGTGCACATCACCGACCCGGTGGGCGCGGGCGTCTACCTCGACGACTACGTGGCGCGGATCGTCGAGGCGGGCGGCGCGGCCCTCGGCTTCGGCGTAGCGCCCGTGCACGACACGGTGCCGCGCGCCCTGGTGACGGCCTGCGACCACTACGGCCTGCCGCTCCTCGAAGTACCGCCGCGCACCACGTTCAGCGGGGTCGCCCGCGCGGTGTGGCGGCTGGTGGCGGAGGCCAGGCACGCCGAGCTGCGCCGCGTGACGGACGCCCAGCAGGGTCTTGCCACGGCCGCCGCGCGCCCCGACCCGGTGCCCGCGGTGCTGCGCCAGCTGGCGGTGCGCCTCGGCGGCTGGGCGGCGCTCTACGCCCCGGACGGCACGGTGCTCCACACGGCGGGAACAGCGCCGGGAGCAGGGGCGCGGCAGGCGGTGCGCGAGCTCTCCGAAGTCGTACGCCCCTCGGGGCGGCCCGGCCCCGCCCCCGCCTCCGCCACCGACTCCGTGGGCGGCGCCCACCTCGCCGCGTACGCGCTGGGCGGCGGGCAGGGGTTCGCGCTCGGGGTCGCCGCCGAGCAGCGCGAGCCGGGGGACCACACCATCACCGGGGTGGCCGTCGTGCTGCTCTCGCTCCTGACCGGGAAGCACCAGGGCGCCGCGGACTCCGCGCGGTCGGCGGCTCTCGTACGGCTGCTGCTCGGCTCCGCGGTGGACGAGGTCGCGCCTCTCCTGGGGGCCGGCGAGTGGACCGTGGTGCACGCGCGCGGGGACACCGGCGACGACCCGGTGGCGCACTCCGTCGCCGCCTCCGCGCTGGCCGCCGCGCTGGGCAGCGGCCTGCTGGACGCGGACGCGGGGCAGGGCCTCGTACGGCTGCTGCTCCCCGCCGACCGCGAGCTCACCGGGGAGCCGGGCTGGACCCTGGGCGCCTCCGCCCCCGCCGCCCCCGGGAACCTGCCCGCCGCCGACGCCCAGGCGGACCGCGCCCTGCGCCGCGCCGAGGCCACCCGCGCGCCGCTCGTCCGGCACCGGGAGGCGGGCATCGCGGCGCTGGTGTCGCCCGCCGAGGCCGCGGCCCACGCGCGCGTGCTGCTCGCCCCGCTCGGCGACGGAGGGGCGCTCAGGGAGACCTTGCGCACCTGGCTCTCCCTGCACGGCAGTTGGGACCGCACGGCCACGGCACTGGGGGTCCACCGCAACACGGTCAGACAGCGCATCACGCGGTGCGGGGCGCTCCTCGAGGCGGACCTGGACGACCCCGACGTCCGCATGGAGCTGTGGTTCGCGCTGGGCCGCGAGAGGTGACGCGGGCCTGCGGAGGGGCGCAACTCACAGGTCCAAGCACCGGGACAGCCCGCCACCGCGCGGTCACCGACGGCAGAATGGACCCCATGCCGATACCCAGCCGTGCCGCGCTCGTCGATCACCTCGTACGCTCCCGCATCGCGGGCGATGTCGCCACGCCACGCGAGAACAACCTCAGCCACTACAGGAAGCTCGCGAACGGCGACCGTCACTACTGGCTCGGCCTGGAGCTCGGCGACCGCTGGACCGACGAGCAGGACGTCCTCGCGGTGATGGCCGAGCGGTGCGGTGTGATCGACGACGCCGAGTACCGGCACGGCCAGGACACCATCGACCCCGAGCTGACGGTCGACGCCCTGGAGCGGATGGCGGCGCGCCTGCGCAAGGCGGCGGCCGGCAAGGAGAGGGTCCTTTTCGCCACCGGCCACCCCGGGGGCCTGCTCGACGTGCACCGCGCGACGGCGGCCGCCCTGCGTTCGGCGGGCTGCGAGATCGTCGTCATCCCGGAGGGCCTCACCGCCGACGAGGGCATGGTCTTCCAGTTCGCGGACGTGGCGATGCTGGAGCGCGGCGCGACTCTCTGGCACACGCACTCCCCCGAGCCGATGAACGCGATCCTGGACGGCCTGGAGCGCGCGGGACGCCCGCTGCCCGACCTGGTCGTCGCCGACCACGGGTGGGCCGGACGGGCGGGCCAGCGCGGCATCGACTCCGTCGGGTACGCGGACTGCAACGACCCGGCGCTGTTCATCGGCGAGGCCGAGGGCACCGTCCAGGTGACGGTCCCGCTGGACGACCACGTCACAAGCCCGCGCTTCTACGACCCCATGACGGCCTACCTGCTGGACGCCGCCGGCCTCACGGCCACGGGCTGAGCCCTTCGGTCCGCCGCTGGGCGAACCCCGGCGTGGGGTCCAGATAGACCCGTCGTACGCCGGGAAAGCGCTCCCGGAGCCGTCGCTCGGCCTGTTCGCAGGCCCACTCGATCTGTGCCGCCGAGGAGGCGTCCCGGAAGTCGACCTTGGCGGCGACCAGTGCCTCCCGCGGCCCCTGGAGCAGTGTCGTCAGCTCGAGGACGGCCTCGATGTGCTCGGAGGCGAGCAGCACCTCGCGGATCTCCTTGCGCATCGGCTTCGGCAGGGGGCGCCCGATGAGGAGCTGGGCGTTGCTGCGTCCGAGCACCCAGGCGACGTACAGGAGCAGCGCGCCGATGCAGAGCGAGGCCACGCCGTCCCACACGCCGGACCCGGTGAGCTGCCCGCCGAGCAGTCCGCCCGCGGCGAGCACGAGCCCGGCCAGGGCGGCCGCGTCCTCAAGGACGACGGCCTTCACGGCGGTGTCGGGCGTGTGGCGCAGGTAGCGGCCGAAGGACGCCCCGAAGCGCGCCGCCTCACCGCGGGCCTGCTTGACGCCGGTGCGCAGCGAATAGCCCTCCAGGAGGAAGGCGATGGCGAGCACGACGTACGAGACGAGCGGGTCGCCGAGTTCCTCGCCCGCCACCAGGGTGTGGATGCCGTCGTAGATCGAGAAGACGGCGCCACCGACGAAGGTGGCGACGGCCGCGAGCATCGCCCAGATGTAGCGCTCGGGTCCGTATCCCAGCGGGTGGTCCTCGTCGGCGGGCTTCTCGCTCCGCTTCAGGGCGGTGAGGAGGAGCACCTCGGTGACGGTGTCGGCCAGTGAGTGCGCCGCCTCGGAGAGCATCGCGCTCGACCCGCTGATGACACCGGCGACGGCTTTGGCGACGGCGATCCCGAGGTTGGCGACAGCGGCGACGATGACGGTGAAGGTGCTCTCGCCGCCGCCCTCGGGCGGCTCGGGCTTGCTGCTGTCGACCGGCTCACTCATGTATCGGACGGTATGTCCGATCAGCGCGGAACGCGAACGACGCCCTCCTGAATCAGCGCGGAACGCGAACGACGCCTTCCTGGATCACCGTCACCGCGAGCTGCCCGTCCTGCGTCCAGATCCGCGCCTGGCCGAGTCCGCGCCCGCCGGACGCCGAGGGCGACTCCTGGTCGTACAGAAGCCATTCGTCGGCCTTGAAGGGGCGGTGGAACCACATCGCGTGGTCGAGCGAGGCACCGACGACGTCACCGACCGCCCAGCCGCCGCGGCCGTGCGCGAGCAGCACCGAGTCGAGCAGCGTCATGTCGGAGACGTAGGTGGCGAGACAGACGTGCAGCAGGGAGTCGACGGTGTGGTTGGCATAGTCGTCGAGCTTGCCGTTCGTGCGGAACCACACCTGGGAGCGCGGTTCGCGCGGCTGCCCGACCGTGGCCCAGGGCGGCGCGTCCACGTAGCGCAGATCGACGGCCGCGCGGGCTTCGATCAGCCGCTCGGCGACGTGTGACGGCAGATGGCGCGGCAGCATCTCCGCGGCGGTGGGGAGTGTCTCCGGGTCCGGGGCGGACGGCATGCCCGTCTGGTGCTCCAGGCCCTCCTCGTACGTCTGGAAGGACGCGGAGAGGTGGAATATGGGCTGCCCGTGCTGGACGGCGACGACCCGGCGCGTGGTGAAGGAGCGACCGTCGCGGATCCGGTCGACGGTGTAGACGATCGGCGCGCCCGGGTCACCGGCACGCAGGAAGTACGCGTGCAGGGAGTGGGCGGGCCGGTCCGTGGGGACGGTGCGTCCCGCCGCCACCAGCGCCTGGGCGGCCACCTGGCCGCCGAAGACGCGCGGGACGAGCGCCGAGCGGCTCTCGCCCCGGAATATGTCCTCCTCGATCTGCTCCAGGTCGAGCAGATCGAGGAGTGACTCAAGTGCCTTGTTCATGAATCCAGTTCTACAGGGCGGTCTTTACAGGCCCATGTTCTTGGCGATGATCATCTTCATGACCTCGCTGGTGCCGCCGTAGATGCGGTTGACGCGGTTGTCCGCGTACAGGCGGGCGATGGGGTACTCGTTCATGAAGCCGTAGCCGCCGTGCAGCTGGAGGCACTTGTCGATGACGCGGTGCGCGACCTCGGTGTTGAACAGCTTCGCGGAGGCGGCCTCGGCGGCGGTCAGCTCGCCCGCGTCCAGGGCCTCCAGGGCGCGGTCGGCGACGGCCTCGGCGGCGTCCACCTCGGCCTGGCAGGCGGCCAGCTCGAACTTGGTGTTCTGGAAGGAGGCGACCGTCTTGCCGAAGACCGTGCGGTCCTGGACGTACTCCTTGGCGAACCGGACGGCGGCCTTGGCCTGCGCGTACGCGCCGTAGGCGATGCCCCAGCGCTCCGAGGGGAGGTTGCTGCCGAGGTAGTAGAAGCCCTTGTTCTCCTCGCCGAGGAGGTCCTCGACGGGGACCTTGACGTCGACGAACGCGAGTTCGGCGGTGTCGGAGGTCTTCAGGCCGAGCTTGTCGAGCTTGCGGCCGATGGAGTAGCCCTCGGACTTGGTGTCCACGGCGAAGAGGGAGATGCCGTAGCGGCGGTCCTCGGCGGTGGGCGCCGACGTACGGGCGCAGACGATCACGCGGTCGGCGTGCACGCCTCCGGTGATGAAGGTCTTGGAGCCGTTGAGGACGTAGTGCGTGCCGTCCTCGGAGAGCTTGGCCGTGCTCTTCATGCCCGCGAGGTCGGAGCCGGTGCCCGGCTCGGTCATCGCGAGGGCCCACATCTCCTCGGCGGAGACGAACTTCTCCAGGTAGCGCTTCTTCTGCTCGTCGGTGGCGAGCGCCTTGATGTACGGCAGGGCGAGCAGCACGTGGACGCCGGAGCCGCCGAAGGTGACGCCCGCACGGGAGGTCTCCTCGTACTGGATGGCCTCGAACTTGTGGGTGTCCAGGCCCGCGCCGCCGAACTCCTCGGGGACGTTGATGCCGAACAGGCCGAGCTCGGCGAGCTTGTAGTAGAACTCGCGCGGCACCTGACCCGCGGCGAACCACTCCTCGTGGACCGGGACGACCTCGGCCTCGATGAAGGCGCGCAGGGTCTCCCGGAACGCCTCGTGGTCCTCATTGAAAACGGTACGGCGCACGGGGGGACTCCTTCGGAACGACACCAGGCTCGGGCGGACGCAAGCGGACACAACACGACTAAGCGCTTGCTCAGATAAACGTTACCCGCCGGTCACCGGACCGTCCAGAGAGAAGTCCTGTCGCTCCCGTCACGCCACCGCCGACGCGAAGGCCCCGCGCGCCAGGCCGTGCAGCAACTGGGCCATGGCACCGCGGCTGGGCAGCGCGTCACGGCGGCTCAGGTGCGGTGTGGAGTTGAGCAGGCCGAAGACCGCGTGCACGCAGACGCGGGCGGCGTTCTCCGCGAGGTCCGGATAGACCTTGCGCACGACGTCGACCCAGATCTCCACGTACTGCCGCTGGAGCTGGCGGACCAGCTTGCGGTCGGTGTCGCGCAGGCGGTCGAGCTCGCGGTCGTGCAGCGTGATCAGGGAGCGGTCGTCGAGGGCGAAGTCGATGTGCCCCTCGATGAGCGCGTCGAGCACCCGCTCCGGCGGTCCGTCCACGTCGGCCACACACCGCTTGCCGCCGGTCAGGAGCTGCCCGCTGATGCCGACGAGCAGCTCGGCGAGCATCGCGTCCTTGCCCGCGAAGTGGCGGTAGAGACCGGGCCCGCTGATGCCGACGGCAGCCCCTATCTCGTCCACTCCGACTCCGTGGAAGCCGCGCTCGGCGAAGAGCCGGGCGGCTTCCCTGAGGATCTGCTCGCGACGGGTGGGGGCGTCGGTTCTGGTGGCCATGGAATCAATTCTAGACAGGGCGGTTAGCGGTCGTTAACCTGATGGAAACGCGTTAACGCTCATTAACCGAGCAAGGGGGCTCGACTGATGCTGCAGGCACCGGTGCTGACGAGCGCGGCTGATCCCGCGTCCGAAGCATGGCGGACGAACGAGGCGGCGCACACCGCCCTCGTCGACGACCTGCGGGCCAAGCTCGCGGCGGCACGGCTCGGCGGTGGCGAGCGGGCCCGGGCCCGCCATGTCGCGCGCGGCAAGCTGCTGCCCCGCGACCGCGTGGACGCCCTGCTCGACCCCGGCTCGCCCTTCCTGGAGCTGGCACCGCTCGCGGCCGACGGGTTGTACGGCGGGGACGCCCCGGCCGCCGGAGTCATCGCCGGCATCGGCCGGGTCTCCGGACGCACCTGCGTGATCGTCGCCAACGACGCCACCGTCAAGGGCGGCACGTATTACCCCATGACGGTGAAGAAGCATCTGCGCGCCCAGGAGGTCGCGCTGGAGAACCGCCTCCCCTGCCTGTATCTGGTGGACTCGGGCGGCGCCTTCCTGCCCATGCAGGACGACGTCTTCCCGGACCGCGAGCACTTCGGGCGGATCTTCTACAACCAGGCGCGGATGTCCGGTGCGGGCGTCCCGCAGATCGCGGCCGTGCTCGGCTCGTGCACGGCGGGCGGCGCGTATGTCCCCGCGATGAGCGACGAGGCGGTGATCGTCCGCAATCAGGGGACGATCTTCCTCGGCGGCCCGCCCCTGGTGAAGGCCGCGACCGGCGAGGTCGTGACGGCCGAGGAACTGGGCGGCGGCGAGGTCCACTCCCGAGTCTCCGGTGTGACGGACCACCTCGCCGAGGACGACGCGCACGCGCTGCGGATCGTGCGCACGATCGTCTCCACGCTCCCCGGGCGCGGCGAACTCCCCTGGTCGGTCCGGACGGTCGAGGAGCCCAAGGTCGACCCCCTCGGGCTGTACGGAGCGGTGCCCACGGACTCCCGCACCCCCTACGACGTGCGCGAGGTCATCGCGCGCGTGGTCGACGGCTCGCGCTTCGCCGAGTTCAAGGCGGAGTACGGCCAGACGCTCGTGACCGGCTTCGCCCACCTGCACGGCCACCCGGTCGGCATCATCGCGAACAACGGCATCCTGTTCTCCGAGTCCGCCCAGAAGGGCGCCCACTTCATCGAGCTGTGCGACCAGCGCGGCATCCCCCTCGTCTTCCTGCAGAACATCTCCGGATTCATGGTCGGCCGGGACTACGAGGCGGGCGGCATCGCCAAGCACGGCGCCAAGATGGTGACGGCGGTGGCCTGCACGCGCGTGCCGAAGCTGACCGTCGTGATCGGCGGTTCGTACGGCGCGGGGAACTACTCGATGTGCGGCCGGGCGTACTCCCCCCGCTTCCTGTGGATGTGGCCGAACGCCAAGATCTCCGTGATGGGCGGCGAGCAGGCCGCCTCGGTCCTGGCGACCGTCAAGCGCGACCAGTTGGAGGCGCGGGGCGAGGAGTGGTCGGCGCAGGACGAGGAGGCCTTCAAGGACCCGGTCCGCGCCCAGTACGAGGCGCAGGGCAACGCCTACTACGCCACGGCCCGGCTGTGGGACGACGGCGTCATCGACCCCATGGAGACCCGGCAGGTCCTCGGCCTCGCCCTGACCGCCTGCGCCGAGGCCCCGCTGGGTGAACCCGGCTTCGGCGTCTTCCGGATGTGAGGGGCGGACGATGAGCGACTTCCAGCAAGGGACCACCCCGGGGAGAGGGACGATGTTCGACACGGTTCTGGTCGCCAACAGGGGCGAGATCGCCGTCCGCGTCATCCGGACGCTGCGCGCCCTCGGCGTGCGCTCGGTCGCCGTCTTCAGCGACGCGGACGCGAACGCCCGGCATGTGCGGGAGGCGGACACGGCCGTGCGCCTGGGCCCGGCCCCGGCCTCGGAGAGCTATCTCTCGGCCGAGCGGCTGCTCGAAGCGGCGGCCCGCAGCGGCGCCCAGGCGGTCCATCCGGGGTACGGCTTCCTGGCGGAGAACGCCGGTTTCGCGCAGGCCTGCGCGGACGCCGGCCTGGTCTTCATCGGTCCGCCCGCCTCGGCGATCGACCTGATGGGCGACAAGATCCGCGCCAAGGAGACGGTCAAGGCTGCCGGGGTCCCGGTGGTCCCCGGCTCCTCGGGCAGCGGTCTGACCGACGGCCAACTGGCAGACGCCGCGCGGGAGATCGGCATGCCGGTACTGCTCAAGCCGTCGGCGGGCGGCGGCGGCAAGGGCATGCGGCTCGTGCGGGACGCCTCGCTGCTCGCGGACGAGATCGCCGCCGCCCGTCGCGAGGCGCGGTCCTCCTTCGGTGACGACACGCTGCTCGTGGAGCGCTGGATCGACCGCCCCCGGCACATCGAGATCCAGGTCCTCGCGGACGGCCACGGGAACGTGATCCACCTCGGCGAGCGCGAGTGCTCGCTCCAACGACGCCACCAGAAGATCATCGAGGAGGCCCCCAGCGTCCTGCTCGACGAGGCCACGCGCGCGTCGATGGGCGAGGCGGCGGTCCAGGCGGCGCGCTCCTGCGGCTATGCGGGCGCGGGCACCGTGGAGTTCATCGTGCCGGGCAAGGACCCGGCGTCGTACTACTTCATGGAGATGAACACCCGCCTCCAGGTGGAGCACCCGGTGACGGAGCTGATCACCGGCCTCGACCTGGTGGAGTGGCAGCTGCGGGTCGCAGCCGGCGAGGAACTGCCGTACGGACAGCAGGACATCACGTTGACGGGCCACGCCATCGAGGCCCGCGTCTGCGCGGAAGACCCCTCCCGTGGCTTCCTGCCGTCGGGCGGGACCGTCCTCGCCCTGCACGAGCCCCAGGGCGACGGGGTGCGGACCGACTCCGGCCTGAGCGAGGGCACGGAGGTCGGGAGTCTGTACGACCCGATGCTGTCGAAGGTCATCGCGTACGGCCCCGACCGCCCGACCGCCCTGCGCAAGCTGCGGGCCGCGCTCGCGGAGACGGTCACCCTGGGCGTTCCGACCAACGCGGGGTTCCTGCGGCGCCTCCTCGCCCATCCGGCGGTCGTGTCCGGGGAGCTGGACACCGGCCTGGTGGAACGCGAAGCGGACGGCCTCGTCCCCGAAGGGGTGCCCGACGAGGTGTACGAAGCGGCGGCAGCCGTCCGCACCGCCGCCCTCGAACCGACCGGTGACGGCTGGCGCGACCCCTTCTCGGCCCCGACCAGCTGGCGCCTCGGCGGCACCCCCGCCCCCCTGGCGCACAGCCTGCGCGTGCCGGGACACGAACCCGTGGCGCACATCGCGGGCGAGGGCCCGCGCACCGTGGAGCCCGGCCGCGTCACGGTCCACGTGGACGGCGTCGCCCACACCTTCCACCGCGCCGCCGACTGGCTCGGCAGGGACGGCGACGCCTGGCACGTCCAGGACCACGACCCCGTGGAGGCGAGCCTCACCGGAGCCGCCCACAGCGGGGCCGACGCCCTCACGGCCCCCATGCCCGGCACGGTCACGGTCGTCAAGGTGTCCACCGGCGATCACGTGACCCAGGGGCAGAGCCTCGTGGTGGTGGAGGCGATGAAGATGGAGCACGTCATCTCCGCCCCGCACGCGGGCACCGTCAGCGAGCTCGACGTCACACCGGGCTCGACCGTCGCCATGGACCAGGTCCTGGCCGTGGTGATCCCCGACGAGACCCCGCAGGAGGAGAAGTGACGCTCCCCACGGCGCTCCCGATGGCCGTCCCCGCCCCGGGCCTCCCGCCCCGCGTCCGGATCTACGAGGTGGGCGCACGGGACGGCCTGCAGAACGAGAAGGCGGTCGTCCCCACCGAGATTAAGGCGGAGTTCATCCGCCGCCTCGCCGCCGCGGGCCTCACGACCGTCGAGGCGACCAGCTTCGTGCACCCCAAGTGGGTTCCCCAACTGGCCGATTCCGAGCAGCTGTTCCCCCTGGTGCGGGACCTCGAACAGGACGCGGTGGCGCAGCTCCCCGTCCTGGTGCCGAACGACCGGGGCCTCGACCGCGCGCTGGCGCTCGGCGTCCGCGGCATCGCCGTCTTCGTCAGCGCCACGGAGTCCTTCGCCAAGGCCAACCTCAACCGCACGATGGCCGAGGCGCTCGCCATGTCGGAGCCGGTCGTGGCCCGTGCCCGCGAGCAGGACGTGCGGGTGCGCGGCTATCTCTCCATGTGCTTCGGCGACCCGTGGGAGGGCCCGGTGCCCATCGCCCAGGTCGTCCGCACCGCGAAGGCCCTTCTCGACATGGACTGCGACGAGCTGAGCCTCGGCGACACCATCGGCGTGGCCACCCCGGGCCATGTCCTCGCCCTGCTTGCCGAGTTGAACGAGCAGGGCGTGCCGACGGACCGCATCGGCGTGCACTTCCACGACACGTACGGCCAGGCACTCTCCAACACCCTCGCCGCCCTGCAGCACGGCGTGCGCACGGTCGACTCCTCCGCGGGCGGCCTCGGCGGCTGCCCGTACGCGAAGAGCGCCACGGGCAACCTGGCCACCGAAGACCTCGTATGGATGCTCGACGGCCTCGGCATCGAGACCGGCGTCGATCTCGGCAAGCTCACCGCCACCAGCGCGTGGATGGCCGAACAACTGGGCCGACCCAGCCCCTCCCGCACCGTCCGTGCCCTGTCGGGCACCTCCCACCAGGAGCAGTGAAGAACGATGGACCACCGTCTGTCCCCTGAGCACGAGGAACTCCGGCGCACCGTCGAGGAGTTCGCGCACGAGGTGGTCGCCCCGAAGATCGGCGACCTGTACGAGCGCCACGAGTTTCCGTACGAGATCGTCCGCGAGATGGGCCGCATGGGCCTGTTCGGCCTGCCCTTCCCCGAGGAGTACGGCGGCATGGGCGGCGACTACCTCGCCCTGGGCATCGCGCTCGAAGAGCTGGCGCGGGTGGACTCCTCCGTGGCGATCACCCTGGAGGCGGGCGTCTCGCTCGGCGCCATGCCGATCCACCTCTTCGGCACGGACGAGCAGAAGCAGGAGTGGCTGCCGCGGCTCTGCTCCGGTGAACTCCTGGGCGCCTTCGGCCTGACCGAGCCGGACGGCGGCTCGGACGCGGGCGGCACCCGCACGACCGCGGTGCTCGACGGCGACGAGTGGGTGATCAACGGCTCCAAGTGCTTCATCACCAACTCCGGCACCGACATCACGGGCCTGGTCACGGTCACCGCCGTCACCGGCCGCAAGCCGGACGGCCGTCCGCTCATCTCCTCGATCATCGTGCCGTCCGGGACCCCCGGGTTCACGGTTGCGGCTCCGTACTCGAAGGTCGGCTGGAACGCCTCGGACACCCGCGAGCTGTCCTTCGCGGACGTCCGAGTGCCCGCGGCGAACCTCCTCGGTGAACAGGGCCGCGGCTATGCCCAGTTCCTGCGCATCCTCGACGAGGGCCGGGTCGCCATCTCCGCGCTCGCGACGGGCCTCGCGCAGGGCTGCGTCGACGAGTCCGTGAAGTACGCCAAGGAGCGGCACGCCTTCGGCAAGCCGATCGGGGCGAACCAAGCGATCCAGTTCAAGATCGCCGACATGGAGATGCGGGCGCACATGGCCCGGGCCGGCTGGCGGGACGCGGCATCGCGGCTGGTCGGCGGCGAGTCCTTCAAGAAGGAGGCAGCGATCGCGAAGCTCTACTCCTCCACGGTCGCCGTCGACAACGCGCGCGAGGCCACCCAGATCCACGGCGGGTACGGCTTCATGAACGAGTATCCGGTGGCCCGGATGTGGCGGGACTCCAAGATCCTGGAGATCGGCGAGGGCACCAGCGAGGTGCAGCGCATGCTGATCGCCAGGGAACTGGGATTCGCGGGATAACCACGTCCGCGTCGGGGAAGGCGCCCGCGGGGGCCACTGGACAGCACCTTAGGTTAGGTTAACCTAAGCGCTAGTTCCGGCCAGTGGCCCCACCGTGTCGCCGTCCTCACGAAAGCAGAGACCCTCATGCCCCACTCCCGCCTCCCCCAGCCCTCCCGCCGCGGCATTCTCGCCGCAGGCGGAGCCCTCGGCCTGACGGCCCTGCTGGCAGCCTGCGGAGACGAGAAGAAGGACAACTCGGGCGCTGCGGACTCCGGTGACTCCGGTCCCTGGAGCTTCAAGGACGACCGCGGCACGACCGC
Organism: Streptomyces sp. NPDC054872; assembly: GCF_053610705.1. Classification (NCBI taxonomy): domain Bacteria; kingdom Bacillati; phylum Actinomycetota; class Actinomycetes; order Kitasatosporales; family Streptomycetaceae; genus Streptomyces; species Streptomyces sp. NPDC054872. Next base: position 283,717 of record NZ_JBSGYY010000002.1, on the reverse strand, counting down.
CAAGGCCAAGGGCACCCCGAAGAACATCGTCGCCTTCACCGGCGTCGCCGCCGCCCTCTTCGACTACGGCATCGAGGTCAAGGGCGTCTTCGGCCCCACGAAGACCAAGGACGGCAAGGCCGATGTCCAGGCCGGCGACATGGACGTCAGCAAGGTGACGATCCTCGGCAACGAGTGGGGCAAGTTCAACATCGAGAAGTACGCGGGCCTCGCTCCCGACCTCCTCGTCTCCACGATGTTCGACGACGCGGGCACGCTCTGGTCCGTTCCCGAGGAGAGCAAGGACAAGATCCTCAAGCTCGCCCCGAGCGTCGGCGTCAGCGTCTACGACCGCAAGATGACCGAGCCCCTCCAGCGCCTGCTCGCGCTCGCCGAGTCGCTCGGCGCGGACGTGAAGGCCGAGAAGGTCGTCAAGGCGAAAAAGCGCTTCGAGGCCGCGGCCGAGCGGCTGCGCAAGGTCGCCAAGGCGAACAAGGACATCAAGGTCCTCGTCGGCTCGGCGAGCCAGGACATCTTCTACGTCTCCGGGACGAACCTCTCCGCGGACCTGGAGTACTTCAAGTCCCTGGGCGTCAACTTCGTCGAGCCGTCCGAGGCCGCCAAGAAGGCGAGCGGCGGCTGGTTCGAGAACCTGAGCTGGGAGAACGTCAACAAGCACGACGCGGACATCATCATGATGGACAACCGCACCGCCACCATCCAGCCCGCCGACATCGAGAAGCCGACCTGGGCGAAGCTGCCCGCGGTCAAGGCCGGCCAGATCATCCCCCGCGTCACCGAGCCCATTTACTCGTACGACAAGTGCGCCCCGATCCTCGAGGACCTCGCCGACGCGATCGAGAAGGCGAAGAAGGTCAGCTGACCCTCCGCGGTCAGCTGACCCTCCACGGGCCCAACTGACCACCAACCGACCCGCTGACCCGCCTTCCCGGACGCCACGCACCACAGCCCTCTCCGCATTCCGGAGAGGGCTGTTCCGTTTTCCTGCCTCTTTGTGACCGCAGGGACCCCCTGGGTTTAACCACCGGGGTAGTTAGGTTAGGCTTACCTCACTTCCCCCAAGTCCCCTCACCCAGAGGAAGTTCATGCGCTCGCACCTGCTCAACGACACCACCGCGGAGCGTTACCGCAGCTCCGTGACCGAAGGAGTCGAGCGGGTGGCGGCCAGAATCGCCACCACCTCACGCCCCTTTACCGGCGTCTCCGTCGAAGACCTCGCGCCCCGCATCGAGGCCGTCGACCTGGACGAGCCCCTGCACGACACCATCGCCGCCCTGGACGAGCTCGACGAGCTCTACCTGCGCGACGCCGTGTACTTCCACCATCCCCGCTACCTCGCGCACCTCAACTGCCCGGTCGTCATCCCGGCCGTGCTCGGCGAGGCGGTGCTCTCCGCGGTCAACTCTTCCCTCGACACCTGGGATCAATCCGCCGGCGGCACCCTGATCGAGCGCCGCCTCATCGACTGGACCGCCGAACGCATCGGGCTCGGCCCGGCCGCCGACGGCGTGTTCACCAGCGGTGGCTCGCAGTCCAACCTCCAGGCCATGCTGCTCGCCCGCGAGGAAGCCGCCAAGGCCGGAAAGCCGGCCACCGAGCTGCGCATCTTCGCTTCCGAGGTCGGCCACTTCAGCATCCAGAAAGCCGCGACCCTGCTCGGCCTCGGCGAGGACGCCGTGATCGTCATCCCCACCGATCACAACAAGCGCATGCAGACCGTCGCGCTCGCCCGCGAGCTGGAACGCTGCCGCGAGAACGACCTCACCCCCATGGCGGTCGTCGCCACCGCGGGCACCACCGACTTCGGCTCCATCGATCCGCTCCCCGAGATCGCCGAGCTCTGCGAGCAGTACGGCACCTGGATGCACGTCGACGCGGCGTACGGCTGCGGTCTGCTCGCCTCGCGCAAGAACCGTCACCTCATCGACGGCATCGAGCGCGCCGACTCCGTGACCGTCGACTACCACAAGTCCTTCTTCCAGCCGGTGAGTTCCTCCGCCGTCCTGGTGCGGGACAGGTCGACGCTGAGCCACGCGACGTACCACGCGGAGTACCTCAACCCGCGCCGCATGGTGCAGGAGCGCATCCCCAACCAGGTCGACAAGTCCCTGCAGACCACGCGCCGCTTCGACGCCCTCAAGCTGTGGATGACGCTGCGCGTGATGGGCGCCGACGCCATCGGCGAGCTCTTCGACTCCGTCTGCGACATGGCGGACGAGGGCTGGCAGCTGCTCGCCGCCGACCCCCGCTACGACGTCGTCGTGGAGCCCCAGCTCTCCACGCTCGTCTTCCGCTACATCCCCGAGTCGATCTGCGACCCGTCCGCCATCGACCGCGCCAACCTGTACGCCCGCAAGGCCCTGTTCGCCTCCGGTGACGCGGTCGTCGCGGGCACCAAGGTCGGCGAGCGTCAGTACCTCAAGTTCACCCTGCTCAACCCCGAGACCACGGTCGCCGACATCACGGCCGTCCTCGATCTGATCGCCGGCCACGCCGAGCAGTACCTGGGAGAGACCCTTGACCGCGCTTCCTGACCACCGAGAACCACTGGAATCAGTGGAACCGCTGGACTTCATCGGTATCGGCCTCGGCCCCTTCAACCTCGGCCTCGCCTGTCTGACCGAACCCATCGACGAGCTGAACGGACTCTTCCTGGAGTCCAAGCCGGACTTCGAGTGGCACTCGGGCATGTTCCTGGAGGGCGCTCACCTCCAGACCCCGTTCATGTCGGACCTCGTCACCCTCGCGGACCCGACGTCCCCCTACTCCTTCCTCAACTACCTGAAGGAAGCGGGGCGGTTGTACTCCTTCTACATCCGCGAGAACTTCTATCCGCTGCGCACCGAGTACAACGACTACTGCCGCTGGGCGGCGGCGAAGCTCTCCTCGGTCCGCTTCGGCACGACGGTGACGGAGGTGACGTACGCGGATGACCTGTACGTCGTGCACACCTCCACCGGTGACACCCTGCGCGCCCGCCACCTCGTCCTCGGGACCGGCACCCCGCCGCACATCCCCGAGTCGTGCGCGGGTCTCGGCGGCGACTTCATCCACAACTCCCGCTATCTGCAGTCCAAGCAGGAGCTCCAGAAGAAGCAGTCGATCACGCTCGTCGGCAGCGGCCAGTCCGCCGCCGAGATCTACTACGACCTCCTGAGCGAGATCGACGTCCACGGCTACAAGCTCAACTGGGTGACGCGCTCCCCGCGCTTCTTCCCCCTGGAGTACACCAAGCTGACGCTGGAGATGACCTCCCCGGAGTACGTCGACTACTTCCACGCGCTGCCGGAAGCGACCCGCTACCGCCTCCAGGATCAGCAGAAGACGCTCTTCAAGGGCATCGACGGCGACCTGATCAACGAGATATTCGATCTCCTCTACCAGAAGAACCTCGGCGGCCCGGTGCCGACGCGCCTCCTCACCAACTCCTCGCTGCAGAGCGCCCGTCACGAGAACGGCACTTACACCCTGGGCCTCCACCAGGACGAGCAGGGCAAGGACTTCGAGCTGGAGTCCGAGGGCCTGATCCTGGCCACCGGCTACCAGTACGTCACGCCCGACTTCCTGGAGCCCGTGCGCGACCGGATCCGCTGGGACGGCCGCGGCCGTTTCGAGGTCGCCCGCAACTACTCCATCGACACCACCGGGCGCGGCATCTTCCTGCAGAACGGCGCCGTGCACACCCACTCGCTGACCAGCCCCGACCTGGGCATGGGCCCGTACCGCAACGCGTACATCATCGGTGAGCTGCTCGGCGCCGAGTACTACCCCGTCGAGAAGTCCATCGCGTTCCAGGAGTTCGCCGTATGAGCAACCCGACCACGGATCCGGAGCTGACCCTCCGCCCCCTCGACCCCCTGAAGGACGCCGAGCTCCTGCACGGCTGGGTCACCCACCCCAAGGCCTCGTTCTGGATGATGCAGGACGCGACGCTGCCGGACGTCGAGCGCGAGTACATGGCGATCGCCGCCCATGAGCACCACGACGCGTTCATCGGCCTGCACAAAGGCGTCCCCGCCTTCCTGATGGAGCGCTACGACCCCAGATACGTCGAGCTGGTCGGGCTCTACGACCCCGAGCCCGGCGACGTGGGCATGCACTTCCTCACCGCGCCCTCCGACGTCCGCATCCCCGGCTTCACCCGTGACGTGATCACCAAGGTCATGGCGACGCTCTTCGAGGACCCGGCGACCGCGCGTGTCGTGGTCGAGCCGGACGTCGACAACACGGCCGTGCACGCCCTCAACGAGGCCGTCGGCTTCCGCGCCGCCGAAGTCATCCAGAAGCCGGAGAAGAAGGCTCTGCTGAGCTTCTGCACCCGCGAGCAGTTCTTCGAAAGTCGCAGCGAACAAGCAGTACGCGAAAGGGAATCGGCGATATGACCCTGTCCGACGCAACGGCGCACCTCTCCCCCGAGCGCTGGGAGCAGGCCAACCGCCTCCTCATCCGCAAAGCCATCGCCGAGTTCTCCCACGAGAGGCTCTTCACCCCGGAGCCCCTGGGCGAGGACAAATACGTCATCCGCAGCGACGACGCCCTGACCCGCTACCGCTTCACCGCCAAGCGGCTGCGGCTCGACCACTGGCAGGTGGACGCCGACTCGATCTCCCGGCACCGCGACGGCACCGAACTCCCGCTGAACGCGCTCGACTTCTTCATCGAGCTGCGTACGGCACTGGGCCTGAGCGACGAGATCCTGCCCGTCTACCTGGAGGAGATCTCCTCCACCCTCTCCGGCACCTGCTACAAACTGACCAAGCCCGCGATCCCGGCCGCCGAGCTCTCCCGCTCCGGCTTCCAGGAGATCGAGACGGGCATGACCGAGGGCCACCCCTGCTTCGTCGCCAACAACGGCCGGCTCGGCTTCGGCGTGCACGAGTACCTCTCGTACGCCCCCGAGACCGCGAGCCCCGTACGGCTCGTGTGGCTGGCCGCGAGCAAGCAGCGGGCCGCGTTCACCGCGGGCGCCGGCATCGACTACGAGTCGTTCCTGCGGGCCGAGCTCGGCCAGGAGACCCTGGACCGCTTCGACCGCACACTCCGTGACCAGGGCCTGGACCCGGACGACTACCTCCTCATCCCGGCGCACCCCTGGCAGTGGTGGAACAAACTCTCCGTGACCTTCGCGGCCGAGGTCGCGCAGCGGCACCTGGTGTGCCTCGGCGAGGGCGACGACGAGTACCTCGCCCAGCAGTCGATCCGTACCTTCTTCAACAAGAGCGAACCGGCCAAGCACTACGTCAAAACGGCCCTCTCGGTCATCAACATGGGCTTCATGCGCGGGCTCTCGGCCGCGTACATGGAGGCGACCCCGGCGATCAACGACTGGCTCGCGGGCCTCATCGACACCGACGAGACCCTGAAGTCGACCGGCCTGACGATCATCCGCGAGCGCGCGGCCGTCGGCTATCGCCACCTGGAGTACGAGGCCGCGACCGACCGCTACTCCCCGTACCGCAAGATGCTCGCGGCGCTGTGGCGCGAGAGCCCCGTCCCCTCGCTGGCCGAGGGCGAGCAACTGGCCACCATGGCCTCCCTGTTGCACACGGACATGGAGGGCGCGTCCTTCGCGGGCGCCCTCATCGAGCGCTCCGGGCTCACCCCCGCCGAGTGGCTGCGCGGCTATCTGCACGCCTACCTGACGCCGCTGCTTCACAGCTTCTACATGTACGACCTCGTCTACATGCCGCACGGCGAGAACGTCATCCTGGTTTTGAAGGACGGCGTCGTACAGCGGGCGATCTTCAAGGACATCGCCGAGGAGATCGCGGTCATGGACCCGGACGCGGTCCTTCCGCCCGCGGTCGAGCGGCTGCGGGTCGAGGTCCCCGACGACCAGAAACTCCTGTCGATCTTCACGGACGTCTTCGACTGCTTCTTCCGCTTCCTGTCCGCGAACCTCGTCACCGAGGGCCTGGTGGACGAGGAGACGTTCTGGGGCGCCGTCGCCGAGTGCGTGACGACGTACCAGGAGGCCACACCCCAGCTGTCCGACAAGTTCAAGCAGTACGACATGTTCGCCCCGGAGTTCGCACGGTCCTGCCTGAACCGGCTCCAGCTGCGGGACAACGAGCAGATGGTGGACCTCGCCGACCCGGCGGGCGCGCTCCAGCTGGTCGGGACGCTGAAGAACCCGATCGCGTAGGAGGCGGTCACCTCATGAGCCGAGCGGGGCTCCCGGGACGGTCCCCGGGAGCCCCGCTCTCGTGCTCAGGTGCTCAGGCGTGCGTCACTTCGAGGGCCAGGGCACCTCGGAGGCCTTGTAGTAGTCCATGCCCATCGCGTCCCAGCGCGGTCCCTGCCGGGCGAGCCGCACCTTGTACGTGTCCCAGTCGTGCGTCGAGGCGGGCGACCAGCCGAGCTCGGCGATGCCGGGCAGCCGCGGGAACGCCATGAACTCGATGTGCTGCGAGGTCGAGAGCGTCTCCGACCACAGCGGCGCCTCGACACCCAGGACCGAGTCCGCGGGCGCGCCCTTCAGGTACGTCCCCGGGTCCCAGTCGTAGCTGCGCTGCACCGAGACCAGGCCCGCCCAGGAGAGGCCGAGCGGGGTGTCCTTGTTGTACTTCATGTCGAGGTAGGAGCGGTCGGCCGGCGAGAGGAGCAGCTTGGTGCCGTTCTTCGCGGCGTTCACGACCTGCTCGCGCTCGGCGGCGCCGGTGGCGTCGTAGCCCCAGTACTGCGCGACGGCACCCTTGGCGGGCGTGGCGCCGGTCAGCTGGTGCCAGCCCATGACGGTCTTGCCGTACTTGGCGACCACGGGCTGCACCTTGTTCATGAACTCCACATAGTCCTCGTGGCTCGTGGAGTGCGCCTCGTCGCCGCCGATGTGGATGTACTTGCCGGGCGTCAGGGCGGCGATCTCGCGGATGACGTCGTCCACGAAGTCGTACGTGACCGCCTTCTTGGCGCAGAGCGAGCTGAAGCCGACCTCGGTGCCGGTGTAGAGCGGCGGCGCGACGCCGTCGCAGTTCAGCTCGGCGTACGAGGCGAGCGCCGCGTTCGTGTGGCCCGGCATGTCGATCTCGGGGACCACTTCGAGCTGGCGGGATGCCGCGTACCGGACGATGTCCTTGTACTGGGCCTTCGTGTAGTGACCGCCCTTGCCGCCGCCGACCTGTGTGGAGCCGCCGTACGTCGCGAGCCTGGGCCAGGAGTCGATGGCGATGCGCCAGCCCTGGTCGTCGCTCAGGTGCAGATGCAGCTTGTTCACCTTGTAGAGCGACATCTGGTCGATGTAGCGCTTGACCTTGTCGACCGAGAAGAAGTGCCGCGACACGTCGAGCATCGCGCTGCGGTGCGCGTAGCGGGGCGCGTCCTTGATGGTGCCGCCCGCGACCAGCCAGGGGCCCTTCTGCTTCGTCTTCTTCTCGGCGGCGGCGGGCAGTTGCTGCCGCAGCGTCTGCACGCCGTAGAAGAGCCCGGCGGGCTTGCGGGCCGTGATGGTGACGGAACCGCGCCTCGATTCGAGGCGGTAGCCCTCGTTGCCCAGGGACTTGTCCTTGGCGTCGAGCCGGAGCCGGATGCCGTCGCGGCCCTCGTCGTCGGTGACCTTCAGGGGGTAGCCGGTGGAGGGGCGCAGGACGTCCGCCAGATAGCCGCCGATCCGGCGGGCGTCGCGCGAGTCGTCGACCCTGATGCGCGTCTTGGAGTTGATCGCGTACGGGGATCCGCCCGGGTCGGCGGACGCGGGGGCCGGAACGACCTGGCCGAGCGGGGTCGGTGTGGTGGCAGCGGCCGCCTCCGGTGCTCCGCCGTCACCGACGGGCGCGGCGGCCACGGACGAGAAGCCTGCCGCGGCGACGAGCAGCAACGAGCCGAACAGGCGGGTCGATCTTTGGTGCTGTCTCACGAGCGGGTCCCTTCGACGGGCCATCACTGTGGTGCATCGCAATCGAACGGTCACCATGGGTACCTTGCGCCCCGGGGTGGGTCAAGGGTGTAGACCACTTCGGCCGCCTGCCAGTGGAAGAATCCTCCCATGGCGGAAATCATCCAGCGCGACGGGACCTGGACCTTCGACGGCGAGACGCTGCGCCTGGTGCCGGGACGCGACAAGAACGTGTCTCTGCTGCGCAAGGCGCTGGGGGAACTGGCCGTGCCGCTGGGCGCGTTGGCGGGCATCGCGTTCGAACAGGGCAAGAAGTCGGGGCGTCTGAGGCTGCGGCTGCGGGACGGCGCCGACCCGTTGCTGCAGGCCGCGGGGGGCAAGCTCGGGGATGCCGCCGATCCGTATCAGCTCACGGTGGACGCGGACCGCTATGGGGTCGCGGAGTACGTCGTGGACGAGGTCCGCAACGCGCTGCTGCTCGAGCAGGTGCCGGCCGCGCCCTGCGACAGCTATCTGCTGCCGGGCCCGTCGGTGCCGCTCTCGGTCTCGGCGGGGGACGGCACGGCCGGCTTCGACGGCGAGACCATCCGCCTGGAGTGGAACTGGAAGACGGAGGAGGCGAAGTCGGCGTCCGGTACGCGCACGCTGTCCCTCTCCGAGGTCGCGGCGGTGGAGTGGCAGCCCGCGGTGGGCCTGGAGAACGGCTACCTCCGCTTCAGCGTCCGGCACGCGCCCACCAAGGCCCCGCCGAAGTACGACCCGAACTCGGTCGAGCTGTGGGGCTTCAAGAAGGACCCGCTGATGGCGCTGGTCGCCGCCGCCGTACAGGTGCGGTTGCCTCATCCGGCGGGGGCGCCGGGCCTCGCGGAGTCCCCGCGGACTGCGGGCCCCCTGCCTGCGGCTGTCGCGCCCGCCCCGGCGGAGGACGATCATGACGCGTTGCTGCGGCGACTGCGGGAGCTCGGGGAGCTTCACCAGTCCGGGATACTCACCGATGAGGAGTTCGCCGCCGCCAAGCAGGCGATCCTGAAGCGGATGTAAGCCGTCGGGGCCAGTTTTTGACGCACCCGTGCCCGATTCCGGGCAGGATTGTTGCACGTAGAGGGCTCTTCCTTCAGGATCAACGAATGCACGACGACCTGGTGGACCACTTGACCCGCAGCACCCCGCTCCAGCGGGGCGAAGCGCTGCGGGTCATCCAGGACGTGCTCGCCTACTTCGACGAGACGACCGAAGAATTCGTCCGTCGCCGCCACCGCGAACTGCAAGGTCAGGGCCTGCTGAACGCGGCGATCTTCGAACAGGTCTCGGCGGATCTCACATACCGCGCGGTCGCGCCGCCCGAGCTCACCCTCCGGCAGCTGCGTCGCATCATCTACGGCTAGGACACCCTCTATGTGCGGAATCGTCGGTTATATCGGCAAGCGTGACGTGGCCCCCCTCCTCCTCGAAGGCCTCCAGCGCCTGGAGTACCGCGGCTACGACTCCGCGGGCGTCGTCATCACCAGCCCCAAGGCCACCGGCCTGAAGATGGTCAAGGCGAAGGGACGCGTCCGCGACCTGGAGGCGAAGGTGCCCGCCCGCTTCAAGGGCACCACCGGCATCGCCCACACCCGCTGGGCCACCCACGGCGCCCCGTCCGACGAGAACGCCCACCCGCACATGTCGGGTGACAACAAGGTCGCCGTCGTCCACAACGGCATCATCGACAACGCCTCCGAGCTGCGCGCCAAGCTCAGCGCCGACGGTGTCGAGTTCCTCTCCGAGACGGACACCGAGGTCCTCACCCACCTCATCGCCCGCGCCCAGGCGGACAAGCTGGAGGACAAGGTCCGCGAGGCCCTGCGCCACGTCGAGGGCACGTACGGCATCGCCGTCCTGCACGCCGACTTCAACGACCGCATCGTCGTCGCCCGCAACGGCTCGCCCGTGGTCCTCGGCATCGGCGAGAAGGAGATGTTCGTCGCCTCGGACGTCGCCGCGCTCGTCTCGCACACCCGCCAGGTCGTCACGCTCGACGACGGCGAGATGGCCACCATCAAGGCCGACGACTACCGCACGTACACGACCGAGGGCTCCCGCACGACCGCCTCGCCGACCACCGTGGAGTGGGAGGCCGAGTCGTACGACATGGGCGGCCACGACACGTACATGCACAAGGAGATCTTCGAGCAGCCCGACGCCGTGGACCGCGTCCTGCGCGGCCGCATCGACGACCGCTTCTCCACCGTGCACCTCGGCGGCCTGAACCTGGACGCGCACGACGCCCGCAAGGTGCGCCGCGTCAAGATCCTCGGCTGCGGCACCTCGTACCACGCGGGCATGATCGGCGCCCAGATGATCGAGGAGCTGGCCCGCATCCCCGCCGACGCGGAGCCCGCGTCCGAGTTCCGCTACCGCAACGCGGTCGTGGACCCCGACACCCTCTACATCGCGGTCTCCCAGTCCGGCGAGACCTACGACGTGCTGGCCGCCGTCCAGGAGCTGAAGCGCAAGGGCGCCCGCGTCCTCGGCGTCGTGAACGTCGTCGGCTCCGCGATCGCCCGTGAGGCCGACGCGGGCGTCTACGTCCACGCGGGCCCGGAGGTCTGCGTCGTCTCCACCAAGTGCTTCACCAACACCACGGTCGCCTTCGGCCTGCTCGCCCTGCACCTGGGCCGCATCCGTGACCTGTCGGTCTCCGACGGCAAGCGGATCATCGAGGGCCTGCGCAAGCTGCCCGGCCAGATCTCGGAGATCCTCAAGCAGGAAGAGGAGATCAAGAAGATCGCCAAGCAGTACGCGGACGCCCGTTCGATGCTCTTCATCGGGCGCGTACGGGGCTACCCCGTCGCCCGCGAGGCCTCCCTCAAGCTCAAGGAGGTCTCGTACATCCACGCCGAGGCCTACCCCGCCTCCGAGCTCAAGCACGGCCCCCTCGCGCTCATCGAGCCCGCGCTCCCCACGGTCGCGATCGTCCCGGACGACGACCTCCTGGAGAAGAACCGCGCCGCCCTGGAGGAGATCAAGGCCCGCAGCGGCAAGATCCTCGCGGTCGCGCACCAGGAGCAGGAGAAGGCCGACCAGACCATCCTCGTCCCGAAGAACGAGGACGAGCTCGACCCGATCCTGATGGGCATCCCGCTCCAACTCCTCGCCTACCACACGGCGTTGGCCCTGGGCCGCGACATCGACAAGCCGCGCAACCTGGCCAAGTCGGTCACGGTCGAGTAGTCCCGCCACGGACATCGGACATCCGGAAATGAACGACCCCTCGCGCGTGCCACCAAGCGTGCGAGGGGTCGTTCTTCAGGGGCCAGGGGCGCCCATTCCCCCGACCCGCGCCTGCCTTGGCCGGAAGCCGTCACTGCCCGGTCGGCAGGTGGTCGTGCCCCTGTACGTACCCTTCACAAGGACACAAAGCACCTCTACGCACGAGTAGATTTATCTACACACAAGGGAAGTTGACGCCTCGCCACCCTCATCCCACCTGGGACGGAGGGCCGTTACGGAATGACCACGACGGGGCGTTGCGCACGGCGCGCGAGCCGGCCCGCGACCGAGCCGAAGATGCGCCCCACGATCCCGTGCGTCGATCCGACGACGATGGCGTCCGCGGAGTACTCCCGGCCGACCTCTTCGAGCTCGTGGCAGATGTCGCCGCCGCGCTCGACCAGGATCCACGGCACCTCGGCCAGATAGTCCGCACAGGCGAGTTCCAGACCGAGCACTTCGGTGCGGTGATCGGGGACGTCGACGAAGACCGGTGGCTCGCAGCCCGCCCACACCGTGGTGGGGAGCCGGTTGGCGACGTGCACGATGATCAGGCCCGAGCCCGAGCGATGGGCCATCCCGATCGCGTACGAGAGAGCGCGCTCACTGGAGGTCGAGCCGTCGAATCCGACGACGACTCCGTGCCGGAAGGCCGGATCGCAGGAATGACGTGGTTGTTCCGCCGCCTGGGGGGTCGCCGTGGGATCGGCGACCTGCCGCTTGCGGTCCGCTGGTTCGGAGAATTCGTGACCGGCCATGGGTGTCTCGGCGAAGGAGTCCTCTGTGGGAGGGTCGGCTCTGTTCGGGTCGTACGGCGCAGTGTGGTCGGTAAAGAGCAGTATGGAGCAGATCGGGCAAGTGCGGACAGGATCGGGCAGGGACTGGGTGGAGCGGCGACCACCGGAGCTGTGTCCGGGAATCATCTTCCCAACCCCATACCCCCAAGGGTACGGCGACACTCCTCTCCTGCCCAGAGCTTGCTACCGGCCCTGCGGGAGCCTCACGGCGTTCACCGGAGCATGCATGAGCGTCGCCCGTATGGCAATGGTTGCTGCCCCGTACAGGCGGTTTGCGCACCCACTCGTGGGGCTGTCGTCGGCCACCCGGTTCACGCCAGTGACCGGCCGCGTGACCACGCGTTGAACCTCGGTACCCCACCGCCACAGGGAGCCCGCCGTGCCTGGACCGCCGCCAGTGTCCTCACGAGTCACGACGACCTCACGAGCCACGACACCCTCACGCGTGACGACGCAGGGCCACCGGCGCCCACCCGAGGGGGCGCGTGAACGCCCGCGCGGGGGCGTCCCCGCGCCACGCGCCGAGGAGATGCCCCCTACCCCCCTGCAGGACTCCGCGAGCGATGTCGTGCGCTGGGCGGCCTTCAGCTGCTTCCTGGTTCCCGTCGTCCTCGTGGGGTACGGGACCTCGCTGGCGGGAGCCGCGGGTTCGGCCCTCGGGCTGCTGGCCGTGACGGGCGTCTGCCGGCTGCTTCTGCGACAGTCCGAGCGGGGGGCGGCGCGGCTGGTCGAGGAGCAGGGCCAGGAGCGCCGCGGGCGGCACGGACGGACGGCCGCGGGGGCGCACAGGGGCGGTCGGCATGCTGGTGGGTCAGCGCCGGTGGACTGACCGATTCACGCGCACCTACCCGTAACTTTTCAGCCAACTTCCTATGGCCATGCATTCCTTGGCCGAAGGGGTACTCAACCCCGGTCCCACCAGGGCTGAAAGGCATGTGGAGGGCGCCTGAACCCTACGGGGACCGGCCACGGAGCTGAGGCGCACTTCCCAGCAACGCCCGTGAGTGCAACGCTTCGTGATCGACTGCTTCACGCCAAGTTGCCATGTCGACATAGTGCCGGGTCCTTAACTGGTCACCCCGGCAGCACGGGACGCAGTAGATTCGATCATGACTGTATTACGGCGGGGGACTGGTGGAGGACCGAGGGGAAACGTGCAGGAGCGACAGGTCCGACAGGAACGCCAAGAGCGCCGAGAACGCAGGACACGCAGAGACAGAGCACGCCAAGAACAGGGAGCCGCGACGACCGAGGGGGGCTTAGCACCATGAGCCACGACTCCACTGCCGTGCAAGAAGCCGCGTCGCGGAAACTCTCCGGACGCCGCCGCAGGGAGATTGTCGCGGTGCTGCTGTTCAGCGGTGGCCCCATCTTCGAGAGTTCCATACCGCTCTCCGTGTTCGGGATCGACCGGCAGGACGCCGGGGTTCCCCGCTACCGGCTGCTGGTCTGCGCCGGTGAAGAGGGACCGCTGCGTACGACCGGAGGGCTCGAACTCACCGCGCCCCATGGCCTGGAGGCGATAGGGCGTGCGGGCACCGTCGTGGTGCCGGCCTGGCGGTCGATCACATCACCGCCACCGCCGGAGGCACTCGACGCGCTGCGCCGCGCGCACGAAGAGGGCGCCCGCATCGTGGGGCTTTGCACCGGGGCGTTCGTGCTCGCCGCGGCCGGTCTGCTCGACGGCCGTCCGGCGACCACGCACTGGATGTACGCACCGACGCTGGCCAAGCGGTATCCGTCCGTCCATGTGGATCCGCGTGAGCTCTTCGTCGACGACGGCGACGTGCTCACCAGCGCGGGGACAGCGGCCGGAATTGATCTGTGCCTGCACATCGTGCGCACGGATCATGGCAACGAGGCGGCGGGCGCGCTCGCCCGCAGGCTCGTCGTGCCTCCGCGCCGGGCCGGCGGCCAGGAGCGCTATCTCGACAGGTCTTTACCTGAGGAGATCGGCGCCGACCCGCTCGCCGAGGTCGTCGCCTGGGCCCTGGAACATCTCCACGAGCAGTTCGACGTGGAGACCCTGGCCGCGCGCGCGTACATGAGCAGGCGGACCTTCGACCGCAGGTTCCGCTCGCTGACCGGGAGCGCTCCCCTGCAGTGGCTGATCACTCAGCGCGTGCTGCAGGCACAGCGGCTGCTCGAGACCTCCGACTACTCCGTCGACGAGGTCGCGGGCCGCTGCGGCTTCCGCTCGCCCGTGGCCCTGCGCGGCCACTTCCGGCGCCAGCTCGGCTCGTCGCCGGCCGCCTACCGGGCCGCTTACCGCGCCCGCAGGCCGCAGGGGGGTGAGCGGGCACTGCTCGAATCGGCGGCGTCCGTGCCCGCCACGGCGACGGTGAACGCGGAGGGCACGGGACCCGTGCCCTCGCAGACACGGCGTACGGCGGCCGCGAGTGCCATCGGCCCGTCGGCCTCGCTGACCGCGGAGCCGGGAAAGCCGAACTCGGATGTGTACGCGCCAGGACGTCCGCCACTGCCCGGCCAGAGGAGCGCGCCGTAGGGTAAGACGCATGAACGATCGCATGGTGTGGATCGACTGCGAGATGACCGGGCTCTCGTTGACGGATGACGCACTTATCGAGGTGGCCGCACTGGTCACCGACTCGGAACTGAACGTGCTCGGCGAAGGTGTGGACATCGTGATCCGCCCGCCGGACGCGGCGCTGGAGACCATGCCCGAGGTGGTGCGCAAGATGCACACCACCTCGGGGCTCCTCGACGAACTGGCCTCGGGCACGACCCTGGCCGACGCCGAGGAGCAGGTTCTGACGTACGTACGTGAGCACGTCAAGGAGCCGCGGAAGGCGCCGCTCTGCGGCAACTCGGTCGGCACCGACCGCGGTTTCCTGCTGCGTGACATGCGGACGCTTGAGGAGTTCCTCCACTACCGCATCGTCGACGTGTCCTCCATCAAGGAGCTCGCCCGGCGGTGGTACCCCCGGGCCTACTTCAACAGCCCGGACAAGAACGGCAACCACCGGGCACTCGCCGACATCCGCGAGTCCATCGCCGAGCTGCGTTACTACCGCGAGGCGATCTTCGTTCCGCAGCCCGGACCGGACTCGGACACCGCGAAAACGATCGCGGCCAAGCATGTGCTGCCCGCGGAGTAACCTCCGCGACCGCCCCTCGTACGGGGTCCGGAAAACGCGTGCGCGAGCACCCCTTCGGACCCTGTACACTTTTTCTCGGCCGGTCAGAAGAACGCAGAACGACCGGACATGGTGGGTGTAGCTCAGTTGGTAGAGCACCTGGTTGTGGTCCAGGTGGCCGCGGGTTCAAGTCCCGTCACTCACCCTGAATGATCAAGGCCCGGTCCGCGAAAGCGGACCGGGCCTTCTTCGTTCCTCGCCCGGGGCGCTCAGGACGACGCCCGCTCCACGAGTTCCGTGGGCAGGACCAGCTGGCGGTGCTCCAGGCGGCGGGCCGATGCCGGGCGGTCGTCGGCGATCTCGGCGAGCAGGAGATCGATCATCGCGCGGCCCATCTCCTCGATCGGCTGGCGCACGCTCGTCAGGGGCGGGTCCATGTGGCGGGCGATCGCCGAGTCGTCGAAGCCGACCAGCGCCACGTCGTCGGGTATCCGGCGCCCGGCCTCGCGCAGGACCTGGCGGGCGCCGGCCGCCATCACGTCGGAGCCCGCGAACACCGCGTCCACGTCCGGGAAGGCCGCGAGCAGCTCCGTCATCGCCCTGCGGCCGCCCTCCTCCGTGAAGTCGCCCGGCGCGATCAGCCGCTCGTCCACGGGCCGGCCCGCGTCCGACAGCGCCGCGCGGTAGCCGTCCAGACGGCGCTGGGCGCCGTAGACGTCCAGGCGGCCCGTGATGGTGGCTATCCGTGTGCGGCCGCGCGACAGGAGGTGCTCGACCGCACAGTGGGCCCCGGCGAAGTTGTCCGAGTCGACCGAGGGCAGCTGCTCGTCGGCCGAGCGGCGGCCGCTGATCACCGCGGGGATCTCCAGCTGGGCCAGGAGGTCCGGCAGCGGGTCGTCGGCGTGCACCGAGACGAGCAGGACGCCGTCGACGCGGTGGGCCGCGAGGTACTGGGCCAGGCGTTGGCGCCTGCGGTCGTTCCCGGCGAAGATCAGGAGGAGCTGCATCTCCGTCTCGCCGAGCTCCGCGCCGACCCCGCGCAGGACGTCGGAGAAGTACGGCTCGGCGAAGAAGCGGGTCTCGGGCTCGGGCACGACCAGGGCGATGGCGTCGGTGCGGTTGGCGGCCAGGGCGCGGGCCGCCGTGTTCGGTACGTAACCCAGTTCGGCGACGGCGGCCTCGACGGCCGTCCGGGTCGCCTCGCTCACCCGCGGCGAGCCGTTGATCACCCGGGAGACCGTCCCGCGGCCCACTCCCGCCCTCGCGGCGACCTCCTCGAGGGTCGGTCGTCCGCCGCTGCGGCCGCGCGGTCCGTGAGCTGGCATTGTCCGCCTCCCGTCGCACTTCCCCCGGGCGAGGAATGTAGAGGAATGTAACAGCCTGATCTTCGCCGATCGGATGGACCGTCCGCGCGGGCCTCCTCGTAACAGCCCGATAACTGAAGACATATCTCTATGTCCGGTCCCTTGACACCCCCGCTCCCAGCCACGACTCTTCAACTCATCACTTGTGGGAGCGCTCCCACAGTACCTGACACGTACACATCCCGCACGTTCCCCGCCCGAGCCGAAGAGTCAAGCAACGGGGCAAGAAGTGCAGTTGGCCGGGGGGTCGGCACGTCAGGCAACAGGAGGACGTAATGCGAACGAGTTCCCGCCGACCCGGTCGGCTGGTGGCCTTCGCGGCCGTGACCGCGCTGGCCGGCAGCCTGCTGGCCGGTTGTTCCAGCGATGACGACAGCAGCGCGGAGGGCGGCGACGGCAAGGTCACGCTCAATGTGGGCACGTTCGGTGTGCTGGGCCTCAAGCAGGCCGGTCTCTACGAGGAGTACGAGAAGTCGCACCCGAACATCAAGATCAAAGAGAACGTCATCGAGCGGAACGACGCCTACTATCCGAAGCTGCTCACCCAGCTCCAGTCGGGCGCCGGCGTGAATGACGTCGCCGCCATCGAGGTCAGCAACATCACCGAGGTCGTACAGACCCAGGGCGCCAAGTTCGAGGACCTGAGCAAGGCCGAGGGCGTCGACAAGTCCACCTACCTCGACTGGAAGTGGAAGCAGGCCACCACCGAGGACGGCAAGACGGTCGGCCTCGGCGTCGACATCGGCCCGACGGCGCTGTGTTACCGCAAGGACCTCTTCAAGAAGGCCGGTCTGCCCACCGACCGCGAGGAGCTCGCCAAGGAGTGGGCCGGCGACTGGGACAAGTACGTCGCGCTCGGCGAGAAGTACATGAAGAAGGCCCCCGGCGAGACCAAGTTCGTCGACTCCGCCTCCAGTGTCTACAACGCGGTCTTCGCCGGTGCCACCGAGCGGTACTACGACAAGAGCGGCAAGGAGATCTACGAGAAGAGCCAGGGCCGCAAGGACGCCTGGGACGCGGCGATGAAGGTCGCGAAGGGCGACATGTCGTCCAAGCTCAAGCAGTTCGACCCGACGTGGGACCAGGGCTTCGCCAACGCCAAGTTCGCCACCGTCGCCTGCCCCGCGTGGATGGCCGGCTACATCCAGGAGAAGACAGGACCGGAGGGCAAGGGCCAGTGGGACATGGCCAAGGCGCCCACCGACGGCAACTGGGGCGGCACCTTCCTCGGCGTGCCGAGCGCGGGCAAGCACAAGAAGGAGGCGACCGAGCTCGCCGTCTGGCTGACGCAGCCCGAGCAGCTCGCCAAGGTCTTCGCCAAGCAGGCCAGCTTCCCCTCCACCCCGTCGGCGTACGACACGCTGAAGCCGTCCCCGGCGACCAAGGCGTACTTCAGTGACGCGCCCATCACGGAGATCTTCGCCGACATCGCGAAGAACACCCCTTCGGCCATCTACGGCCTGAAGGACGCCCAGATCGGCCAGTCCATCACGGACATCGGTGTGCTCCAGGTGGAGCAACAGGGCAAGTCTCCGGCTGAGGGCTGGGAGGCCGCGCAGAAGGAGATCAAGGATGTTCTGGGACAGTGACGCGCATGTCCGAGACCGCTGAGTACGCCGAGACCGCGTCCCCCGAAGAGGGGGGCGCGGCCCCGGCCGCGTCCGGGAGGCGCACGTCCTCCCCCACGTCCTCGTGGCGCAGTCGCCTGTACCGCTGGGACATAAAGGCGTCGCCGTACGTCTTCGTCGCCCCCTTCTTCCTCTTCTTCGGTGCCTTCGGGCTGTTCCCGCTGCTCTACACCGGGTGGGCCTCGCTGCACCGCCTGTCGCTCACCGACCTCGACGGCAGCACCTGGATCGGCCTGGAGAACTACAGCAACCTGCTGCAGAGCGAGTACTTCTGGAACGCGCTCGGCAACACCTTCACCATCGGCGTCATCGCCACGGTCCCCCAGCTCGCCGTCGCGCTCGGCATCGCGCACCTGCTCAACTACAAGCTGCGCGGCTCCACCCTGTGGCGCGTCGCGATGCTCGCTCCGTACGCCACGTCGGTGGCGAGCGCCTCGCTGGTCTTCACGCTGCTGTTCGCGTGGGACGGCGGCATGGTCAACTGGATCATCGGGTCCGTCGGCATCGACCCCGTCAACTGGCGTGAGTCGTCGTGGGGTTCGCAGTTCGCGGTGTCGTCGATCGTCATCTGGCGGTGGACCGGCTACAACGCGCTCATCTATCTGGCGGCGATGCAGGCCGTGCCGCACGACCTGTACGAGTCGGCGTCGCTGGACGGTGCCTCGCGCTGGCAGCAGTTCCGGCACGTGACGATCCCGATGCTGCGTCCGACGATCCTGTTCACGGTGGTCGTCTCGACCATCGGGGCGACCCAGCTCTTCGGTGAGCCGCTGCTGTTCGGCGGCACGGCCGGGTCCAAGGGCGGCGCGGACCACCAGTTCCAGACGCTTGGTCTCTATCTGTACGACCAGGGCTGGATCAACGGCCATCTGGGCCGGGCCTCGGCCGTCGCCTGGCTGATGCTCGCGATCCTGCTGCTCATCGCCGCGGTCAATCTGCTGATCGCCCGACGTCTGAGGAAGGCCCAATGAAGTCCCGCACCTCGGGCCCGACGACGGACCTCGCGTCGGACCCGCCGACCGACGTGATCACGAGCCCGAAGTCCGCTCCCGCGCCGCGCCCGAAGTCGGGCCGTTCGCTGGGGCTCAAGGCCGGGCGCACGATGCACGCGGGCCCGTGGACCTACGTCGTGCTCACGCTGTTCACGGCCGTTTCGCTGGCCCCGCTGATCTGGACGGCGATCGCGGCGTCCCGTACGAGCGGGCGGCTCGCCCAGACACCGCCGCCCCTGTGGTTCGGCGGGAACCTCTTCAAGAACCTGGAGCGGGCCTGGACCGAGGCGAGCCTGGGCGACGCGATGCTGAACACCACGATCGTGGCGGGCAGCATCACCATCGGCACCGTCCTGTTCTCCACGATCGCCGGATTCGCCTTCGCCAAGCTGAAGTTCAAGTTCAGCGGGCTGCTGCTCCTCCTGACGATCGGCACGATGATGGTGCCGCCGCAGCTGAGTGTCGTACCGCTCTATCTGTGGGTCGCCGACCTGCAGTGGACCAATCAGCTGCAGGCGGTGATCCTGCCGACGTTCGTGAGCGCCTTCGGGGTGTTCTTCATGCGGCAGTACCTGCTGCAGGCGCTGCCGAGCGAGCTCATCGAGGCGGCGCGGATGGACGGGGCGAGCAGTCTGCGGATCATCTGGCACGTGGTGTTCCCCGCGGCACGGCCCGCGATGGCGGTGCTCGGCCTGCTCACGTTCGTGATGGCCTGGAACGACTTCCTCTGGCCGATCATCGCGCTGAACCAGTCGAACCCCACCGTGCAGGTGGCGCTCAACTCCCTCGGTACGGGCTACATCCCGGACCGGGCGGTGATCATGGCGGGCGCTCTGCTCGGCACCCTGCCGCTGCTCCTGGCGTTCATCCTCTTCGGCAAGCAGATCGTGAGCGGCATCATGCAGGGCGCCGTCAAGGGCTGAGGCCCGACCGCCCGCCGAGTCCTCCCCCGCCAGGGCCGAGCCGCCGCCACCTCGGTCCTGGCCATCCGCCCATCTCTCTTGTCCGCTTCCCCTCTTGTCCCTCTTGCCCTTTTCCCCTTCCCATGGGAGCGCTTCCATGCCTGAATCCCTTGCCTTTCCGGCCGACTTCCTCTGGGGTGCCGCCACGTCCTCGTACCAGATCGAGGGCGCCGTACGTGAAGACGGCCGCACCCCCTCCATCTGGGACACCTTCAGCCACACGCCCGGCAAAACGGTCGACGGCGACACCGGTGATGTCGCCGTCGAGCACTACCACCGCTACCGCGACGACGTGGCGCTCATGGCGGACCTCGGTCTGAACGCCTACCGGTTCTCCGTGTCCTGGTCGCGGGTGCAGCCCACCGGACGCGGCCCCGCCGTCCAGCGCGGCCTCGACTTCTACCGGCGGCTCGTCGACGAGCTGCTCGCCAAGGGCATCAAGCCGGCCCTGACCCTCTACCACTGGGACCTGCCGCAGGAGTTGGAGGACGCGGGCGGCTGGCCGGCACGCGAGACCGCCTACCGGTTCGCCGAGTACGCGGGCTTCGTCGCCGAGGCGCTCGGCGACCGCGTCGAGTCCTGGATCACGCTCAACGAGCCGTGGTGCAGCGCCTTCCTCGGCTACGGCTCCGGCGTGCACGCGCCCGGCCGCACCGACCCGGCGGCCGCGCTGCAGGCCGCGCACCACCTCAACCTCGCGCACGGCCTGGGCACCCAGGCGCTGCGTGCCGCGCTCCCGGCCCGCGCCCGGGTGGCGGTAAGCCTCAACTCCTCGGTGGTCAGGGCGGTTTCGGACAGCCCGGAGGACCAGGACGCCCGCCGCCGCATCGACAACCTCGCCAACGGCGTCTTCCACGGCCCGATGCTGCACGGCGCCTACCCCGCGGATCTGCTCCGGGACACGGCCAGGATCACCGACTGGTCCTTCGTGCAGGACGGCGACCTGGCCACCGCCCACCAGCCGCTGGACGCGCTCGGCCTGAACTACTACACGCCCGCGCTGGTCTCGGCCGCCCGGAACGACACGGCGAACGCGCGCAACGACGGACACGGCGCCAGCGACCACTCGCCGTGGCCCGGCTCCGACGACGTGGCCTTCCACCAGACCCCTGGCGACCGCACCGAGATGGGCTGGACCATCGACCCGACGGGGCTGCACGACCTGATCATGCGCTACACCCGGGAGGCGCCCGGCCTGCCGCTGTACGTCACCGAGAACGGCGCGGCCTACGACGACAAGCCCGACCCGGAGGGCCGCGTCCACGACCCCGAGCGCATCGCCTACCTGCACGGGCACCTGGCCGCCGTACGCCGCGCCATCACGGACGGCGCCGACGTCCGCGGCTACTACCTGTGGTCCCTGCTGGACAACTTCGAATGGTCGTACGGCTACAGCAAGCGCTTCGGCGCGGTGTACGTCGACTACGAGACGCAGGCCCGCACCCCCAAGTCCAGCGCCCACTGGTACGCGGGTGTCGCGTCCAGCGGTGAGCTGCCGCGGGAGTACGTCGCGGGCTGACCCGCGGGACCGGGAGCCCGAGGGGCCGAGTGGCAGTGCGCCACTCGGCTCCTTAAGTTGCCGATATGCCACATAACGCAAGAGAACAGGCACGGTGAGCGCCGATGGGCGTACTCCGTGACCACCCCGAGCTGGCGCTGTTCGTCTGCCTCGCCCTCGGCTACCTCGTGGGCAAGGTGCGCGTCGGTCCCATCACGCTGGGCGGCATCTGCGGCACCTTGATCGTTTCGCTGCTGCTCGGCGCCTGGGCCAAGGTCGTCGTCTCCGACGACGTCAAGACGATCTTCTTCGCGCTCTTCATCTTCGCCCTCGGCTATCTCGCGGGCCCTCAGTTCTTCTCCAACCTCAACCGCGAGAGCCTGCGCTTCTTCGCGCTCTGCGGGATCGAGCTTGTCTGCGTCCTGGGCATCGCGCTCGGCCTCGCCAAGGCCTTCGACCTGGACGTCGGCACCGCGTCGGGCATCCTGGCGGGCGCGGCCACCGAGTCGGCCGTCGTCGGCACGGCGACCGAGGCCATCGGCAAGCTGGACGGCCTCACCCCGGACCAGATCACCCAGTACCAGGGGCACGTCGCCACCGCGTACACGGTCTGCTACCTCTTCGGCCTGATCACCATCGTGCTCTACACCAGCCAGATCATGCCGATGATGCTGCGGATCAACCTGCGGGACGCCTCGCGCGAGCTGTGGGAGAAGATGCGCGGCGCGGGCGGCGGCCTGGAGTCCGACGAGCGCCAGGCGCTGCCCGGCATGGTCGGCCGCACCTACCTGGTGACCTCGGGCGACGGCAGGACCGTGGGCGACCTGGAGGCGGAGCTCGACGGACGGGGCACCGTCGAGGCCGTCAAGCGCGGCAGCAAGCAGCTCACGCCCGCCCCCGGCCTGGCGCTGACCCTCTCCGACCTGGTCCTGGTGGTCGGCCGCCGTGCCAACGTGATCGAGTCCGGGCACCTCATCGGCCCCGAGACCCCCGGCATCCCCGGCGTCGACACCCCGCTGGCCACCGCCCAGGTCGCCGTCACCGAGAAGTCGTCGGACGGCCTGAGCGTGGACGACCTCCAGCGCGCCCATCCGGAGTTCATCAAGGACGGCGTGTACGTCACCGACGTACTGCGCGGCGATCAGCACCTGCCCGCGGCCGGCTCCACCACCGTGCGCCGCGGTGACGTGCTCACCCTGGTGGGCGCGCGCTCGGGCCTGAACAAGCTGACCGCGAGGATCGGCGCCGTCGTCAAGAACGACGCCACCGACTTCATCTATCTGGGTCTCGGCATCGCGGCAGGCTCCCTGCTCGGCCAGGTCGTCGTGCACTTCGGCGACGTGCCCATGTCGCTCGGCACCGGCGGCGGCTGCCTGATCTCCGGGCTGCTCTTCGGCTGGTTCCGCTCCCGCAAGCAGACCTTCGGGGCGTTCCCGCCGCAGGCCGCGAACACCCTCAAGGACATGGGCCTGGCGATCTTCATCGCCTGTACGGGACTCGTCTCGGGGCCGCAGGCCTGGCCGCTGCTCAAGCAGTACGGGGCGCTGCTGCCGTTCGCCGGGATCGCGATGGTCCTCGTGCCCGCGACGATCTCGCTCTTCGTGGGCCGCAAGCTCCTGAAGATCGAGAAACCGCTCCTGATCGGCGCCATCGCGGGTCAGCAGTGCTCGACCCCGGCGATCACCTCCGTCACCCAAGTGGCCCAGAGCTCGGTCCCGCTGCTCGGCTACACGATCACGTACGCCCTCTCGAACTTCCTGCTCCCCCTGACCGGGCCGATCCTCGTCGGCGTACTCGGCGCCTGAAGCGGCGCTTCCGGAGGGTAGAAAATGATCGACTTCCTCAACCGGAACATCTTCCAGCCCCATCCCGAGCTGCTCGTCTTCATCACCGTGGCGATCGGCTTCCTCTTCGGGAAGCTGCGCTACAAGGCCATCGGCCTCGGCGCGGTCACCGGCTGTCTCATCGCGGGGCTGCTGCTCGGGGCGCAGTTCAAGGTCGAGATCGACGGGACGGTGAAGAACCTCTTCTTCACGATGTTCCTCTTCGCCCTCGGCTACAAGGTCGGCCCGCAGTTCTTCCGCGGCCTGAAGAAGGACGGCCTTCCGCAGGTCCTCAACGCGGTCGTCGTCTGCGTGACCGGCCTCCTCGTCTGCTGGGCCTTCGCCGCGATGCTCGGCTACGGGCCCGGACTCTCGGCGGGTCTGCTCGGCGGGGCGCTCACCCAGTCCGCCGTCATCGGTGTCGCGGGCGACGCGATCTCCAATCTGCCGGGGCTCAGCTCCGCGCAGGTCAAGAGCGAGTCGAACCTGGTCGCCATCGGGTACGCCGTGACCTATCCGCTCGGCACGATCCTCTGCGCGATGCTGCTCGCCAACGTGCTGCCCAAGCTCTACCGGCGTGACCTGGCAGCCGAATCGGCGGCCCTGGCACGCGAGTTGGACGCCCCCGGCGACAACCCCGACCTGGCCGAGGGCTACTACGAGGTCGTCCTGCGCGCCTACACCATCCAGCGCCCCGACCTCGCGGGACGCACCATCGAGGACTTCGAGAACCAACAGCGCGAGCTGGGCCGCCGGGTCTACATCACCCGCGTACGCAGAGAGGGCAACATCCTCGACCATGACCAGCGGACCGCCTTGCACGAGGGCGACGTCGTCGCGCTGAGCGCGCTGCGCGGCTCCCTCGTCGAGTTCGACCCCCGTACGCACATCGGCGCCGAGACCGACGACGTCGAACTCCTCGGCTACCAGACCGAGTCATTGCACGTGGTCGTCTCCGAGAAGGAACAACTGGGCAAGAGCATCGGCGACCTGCGGCGCGAACCGTTCATGGTCGGGGTCTACGTCGACAAGCTGTACCGCTCCGGCGCCGAGTTCCCCTACCGCCTGACCACGCAGCTGGAGCGTGGCGACACCCTGATCCTCACCGGCCCCAAACGCCTGGTGGACCCCGCGGGCAGGGAACTCGGCAAGCCCGTGCCGACGTCCTTCGCCACCGACATGATCTGGGTGGGGCTCGGCATCTTCCTCGGCGGCTGCATCGGCATCCCGGCGCTCACCGCGGGCGGTGTGCCGATCTCGCTCTCCACGTCGGGCGGCGCGCTGATCATGGGGCTCGTCTTCGGGTGGATCCGCGGCAAGTACCCGACGTACGGCAATGTCCCGCCCGGTGCCCAGTGGTTCATGGACACCCTCGGGCTCTGCCTCTTCGTCGCCGTCGTCGGCATCAACGCCGGACCCAGCTTCACCTCCGGCCTGTCGACGGCGGGCTGGGGGCTGCTCCTGTTCGGTGCGATCGCCACGGTGATCCCGCTGATCGTCGGCTTCCTCTTCGGCCACTACGTCCAGAAGATCCGCTTCCCGATCCTGATGGGCGTCCTCGCGGGCGGCCAGACCACCACCGCGGCGATCGGCGCGATCAACGAATCGTCGCGGTCCCAGATCCCGACGCTCGGCTACACGATCCCGTACGCCGTCGGCAACGTGCTCCTGACCATCTGGGGCGCCGTCATCGTCCTGCTCCACCACTGACCCCCCGCTCCCCCACGTGAGGAACGAGCCGTGCCCAAGACCACCTTCACCCGCGCGGAAATCCAGTCGTTCGCCCAGCTCAGCCCGTTCGAGCTGAAGGACAAGTTCATCGAGATCGCCCAGACGGTGCAGGCCGACAAGCCGGGGCAGAAGGAGACCTCCAGCGTTCAGATGCTCAACGCGGGACGCGGCAATCCCAACTGGATCGCCACGAGCCCCCGCGAGGCCTTCTACGCGCTCGGCTATTTCGCCCTCTCCGAGTCCCGCCGCGTCTGGACGGCCGACGACCTCGGCGGCATGCCGGAGAAGGCGGGGTCGGGCGCCCGCTTCGACACCTTCGTGCGGCAGCACCCGGACCTGCCCGGCATCGAGCTGCTCCAGAAGTGCGTGGAGCACGCCATCGAGCGGTTCGGCTTCGACAAGGACGACTTCGTGCACGAGCTGACGGACAGCTCGGTCGGCGACAACTACCCCGTGCCGGACCGGATGCTGAAGCACGCGGAGCAGATCGTGCGCGGCTATCTCGCCGACGAGATGTTCGACAAGCGGCCGCCCGCCGACAACCTCTCGCTCTTCGCCACCGAGGGCGGCACGGCCGCGATGTGCTACATCTTCGACTCGCTCATGAAGAACGGCATCCTGCACAAGGGCGACAAGATCGCCCTGATGGTGCCGGTGTTCACGCCGTACGTCGAGATTCCCGAGCTCGACACGTACGAGTTCGAGGTGACGTACGTCCAGGCCAGCATGTTCGCCGAGGAGGGCGTGCGGGAGTGGCGCTATCCGGAGGAGGAGGTCGCGAAGCTCGCCGACCCCGACATCAAGATGGTCTGCCTGGTCAATCCCTCCAACCCGCCCTCGCTCGCGCTGAGTCAGCGGGTCGCGGACCAGATCAAGGGAATCGTCGCCACGACGAACCCGAACCTCCTGATCGTGACGGACGACGTGTACGGGACGTTCGTCGAGGGCTTCCGCTCCATCGCCGCCGACCTGCCGCGCAACACGCTGCTCGTCTACTCGTACTCCAAGCACTACGGCGCCACCGGCTGGCGGCTCGGGGTCATCGGACTGCACGACGACAACGTCGTCGACGAGCTGATCGCGGCGCTGCCGCAGGCCGAGAAGGACCGGCTCGCCAAGCGGTACGGGACGCTGACGCTGAATCCGGAGGAGATCAAGTTCATCGACCGTCTGGTCGCCGACTCGCGCCAGGTGGCGCTGAACCACACCTCGGGGCTCTCACTCCCGCAGCAGATGATCATGGTCCTGTTCTCCCTCTTCGACATGCTGGAGGAGGGGCAGGCGTACAAGCGGCGCATCCGCGCGATCGTGCAGCAGCGGCTCGAACTCCTCCTTGAGGGAGCCGAGATGAAGATCTCGGACGATCCGCACCGGGCCGGCTACTACATCGAACTCGATCTGCTCGCCGAGGCGGAACGCGTCCACGGCAAGGACTTCGCCGACTTCCTGGAGAAGAACTACGAGCCGGTCGACCCGCTGTTCCGGCTCGCCGAGCAGACCCACGTCGTCCTGCTGAACGGGGGCGGCTTCGAGGGCCCCGAGTGGTCGGTGCGGGTGTCCCTGGCGAACCTGGACGACCTCGACTACCTGAAGATCGGCCACCACCTGCGGGCGATCTTCCACGACTACGCGGCGGAGTGGCAGGCGAGCAAGACCTGAGCACGAGTGGCGCCCCGACCGGGTGGGGGGATGCCGGTCGAGGCGCCGTGGGGGGGGTGGCAGCTGCGGGGTCGGGTGCTTCGGTCCTACTTGTCGGCGGCGAACGCCTTCGTGAAGGCGAGCGGCTCCTGCTCGATCGACGAACAGGTCGGCTGCGCACCGTTGTTGGCGCCGCCCTCGCAAGCCTTGTCGCGCGTCGAGGACCACATGGCCAGCCAACCGAGACCCTTCTCCTCGGCGAACTTCACCAGCTCCGTGGCGTCGTCGACCTTGAAGATCTCGGTGGTGACGTCGTTGACGCCGATCATCGGGGTGACCGCGACGGCCTTCCAGGCCGCCTCGTCGGACAGGTCGAGGGCGCCCTTGATCTGCTTCTGCGTGGCGGTCGCCGCATCGATGGCGTACTGGCCCATGTCGCCGCTGTAGGACGGCCCGTAGTCCATCGCCATGATGTTGACGGCGGAGACCTTGACGCCGTTCTTCTTGGCGTCGGCGACGAGGTCGACGCCCGGCTGGGTCAGCCCCTCGGGCATGACGGGCAGCGTGAACGAGACGTCCAGGCCCTCGTGGTCCTTCTGCAGCTGCGCGATGGCCTGCGCACGGCGGGTGTTGGCCGCGGTCTCCGGAAGGGCCGCGCCCTCGATGTCGAAGTCGACCTTGGTCAGCTTGTACGTGTCGATGACCTTGCCGTACGCCTTGGCGAGCTCGTCGGCGCTGTCGCACTTGAGGCCCAGTTCGGAGCCGGCCGCGCCACCGAAGGACACGCGGACGTCGCCGCCCTTGGCCCGCAGGGCCTCGATCTGCGAGGCGACCTTGTCGTCGGCGAGCCCGGTGGTGCCGCCCCAGAGGGGCTCGCAGCTGCCGCCGGAGGTGATGAAGGCGAGAGTGAACTCCTTGACGCCGGTCTTCTCCGCGGTGTCGACGAGGTCGTACGCGGGAGCGAGCGAAGTGTCCACGAACGGGGCGAACTTGGCCTGAGCGGCGGCCTTGGCGGGGGCCTTCTCCGCGGGCGCCTTGGTAGCGAGGGCCGTCCCGGAGAAGAGGAAAGCGCCGCCGCCGACGAGGCCCGCGGCCACGATGCCGCCTATGACCTTGGACTTGGTGCTCACCGTGCGCCGATGCGTGCTGCTCATCGCTTGCCTGCCTTAGCTGTGCGGGGGGTGGGGGTGCGTCAGCAACTTAGCCCCGCGGGGGCGCGACATAGCGGGCAATCTGGGCTCTGCACTGGATCTTAGGGTGCGCTTAAGGAAGCGATCGGAAGCGTTTAATGGTGGGCTCCGGGTGCTCCCGGGTGCGAGCCGCGGACACCTTCCCGCGCTTCGCGCGGATCTTCTCCCACCCACCCACCCGACACCCGGAGTCAGCCCCTGGACGGAAACTACCTGCGCTCCGTTCACAGTCGGACGCGGGGTGATCGGGTGGGAGGGCGGGAAAATATCCGCCGCGAGACGGCGGTTCAGGGCCTAGCGGACGCTCGGGGCACGCTTACGCCGACGTACGGAACCCCCGTGCCCACGCCCCCCGGCGACCGGCCGGCGCCCGTCCAGCTGAATCCAGATCCGGACCTCGGTCCCGCCCAGCACGGACCGCCCGATGCGGACGTCACCACCGGTGGACTCCGCCAACTGCCGCACGATGTCCAGGCCGAGCCCCGTCGAGCCATCGGCCCCCGACCCCGCGCCCCGCGCCAGCGCGGCCTCGGGGTCGGCGATCCCGGCCCCCGCGTCCGACACCAGGACGATCACCGCGTCCTCGCCGCTGTGCACGTCCACCGCGAACGCCGCCCCCTCCCGCGTGTGCCGGAAGACGTTGCCGAGCAACGCGTCCAGGGAGGCGACCAGTTCGGGGCGCGCCACCGGGATCCACACCGGCCGCTCCACCCCCGCGACCCGCACCTCGCGCCCCTCGTCCTCCGCGAGCGCCGACCAGAAGGCCATGCGATCCTGGATCACCTCGGACGCGTCGCAGCCCGCGCCGGGCCCGACCGCCGCCGTCTGCGGCTTGGCGTCGCGTGCGGTGCGGATGATCGTGTCGACCTCGCGCTCCAGCTTCTCCACCGCGATCCGGGTCTGCTCGGCCGCGGGACCGTCGCCCAGCGAGGCCGCGTTGAGCCGAAGCACCGTCAGCGGGGTACGCAGCCGGTGCGACAGATCCGCCGCCAGTTCCCGCTCGTTCGCCAGGAGTTGGACCACCTGGTCGGCCATCGAGTTGAACGCCACGGCGGCCAGGCGCAGCTCCGTCGGCCCCTCCTCCGGGACCCTCGCCCCCAGCTTCCCCTCCCCGAGGGACTGCGTGGCGCCCACGAGCCGCTTGGCGGGCTGCACCATGCGTACGCCGAGCCGGTCGGCCACCGCCACGGACCCGATGATCAGCGCGACGCCGACACCCGCCAGGACCAGCCAGGCCGTGGTCACGCCATTGCTGACCGCGCCCTCGGGCACGAAGATCTCGACCACGGCGATCTCTCCGGAGCTCAGCGCCGTCGGCTGGAGCAGCGCGAAGCCGCCGTCGACCGTCGCGGTCCGCGCCCGGCCCTCCTTGCGGGTGGTCTCCACCGCGTGCGCGTCAGCCCGCCGGTCGCCGATCTCCAGGGCGGGCGCCTTGTCGATGGGCGGTACGTGCACGGCCATGCGGCCCTCGCCGCCCGCCTCGGAGGTGGCGACGGCCTTCGTCAGCTGATCGCGGTCGGTGGTGATGGAGAGCGTGGGGCCCATGCCGGCCGCGTGCCGCTCCGCGTTCGAGAAGGCCCTGTCCCGCGCCATCTCCTGGATGACCAGGCCGAGCGGTACCGCGAAGGCGACCACGACCATCGTCGTGACGGCCAGGCACACCTTGACGAGCGCCCACCTCACAGCGGTGGCTCCAGCTTGACGCCGACGCCCCGCAGCGTGTGCAGATAACGCGGCCTTGCGGCCGTTTCGCCCAGCTTCCTGCGCAGCCACGACAGATGTACGTCGATGGTCTGGTCGTCCCCGTAGCTCTGCTGCCACACCTCGGCGAGCAGCTCCTTGCGCGGTACGACGACACCGGGCCGCCCCGCGAGGAAGGCGAGCAGGTCGAACTCGCGCCGGGTCAGGTCCAGGCGCGCCCCGTCCAGCTCGGCCTGGCGGCGCAGCGGGTCGATGGCGAGCCCGCCGACGCGTATCTCCCGGCTCGGCGGGGCCTCGCCCGCCGGGACGCGCGAGCGGCGCAGGACGGCGGCCATCCGCGCCGAGAGGTGCTCGACGGAGAACGGCTTGGTCAGGTAGTCGTCGGCGCCGTCGTTCAGGAGCCTGACGATCTCGGTCTCGTCGTCGCGCGCGGTGGCGATGATCACGGGGACGTCGGTGATCCCGCGCAGCATCTTCAGCGCTTCGGAACCGTCCAGATCGGGCAGTCCGAGGTCCAGGATCACCACGTCGAACCGCAGATGGGCCACCTCACGCAGCGCCTCGAGGGCCGTACCGACGCTGCGCACGGTGTGCGAGGCCTCGGTCAGATGCCGGATGAGAGCGGAGCGTACGAACTGGTCATCCTCGACGACGAGCACACTTGCCATGGGCGGCACCGTACGCCATATGAGTGACCCCGGTCCTCCTGGGACGCCGAGGGGCCCGGTGGTGCAGTATGGCTCGCGATGCGCAGAGGACTCATACACGCAATGGCTTGGTCGCTCGCCACGGGCGCGGCGGTCACGCTCTCCTGGTGGGGTGTCCACACGGTCATGGCGGGCACCGCCTACGACCCGCCGCGTGCCGTGCCGCTGGCCGCCGACGGCGACCGTGCCGAGCCGCTCTCCTCCTCCACCCACCGGCCGGACCCGACGCCGACCCCGTCGCCCTCGAAGTCGACGAAGCCCGAGAAGTCCTCGAAATCCTCGAAACCCCCCGCGAGCGAGCCGTCGAAGACCAGGTCGAGCAAGCCGAGCACCCCCTCCGCCCCCGCCGCCACACCGGGCAGCGTGAAGAGCTACTCCTCCGAGGGCGGCCGGGTCGTCTTCGACCTCGGCAAGGACTCCGCGACGCTGGTGTCGGCCACCCCGGCGGCGGGGTGGTCGGTGCAGGTGTGGAAGCAGGACACCTGGATCCGGGTGGAGTTCACGTCGGGCGCCGACAAGGTCTCGGTGTTCTGCACGTGGCACGACCACGCCCCGGCGGTCGAGATCAACGAGTACTGACCGGTCGGGTCGGTTCAGCGGAACACCGAGGGCGGCGGCGCCGGTGACGCCACCGCGCTCACGTCCGTGACCGCCGCCGCTCCCCCGCTGAAGTCGATGAGCGCCCTGCCGTGCTCGACCCGGGCCGGATGCGAGTCCCCCGCGCTGCGCCGGGTCAGCTCGGTGATCGGCAGCGGCAGGTCGGAGGCGACGAGCACCGCGTTGCCGAAGCGCTTGCCGCGAAGGACCGCGGGGTCGGCGATGAGCGCGAGTTCCGGGAAGAGCGTGGCGGCGGTGGCGAGCTGGCCGCGCAGATGTGCGAGCGGCGGCCCGTCGGCGAGATTCGCGGCGTAGCACCCGCCGGGCTTCAGGACCCTGCGTACGTCACCGAGGAACTCGGCGCTGGTGAGGTGGGCGGGGGTGCGGGCGCCGCTGAAGACGTCGGCGATGACGAGGTCCGCCCAGCCGTCCGCGATCTTCGCGAGCCCTTCGCGGGCGTCGGTGCCGCGCACCCTGACCCGGGCCTGCGGGTCCAAGGGCAGTTCGCGGCGCACGAGTTGGATGAGGGCCGTGTCGCGCTCGATGACCTGCTGGGTGGAGCGAGGGCGGGTCGCGGCTATGTAGCGGGCGAGGGTGAAGGCGCCGCCACCGAGGTGCAGGGCCTGGATCGGCTTGCCGGGCGGCGCGACCAGGTCGGCGACGTGACCGAGCCTGCGCTGGTACTCGAAGTCGAGATACGCCGGGTCGTCGAGGTCGACATGGGACTGCGGGGCGCCGTCCACGAGCAGCGTCCACGCGCGCGGCCTGTCCCGGTCGGGCATGAGCTCGGCGAGCCCCCCGTCCACCTCCTCGACGACGGCTTGCGCCTCTTCCCGGGACCGCCTGTTCCTTGCCATCGGACCATTATCGGCGTACGCGCCGTGCGCGGCCCGATGACCTTGGAGAACCGCTTCTGCCGGGGCTCAGCGACAGTTGTCGGCGGCTTCGATCGTGCGCGCCGCCTTGCCGAGTGCCTCGCGCAGCACGGCGGGGTCGGTGACCGGGTCGGTCTCGTCGGGGGGCAGCAGCCAGCCGGTGCCCGCGACCGGGGTCGGCGGGGGGACGGGCGCCGGCTCGGCGTGCGCGCGGATGCCGCGGCCGAAGGTCTGCGTACACGCGCTGCCCGGCAGGTCCCAGCCCTCGGCGGTGCCGGGGGGCACCAGGAAGCCGAGGGTGTCGCAGCTCCCGTCGTGCAGGACGGGGCCGACCGCGTCGTCACCCGCCCCGCGGCGCAGGATGTCGACCGCTTCGAGGCCCTGGCGGGCCGGCACGGTGACGAGATCGCAGAAGTCGGCGGCCTCGGGGGGCCTGGCGCCCTGCTGTGGTGGTGCGCTGCGCTCCTGGGACGGCAGGTGCCGTGCCGTGGTCAGCGACGCCCGCGATTCGCCGTTCTGCACGCCGATCTCCGACAAGCCGATCTCCGACAAGGGGACCCCTCCTCGCACGGGCGGAAGCCGCGTCGCTCCCTCTCCGCATGGTTCAACGCGGGAGGGCGTCAACAGCTACGGCGCAATACCGCCGCAAAGGATGGCACTTCATGGCGGATCACGGGTGAGATATCCGGTTTGTAGCCAAACTCCGCGTGCCGGGCCCATGACAGCGGGTACGTTCGTGCTCCGCCGGAACAGGGGCAGTATCGCCGAATCCGCAGGATTCGGCGCGATCCGGCACGATCCGTACGAGAGGGTCAGGCCATGGCGTCGTCACCGATGGCATCGTCAACTCCGTCCCCACGACCGAATCTTCGCTTCAGGCAGCTGCGCGGACAGCGCTCTCCGGGCGAGTTCGCCGCGTTGATCCGGCGGTCCGCCCGCGACATCGGTGAGCGAGTCAGCTGCGACGCCCGTTACATCGGACGCGTCGAGGCGGGCGAGATCCGCTGTCCCAACTACGCCTACGAGCGAGTGTTCCTGCACATGTTCCCCGGCCGGACACTGACGGATCTGGGGTTCGCGCCCCGCTCCACAGTGCGCGGGCGGGGGGCGCGCGCCAAGTCCGGGGCGCCCGCACCACACACCACGATCCAGCTGTATGAGTCTCCCCCGTCCGGGCCGCTGGGCCCCGAACTGCACGAGTGCGACCCGTACGAGATCCAGAGTCACGAGGAGATCGACGTGCGGCGTCGCGCATTCATGAGCGGTACGGCCACGGTGGCCGCCGCCTCTCTGGGCCCTTTCGGGCTCACCGACCCGAGTCCGGCCCAGGCCACCGCACAGCGCGGCGGCCGGTCGGGCGAGGCCGAGGCGACCGCGGTCGAGGAGGCCGTGCGCAGGATCCGGCTGCTCGACGACCGGCACGGCGCCGACGGCCTCTACCGACGCGCGTCCGCCCCGCTGCGGACCGCCTACGCCCTGCTTGACGCGGGCACGACCCGCCAGCCGATGGCGGACCGGCTCTACACGGGCGCGGGGGAACTGTCCATCTCCGTGGGGTGGTTGGCGCACGACTCGGGCCGCTTCGACGACGCCCGCTCGCACTACGCGGAGGCGCTCGCGACGGCCCGCATGGCCGGCGACCCTGCCCTGGAGGCGCACGCCTTCTGCAACACGGCCTTCCTCGCGCGCGATGCCGGGCGGCCCAGGGAGGCGGTGCGGGCGGCCCAGGCGGCGACGCGGGCCGCCCGGCACCTCGCGTCGCCGCGGCTGCTCTCGCTCCTCGCGCTGCGGGAGGCCGGCGGCTGGGCGGGGCTCGGGGACCGGTCCGGCTGCGAGCGGTCGCTGGTCCGCGCCCACGCCCTGTTCGACCGGGGCCCCTCGGACTCCGACCCGGAGTGGATGACCTTCTACGGACCGGCCGAGCTGGAAGTCCTCGAGGCGCAGTGCTGGTCGGCGCTCGGCGACTGGGAGCGCGCGGCCCGGCACGCACGGCGCGCGGCGGGCATCGCCTCGGCGCAGACCCCGCAGTTCACCCGCAACATCGCCCTCTACACCGCGGAGCTCGCCGACGACCTGGCCCGCGCGGGCCGTCCTGACGAGGCCGCGACGGCGGGCATGCGCGTGCTCGGGCTGCTCGACGAGGTGCAGTCGTCGCGTATCCAGGGGATGCTCGCCACGACGGCCCGGGTGCTGCTTCCGCACCGGCGGGCCTCGGGGGTGTGCGGCTTCCTGGAGCGGCACGCATCGCTGCCGCGGGCCGTGTAGGCGGCCGTACGCGTCCGGGACGGTCGTACGTCTCCGGTGGCTACGCCAGGTGTCCGGTGTCGTTCCACGACTCGATGGCCGGTTCGCCGTAGGCCCAGCCCAGGGTGGAGATCGAGGTCGGGTTGAGGCGGATGCGGGCGGCGAAGTCGACGCCGAGGCCGAGCCAGCGCGCGCCGATCGAGCGCAGGATGTGCCCGTGCGCGAAGACCAGGACGTCACGGTCCGCGCCGCGCGCCCAGGCCACCACCTCGTCCGCGCGGGCGGTGATCTGCTCCAGGGTCTCGCCCCGGGGGACGCCGTCCCGCCAGATGAACCAGCCGGGGCGCACGCCCTGGATGTCGGCCGGGGTCATCCCCTCGTAGGAGCCGTAGTCCCACTCCATGAGCGTGTCCCAGGTGGTGGCGCGGTCCCCGAAGCCGGCGATCTCGCAGGTCTCGCGCGCACGCGCGAGGGGGCTGGTGCGCACCTCGACGTCCTCGAGGCCGTCGAAGGGGGCGCGGTGCAGGCGCTCGCCCAGGAGCTTCGCGCCGTTGCGGCCCTCTTCCAGGAGCGGGACGTCCGTCCTGCCGGTGTGCTTCCCGGAGAGGGACCACTCCGTCTGTCCGTGGCGGGCCAGCAGGATGCGCGGTGCCATGTCGAGCCTTTCCGAGCCGACAGCCATCGGTGGAGACCATCAGCTGTCATCGAGCGAATTCTGTGGACAGACAGCTGTCCGTACCCTCCATCATCACTCACGTGCCATGTCGCGATCACTCCTGCCCGCGAGGAGCAACCCGCTCGTCGATCTCTGCGTCTAAGACGACCGGGGACCCGCTCAGCGTCCTTTCGCGTACGCCGTAAGGTGAGGCGCCGTTGAACACCGCATGACCAAAGACAGATGGGGGACCTACCGGATGCCGCAGACTGACGCTCCGGGCACCGGGGGCATCAGCGGGCTTCGGCTCCGCTGGTGGACGGAGCTGCCGCTGATCGTGCTGGTGTACGCCGCGTACTCGGCGGGACGCCTGCTGGCCCGCGGCGATGTGGCGGGCGCGGTCGACAACGGCCTGAGCATCCTGCGCGTCGAGAAGTTCCTGCGGCTCAACGCCGAGCACCCGCTGAACCGTCTCTTCACCGACCATTCCTGGATAGGTGTCCCCGCCGACTTCTGGTACGCGTCCCTGCACTACCTGGTCACGCCCTTGGTCCTCGTCTGGCTGTTCCGCAGCCGCGCGGTCCACTACCGCGCGGCGCGCGCGTGGCTGATGACCTCCACCATGATCGGCCTGGTCGGCTTCACGCTCCTGCCGACCTGCCCGCCCCGCCTGCTGAGCGAGGGGTACGGCTTCGTCGACACCATGGCGCAGTACAGCGACTTCGGCTGGTGGGGCGGCGAGGCGAGTGCGCCGCGCGGGCTCGGCGGCATGACCAACCAGTACGCGGCGATGCCCAGCCTGCACGTGGGATGGGCGCTGTGGTGCGGGGTCGTGCTGTGGCGGCAGAGCCGTTCGCCGCTGGTCAAGACGGCGGCGGTGGCCTACCCCCTGATCACCACGATCGTCGTGATGGGCACCGCCAACCACTACTTCCTCGACGCGGTCGCGGGTGCCGCGGTGATGGGTCTCGGACTGCTCCTCGCGCAGCCGGTGCTGCGGGTCGCGGACCGCGTAAAAGCCAGGATCAAACTGCCGTTCGATGCCGCGCGGCCTTCTGCGGGGGTCGCGGGCGGGGTGGGCCCGGCGTCGCACGCGGGCTCGTCGTCCGTCTCGTCCGCCCCGGAGTCCTCAATTGTCAGTGCCGGGTGCCAGACTTCCGTGGGTGAGCGAATTCCCCGGCCGCGCAAGCGGCCTGCCGAGCCAGGCGCCGAGCCCAGTGCCCGCCCCGCCGAAGCGGGGGACAGCACTCCGACAGCGGCTCGCTGAGCTGCGCGGACCGGACGTCCCCGCGTCACCGCTCGACGCTCGCGCGCTCGCGGCCCTCGCCGCGAATCCGGGCTGCCGACGGCGCGCGCTGCTGGACGGCGCGGGTGTGAACAAGGCGACGCTGGCGCAGTCTCTCGGCTCCCCGGCGCCCTTCGGCCAGTCGCAGTTCGCGTTCATGCGGGGCAACGCCTTCGAGGCGAAGGTCAAGGCCGACGGCGGCGCGGAGCTGCTGCGTCTGGTGCACGGCAGGCTCGGGGGCGGCCCGGAGCCGGTGCCGGGTGAGTCGTCCGTTCCCGACCTCGCCGCGGTGGGTCCCGAAGGCCGCGCGGCCCGCACCTCGCTCGCGCTGCGCGAGGCCACGGCGACGGAGGGCTGGACCCTTCTGGACCACCCCATGCTGGCCCTCGACGTCGCGGGGACGCCCGCCTTCCTCGAACCGGACGCGGTGGTGGTCCATCCGGACGGCACCTGGACGGTCGTCGAGATCAAGTCCTTCCCGATGATCGACGGCTCGGCGGACGCCGCGAAGGTGGGCGCGGCGGCCCGCCAGTCCGCGGTGTACGCCTTGGCGCTCGAGCGGGTGGCGGCCCACATGGACCCCGCGCCCCGCATCCGCCACCACGTGCTCCTGGTCTGCCCCAAGGACTTCTCGAACCTCCCCACGGCGTCGGCGATCGACGTGCGCAAGCAGATCTCCGTGACCAGGCGCCAGTTGGCGCGCCTGACCCGCATCGAGGACATCGCGGACGCGCTCCCGGAGGGCACCACCTTCGACGTGAACCGTCCCCCTGCCGACCTGACGGCGGCGGTCGAATCGGTCCCCGCGACGTACGCCCCCGAGTGCCTGGCCGCCTGCGAACTGGCCTTCCACTGCCGCGAGCGCTCCCGCGCACAGGGCGTGGTGACGGCTCTGGGCAGGTCGGTGCGGGGTGAGCTTGGCGGCCTGACGACCATCGGGGCCGTACTGTCCGCGGCCACCGGGGCCTCGGGCGACCCGGACGACCCGACGGTGGCGGCGCTGCGGAGGGCGGCGGCACTGAGGGCGGAAGCGCTGTCCGCCGCGGCCCCCTCGGGCGAAGCTTCAGCAGGGAGCGAGAGGTGCTGAGGCGAGGGGGTTTCCCGAGCTCCTCGCTGTCGGCCCGGTGCGGCGTGATCCGGCCGGTGGGTGGGGAGAATCCGTCGCGGAGCGGCGGGACCATCGCCCACGACCCGCAGGGGAGGACAGCCGTATGTCGTTGATCGACAACCTCGCCCGTCTGGAGGCGGTCACCACCGGCCGCGCCCAGCCACGCGCGACCGTACGACACCGCCACCTCACCCAGCGCCCCCTCGTCCTCGTCCCCCTCATCACCGCCGGCGAGGCGGGCGCCCCGCTCGGCGCGCTCGTCGGGACGGAGCGCACCTCGCCCCGCGTCCTCGTCGTACCCCAGCCCCGCGACCGCGACCTGCGCTTCACCTTCCTGGCCCAACTCGCAGACACCGTCCTGGAGTACGTCGACTCGTTCACGGACGACGTCGAAGCGGCGGAGCGCAGCGAGACGGACCCCGAGACCGGCAAGCGCGTCAAGGTGGAGGTCGAACTCTGCTCAGACGCACCGCAGTTGATCGTCCCGAGCCGCGCGGGGATCGACTTCGTACGGCTCATCGGCCGCTCCACGCGCTTCCGCCGCACCGCCGAGCAGGACCCGGAGACCCCGTATCCCGCCCCGCCCCGCGTCCCCCTCCTGGGCCGCTGGCTGACCCACTTCGGGGAGCGCGCCCGCGTTCCGGGCTCCTCCCTCCTTCTCGCCATGACGGACCTGCTCTCCCGGCACTGGGCCACCGGCCAGTCCAGCCTGGAGGACCAGCATCTGGGCGCCCTGCTCGCCTGGATCGAGGCGCCGGAAGGCACCTCGGGCGCCGACGCCGCGCTCCGCGCCGAGCTGGCGCGGGACAAGGACGGCCAGCTGCTCTGCCCGCCCGCGGGCCCCGCCACGGACCCGGCGTTCGACAACCGCCTGCTCGCCCCGGCCATCGAGCGGTACGACCGCGCGCGTGGCGTCCTCGCCACCGCGGAGGACGGCATCCAGGCGGACGCCCGCCTCGCCGAACTGGCCGCCGCCGAGCGGGAGATCCGCTCCCTGATCGAGAGCAGGACCCGCCCCACCTGGGACGCGGTGTGGCGCGGCCTCGACGCGCTCTGCACGCTTCCCGAGGCCCCGCACGCCACGGACCGCTGGACCCGCGACCGCTGGTCGTTCACCGGCCACCGGGACCGCGTGACGGCGGGCGAACCCCCGCAGCCGCGCGTCGACGACGCGGTGACGGCGGCGAACAAGCTCGCGACCCGCGAGCGCGAGCAGGCCAGGCTCGAAGCGCAGGAAGCGCTGGACGACCCCCTGGTGATGGCGGGCCGCCGGCTCGCGGGCGAGGCGTTCGCCGGTGAGGTGACCGAGGTGGTCATGGCGTACAGCGAGAGCAAGCGCCCGAGCCCCCGCCCGCTGGTCACCGTCCGCACGGACGACGACCCGCACCTGGCCGAGCGCGCGAAGGTGTACCGCTCGCTCCAGGGCAAGCCGCAGTCGGCCGAGTTCGTGACGTACGAGGCCGAGGGCGGCGCCGCTTCCGTCGTACTGCGCATCACCGACAAGATGGGCCGCGGCAAGGAGCCCGAGCCCGGCTCCGTGCCCGAGAAGGGCGACCGGATCTGCTGGACGCTCTTCGAGCACGAGCAGCGCGGCGGACCCAAGCTCCCCGACCCCGAGGCGACTCCCTGGACCCACGGCGGCCCGCCGGGCGACGCCGCCGAGCGCCCTGACCCCGTGACGCCGGAGGACACCCTGTGAGTCCGACCGCCCCCTTCGACCGTGCCTCCTTCGACCCCGGCGCGGCGGCCGGCCGCGCCACGGACGCGATCCTGCACGACACGCTGCACGGCGCGCACCGCGGCGTCGTCGTCGACTCACCGCCCGGCGCGGGCAAGTCGACCCTGGTCGTGCGCGCGGCCCGCGAACTGGCTGCGGCGGGGCGCCCGTTGATGGTGATCGCGCAGACGAACGCGCAGGTCGACGACCTGGTCCTGCGCCTCGCCGAGAAGGACCCGGAGCTGCCGGTCGGCCGGCTGCACAGCAGCGACCCGGACGCGTACGACAAGGCGCTCGACGACCTGTCCTTCGTCCGTACGTCCACGAAGGCCGCCGACCTCGCCGGTCTCGACGTCGTGGTGTCGACCGCCGCGAAGTGGGCGCACGTCAAGGATGTGGAGCCCTGGCGGCACGCGATCGTGGACGAGGCGTACCAAATGCGGTCGGACGCGCTGCTCGCGGTGGCCGGGCTCTTCGAGCGGGCCCTGTTCGTGGGCGACCCCGGGCAGCTCGACCCGTTCTCGATCGTGGGCGCCGAGCAGTGGGCCGGTCTCGCGTACGACCCTTCGGCGAGCGCGGTGACGACGCTGCTGGCGCACAACCCCGAGCTGCCCCAGCACCGCCTCCCGGTCTCCTGGCGGCTCCCGGCGTCGGCGGCCCCGCTGGTCTCGGCCGCGTTCTATCCGTACACGCCCTTTCGCAGCGGCACGGACCACGGCGACCGGAAGCTCGGCTTCGGTGTGCCGTCGGACGGTTCGGGCCCCGACCGGGTGATCGATGAGGCCGCCGAGTCGGGCTGGGGCCTGCTCGAACTGCCCGCGCGGAACACGCCGCGGACCGACCCCGAGGCGGTACGCGCGGTGGCTCAGGTGGTCCGACGCCTCCTGGACCGCGGCGGCGCCGCGGCATCGGAGCGCGACCCGGACCCCACACCCCTCACCGCAGACCGCATCGCCGTCGGCACCGCCCACCGGGACCAGGCGGCGGCGGTGCGCGCGGCCCTCGCGGAGCTCGGCGTCGCGGACGTGACGGTGGACACGGCCAACCGGCTGCAGGGCCGCGAGTTCGACGTGACGGTGGTCCTGCACCCGCTCTCCGGCCGCCCGGACGCCACCGCGTTCCACCTGGAGACGGGCCGCCTCTGCGTCCTGACCTCCCGCCACCGCCACGCCTGCATCGTGATCTGCCGCGCGGGCGTCAGCGAACTGCTCGACGACCACCCGTCCACGGAACCGGTCCAACTGGGCGTCACGGTGAAGTTCCCGGACGGCTGGGAGGCGAACCACGCGGTACTGGCCCGCCTCGCGGAACACCGCGTGGCATGGCGCCCATGAACACGCCCCCGGCACCACACCCCACCCCGTGGCATGGCGGCAGCCGTGACCGCAGGGCCTATGGCCCCCTTGCGCGGCAAGGGAGAATGGAAGACGGCCCCACGGCCGGAAACCGTACGAGGAGGAGAACCATGGCGGAGCCCGAGCGGCCCCGGACCGAGCAGCGCCTTCGACCCGCGCCCCTGCTCTTCGAGCCCGCGGAAGCCGCCGCCGACCCGGAGCACTTCTTCGACCTGGAGTCGATGGAGGACCCCCGGGAGCTGCTGGCCCGCGCCACCGAGCTGACGCACGCCTTCCGTGCCGCCACGGATCGCTCGGTCGAGTTCCAGGCCATCGCCGCGGCCCAGCTCGCCGACCCCCGGCGCTTCGACCGGCTGACGCCCGCCGCGATCGCCGAGCGCGCCCAGTGGACCGAGGACTACGCGAAGAAGATGGTCGAGTTCGGCCGGGATCTGTTGCGCGCGGCCGGTCCGGGAGGCGGCGGCCCGGAGGCCTGAGGGTGACGCCGAAAGGATCACGGGCATATGCCAAGGAGGGCAAGGTACTCCCCCGCACC
The DNA here is from genome assembly GCF_053610705.1 of Streptomyces sp. NPDC054872. Lineage (NCBI taxonomy): Bacteria > Bacillati > Actinomycetota > Actinomycetes > Kitasatosporales > Streptomycetaceae > Streptomyces > Streptomyces sp. NPDC054872. The sequence goes on along the minus strand of NZ_JBSGYY010000002.1, from coordinate 243,134 downwards.
CGCCGCTGTCCCCATTTCTGACAACTCTCAGAAATGGAACGCTCACCACCGGTAGATGTAGTTGCCATGAGCAGCACACGTCTCCACCCGGGCCCCGACCCCGCCCGTGTCCAGGACATCTCCGACGTCACGGCCGAGGGAGCCGCCTGGCTCGCCTCCGCGGAAACGTATCCGCGCAGCGCGCTCGCCCACTGGCGCAGCCGCCCCACCGCCCCCGCCGTCCTCCCCTGCGGCGCCGTCTTCGACGTGGTGAGCGTCCCCGCGGTCTTCGGCCGGCGGATGCTCGACCGTTTATGGGAAGACGGCCCCGGCTCGGGCCCCGTCGCCGCGCACCGCGGCCGCGTGCTGCTCTTCGCCGCCCCCGGGACCGCCCAGCGGCTGCCCTCGCTCCTGGAGTGGGAGGAGTGGGGCCGTGCCGTGCCCGGCATCCTCTGCCACGGCATGGGCGACGCCGTGACGGTCCCGCCGGTCACCCCGGAAACGCGGGGCACGGCGTCCCCCGACCGCCTTGCGGGGCACCTCGAATCGCGCTGGCTGGTGGCTCCCGACGCACGTCACCCCTGGCTCCCCGGGCCCGAGGTCATGCTCTGGGCGTGCGTCCGCGCGGCGCGCGCGGCGGCCGGCTCCGCGGTCCGTATATCGATTTTTCCTGGCGGCGATCAGGGTGCTAAGGTCTACGACGTCAGCAGGCGCCGCTAGCTCAGTTGGTTAGAGCAGCTGACTCTTAATCAGCGGGTCCGGGGTTCGAGTCCCTGGCGGCGCACAGACAGAAAGAAGCCCCTCGCGCAAGCGGGGGGCTTCTTTCATGCCCCGCTCGGCGCCCGGTGGGGGCGCTACTCAGCCCACCGACACGTTCACGTTCCAGGCCCCCGACGCCGTACGCCCCTCCACCTCGATGCGCACGCCCTCGTCCGGCACCGTGAAGCTCTCCCCCGTCGCCACCGGCGCGTCCGCGAGCGGCGGATACACCGAGTCGGTCCAGCACGCCTCCGAGTCCGGGTGGGCGTCGAGCACCTCGACCGGCCCGCCGCCGGACGGCGCCTCGTTGCGTACGCGGTAGACCAGCACCCCCTCGCTGCACGTGGCGCGGTCGTTGCCCGCCGCGTCGCGTGCCTCGAAGGCGATCGCGCTACCCCGGCCCGTGCGGACGACCGCCAGCTTGGTGCCCCCGATGCCTCCGCGCGTGGGCCGCGTCGACAGCGGTTCCAGGGTCAGCCGCCCGCCCTCGCCCTCCACACACGCCACCTGCCGTCGGTCCAGCCAGCCGAGCTTCCACTTGTGCCAGCCGAAGAGGTCGGGGGAGAGCCCGAACTGGCTGCCCATGACGTCCCAGTCGCCGACGTGCGTGTCCCAGTCGCCGTCGCCGTCCGTCGGCCGGTGGTAGAGGTCGGGCAGGTCGAAGACGTGGCCGGTCTCGTGGGCGAGGACGTTGCGGTCCGGCGGATGGCGCTCGAAGACCGTGACGATGCGCTTGATGTCGGCGCCGTCGGCCCGCATCGGCCGGTCGAAGTTGACGACCTTCGTCGCGTCCGAGTCGACGCCCGGGGCGTCCGGGTCGGCGACGAAGTAGACGACGTCGTGCCGCGAGAAGTCGACGTGCGGATCGGCCGCGGCCACCGCGTCCCGCAGATAGGCGCTGCGCCGGGAGGCGTCCCAGTCGCGCTGTATGGCGTACGAGGTGGAGTCGTCCGGCATCTCCACCCACTCGCGCCGCGGATGCGGGCGCAGCGTGAACTTGCCGTAGGAGGCGCGCTCGAAGAACTGGCTGGTGGCGGGGAAATAGTCGGCCGTCAGGTCCTCGGTGGCGATCTGGGGCGGGGAGTCGGGGAAGGAGAGGAAGATCATCACGGCGTCGAGCGCCCGGTCGGGGCGCGTATAGGCGCCGTTCCAGGTGTCGAGGCCCTCCGAGTGATGCGCCGGTGTGCGCTGCAGCGCACAGGGGACCGCCGAGGTCCGGGCGCTCGCGGGGCCCGCGACAAGCCCCGTGGCGGCAAGTGCGGTCAGGGACGTGAGGACGGCGGCCGTGCTGCGCAACCGGGGTCTCCCCCCTCCACGGGTGAGTCCCCAGGGGGGTAGCTGACGCGGCACGTCCACCTCCGGGTGCGGGTTACGGGGCATCCCACCCACCCTGTGCAGCTTTTTTCTGATGTGCCCTGTTTGTCTGGGCCACCCGGGTGACGCGCCACTCCCGGAGCGCTCACGGAACGTCACAAGTTGTCGTCGGCCTGATGGAGGCGTAAAGGAAGCAGTACAAGGGCGAGCAGAAACGATCTGTCGCCGGGCAGGTGCCACATCCGCGCCGGGCATGCGCCTGTCCTATGCCCTGCGTGACCGCCACGCGGCACCGCTCTGTGGCTGGATGCGCCCTCGGGCCAGCCCCTATGATCGGCACACTTTCCTGCGCGGGCCCGGCCTCGCCGAACAACTGCACTGCGGGAGCAAGTGGTGAACGGAACGTCTGAAGGCCAAGCGCCCACAGCGGTCACAGCACCCGACCTCGCCAGGGCGCCCATCACGGAGCGTCGCCATCGGGGGCAGCGGCCCGACCACCGAGCCGCTTTCGCCGCCGCCCCGCTGGCTCTCGGCGTCGTGGACGGCGACGGTCTCGTCATCGACGCCAACGACGCGCTCGCCGAGCTGCTCGGCGCGACCCCGGACGAGCTCGCGGGACGTCTGGCCGCCGATCTGGTGGACCTGGCGTCGGACGCGCGCACCTGGCACGCGTACCGCGAGGTGCTCCGCGGCCGCCAGGCCAAGCTGCGCTGCACCCGGCGCCTGAAACACCCCGACGGGCACTCGCTGTGGGTCCAGGTCACGGTCTCGCCGATGCCCGGCGGGCGTACGGTGCTGCTCGCCGCCACCGACATCAGCGCGCGCCGCGAGCTCCAGGCCCGGCTGCGCCATCTCCAGATGCACGACCCGGTGACCCGGCTGCCCAACCGCAGCCTGTTCTTCGAACGGCTCGCCGGCGCGCTCGAAGCGGGTGCGTACGACGACACGGGCACCGGCCGGATCGGCCTCTGCTACCTGGACCTCGACGGATTCAAGGCGGTCAACGACACGCTCGGCCACCGGGTCGGCGACCGGCTGCTCGCGGCCGTCGCGGAGCGGCTCACACGGTGCGCCGACGAGGCGGGCCAGGGCAGAACGGCGCCGCCCCTGGTGGCGCGGCTCGGCGGTGACGAGTTCGCCCTGCTCGTGGAGGACTCGACGGGCACGGACCAGCTGGCCGACCTCGCCGAGACAGCGCTCAAGGCGCTGCAGGAACCCTTCGACCTGGCGGGCCAGCGGCTCTCCGTCTCGGCGTCGATCGGGGTCGTGGAGCGGCGCGCCGCGGGGACCACGACGACCTGCCTGATGCAGGCGGCCGACACGACGCTCTACTGGGCGAAGTCGGACGGCAAGGCACGCTGGACGCTCTTCGACCCCGAGCGCAACGCGCACCGCATGACCCGCCAGACACTGTCGAGCTCACTGCGCCCGGCGGTCGAGCGCGGTGAATTCCTGCTCGACTACCAGCCGTTGGTGCGCCTGGAGGACGGCGGTGTGCGCGGGGTCGAGGCGCTGGTGCGGTGGCAGCACCCGCACTTCGGGCTGCTCACGCCGAATCGGTTCATCGGACTGGCCGAAGAGGACGGTTCGATCGTGCAGCTGGGCCGCTGGGTGTTGCGGACGGCGTGCCGTCAGGCCCGGCAGTGGCAGCTGGACCACCCGGAGCGGCCGCCGGTCTTCGTGAGCGTCAATGTCGCGGTGCGCCAGGTGTGGGACTCGGATCTGGTGGCCGATGTCGCGGAGATCCTCGCCGAGACGGGGCTCGCCCCCGAACTGCTCCAGCTGGAGCTCACCGAGTCGGCGGTGATGGGCTCGACGGGCCGGCCGCTGCAGGCTCTCCAGTCGCTCAGCGACATGGGGGTGCGGATCGCCATCGACGACTTCGGCACCGGGTACTCGAACCTGGCGTACCTGAGCCGGCTCCCGGTGTCCGTCCTCAAACTGGACGGCTCCTTCGTGCGCGGCTTCCAGTACGACGCCGACGCGGGCGAGGGGCACATCAACCCCGCGGACGAGGTGATCGTCGAGGCCCTGGTGCAACTCGCGCACCGGCTCGGCCTGACCGTCACCGCGGAGTGCGTGGAGACCACGTCGCAGGCGGCGCGGCTGCGGCGGATCGGCTGCGACACCGGGCAGGGGTGGCTGTACTCCCGCCCGGTGGCGCCGGATCGTATCTCCGCCTTGCTGGCGTGCTGTGGCGGTCAGGCCGCGGGCAGCCCGTAGGCGTCCGCGATCAACTCGTACGAACGCAGCCGCACGTCGCCGCTGTGCGCGTTGGCGGTGATCATCAACTCGTCGGCGCCGGTGCGCTTGGCGAGGTCGTCGAGGCCGGTACGGACCTGGTCGGCGGTGCCGTGGATGACGTTGGAGTTCCAGCTGTTGATGAAGTCCCGCTCCATCTCGTTGAACTCGTACGCCTCGGCCTCCTCGGGGGTCGGCACGAGCCCCGGCTTCCCGGTGCGGAGGCGGACCATGTTCAGCGCGGCGGCCATGACCTGCCGCCGGGCCTCCTTCTCGTCGTCGGTCGCGAGCGCCGATACGCCGATCAGGGCGTACGGGGCGTCGAGGACCGCGGACGGCTTGAACGACTCCCGGTAGAGGTCGAGCGCCGGGATGGTGTTCTGCGCGGAGAAGTGGTGCGCGAAGGCGAAGGGCAGGCCGAGGACCCCGGCGAGGCGGGCACTGAACCCGGAGGAGCCGAGCAGCCACAGGGGCGGGCGGTGCGGGGACTGGACGCCGCCGGGTGAGGTGGCCTGGACGGGGCCGGGGACGGCGTGGATGCGGCTGTACGGGTGGCCGTCGGGGAAGTCGTCGTCCAGGAAGCGGGTGAGTTCGGCGAGCTGCTGCGGGAAGTCGTCGGCGCCTTCGTTCAGCCGGTCCGTCCTGCGCAGCGCGGCGGCGGTCGCGCCGTCCGTGCCCGGGGCGCGGCCCAGACCCAGGTCGATCCGTCCGGGGGCCATGGCCTCCAGGGTGCCGAACTGCTCCGCGATGACGAGGGGGGCGTGGTTGGGCAGCATGACGCCACCCGATCCCAGGCGGATGCGCTCGGTGCGGGCGGCGAGGTGGGCGAGGATGACCGCCGGGGACGAGGAGGCCACTCCCGGCATGGAGTGGTGCTCGGCCACCCAGTAGCGGTGGTATCCGCGCCCCTCCGCCAGCTCGGCGATCTCCACGCTCTTGCGCAGGGCGTCGGTGGCGGTCCGGCCCGCCCCCACGGTCACCAGGTCAAGCACGGAGAGGGGTACCGGCGCGCTGCCGTGCCGCTCGCCGCGGATGTCGTCGCTCGGGTCCACTGTCACGGGGGTCCTGCCTCCTGCTGCGCGTGCTGGTGCGGTGCGTACTGCTTCGCAGACCTAACAGGAGGTGGACTCCGCTTTATTCCCGGGGCCGGTGGGGCGGGGTTCCTCCGGGCCGGTGAGGCTGGGCCTCCCGGGCAGGCGGGCGGGTCGTGTCCGCCCTTCGCGGCGCCTCCGCCCCGCCCACCGACCCGGTCACCCGACCGCTGCCACTACCCCTTCACCTGCACCACCGGCTCCTTCGTGAACAGGGCGCCGAGGCTCGGCGCGTTCACCCGGCGGGTGGCAAGGCGCAGGGCCTCCCAGACCGTCACCTGGTTCGCCGTCAGGACCGGTTTGCCGAGGTCCCGCTCCAGGTCGTGGATGTACGCCGCCGTGTGCAGCGCCGTGTCGGGCAGGAGGAGCGCCTCCGCGTCGGGGTGGTCGCCCGCGTGGGCCATGGCTCTCACCTCGTCCCAGCCCCACGTGCCCACCTCCGCCGCGGTGATGATGCCGCTCCCCCGCGTGGCCACGACCTCCACGCCGGACGCCTTCAGGAACGAGGCGAAGAGCCCCGCCACGTCCTCGGGGTACGTCGCCGCGACAGCGACCCTGCCCGCCCCCACCTCACGTACCGCGTGGGCGAACGCGAAGGACGTGCTGGACGCCGGCAGACCCGCCGACCGGGCCAAGGCGCGGACCTGGTCGTGCGCGCCCTCCCAGCCGAAGACGAAGCTGGCGCTGGTGCAGGCCCACACCACCGCCTCCGCCCCGGAGAGGCGCAACTCCTCGACACCGGCGGCGAGTCGCTCCGGCGACCCCATCTCCAGGAGAGCGTCGACCCGGTGCGCGTCCTCGCCGATGTCGGTGTGGACGACCTGCAGCCGGACATCGCTCCCCAGCATCTGCTCCATGCGGGGGTAGTCGTCCTCAGCCGAGTGACCCGGATAGAGGAAACCAAGTGCGGTCACTTCCAGCCTCCTTCAAGGCAGCGTTGGTGGTCCTTCGGGCAGACCCTGACCCGGATCGAGCGGCAGTACACCTGGCAGTTCGCCCGGCGCGGAGACCGGACCCGCGCCCGGCCTCGCGCTCGGATTGATCAGTGCCTGGTAGGGCCCTACGGCATGGGTACCCAGACGGCGCAGGGCGGACCACATCGTCACCTGGTTCGCTGAGATCACCGGCATCCGCAGCTCGGCCTCCAGCTGCGGGATGACGTCGTACGTGGCGAGGTTGGTGCAGCTGATGAAGAGCGCGTCGGCCCCGCCGAGCACCGCCCGCCGCGCCATGTCCGCCACGTCCTTGTACGGCACCTTCCAGATGTGCCGGGTCAGGCCCAGATAGGCGCGACCGGTGACGGACACACCGGATTCGGCCAGATACTCCTCGAGCGACTGCGTCACCGACCAGGTGTAGGGCGTGACGAGCGCGATGCGCCGCGCGCCCAGATCCTCGAGCGCCTCGAGCAGCGCGCCCGATGTGGTGACGGCTGAGACCGCGCCCTCGCGGTGCATGGCCTCGCACATCGCACGCTCGCCCGCGATGCCGCCGACGAAGCTGCCCGACGTGCAGGCGTACGCGAGGACTTCGGGTTCGGCGGCGCTCAGGGCGCGCACCGCCTCGCCGAGCGTTTCGTGCTCGCTGACGAGTCGTGCCAGGTCAAGGCTTACCTCGACGGGCACATAGGGAGTGCGGGTCAGATGCAGGGAGACCTCGTCCGGCACCCAGCGCCAGAGCTCCCGGTCGAGGGCGAAGTCGAAAGGGGCGACGACACCTACACCGCGTTGAGGGTGTGGTCCGCCGAGGAAGGAGACGTCCATGAGCAGGCCCCAAGTTCGTGCGTGCGTGCAATGGAGGGACCGGCCGGGGGCCGGGAGATGCGTAGCCGGCGACGCGCCGGGACGTCGGGACGGGGCAGAAGGCGCCAAGAAAGCGCTACAGAGAGTGCTACGGCCTCGTACGGAGAGTACTCAGTCGTGGGGTGCTTGTGATAGAGCACCTCTGTTGACGAAGGTAGTTTCAGGTGCGAGCGTGGTCAATCCGCGCATCTCAGACGGCTCTGGCCGACACGAATCCCAGGGAAGCGGACTCTCATTGCGAAACGGTTTCTCCTCGATGTCCGAATCAACGCCTGATCCGATGTCCGAAACAACCGTTCTGGTCCTTGACGCCCCATCTCCCGCCCCGCCGCCCCGTCTCGGCAGCCTCACCGGTCGCGCCCGCATCCTGCACGCGGACGCCGGCACCCTGGCGGAGCAACTCCCCCACGCCGACGTGCTGCTGGTGTGGGACTTCCTCTCGGACGCGGTACGGCTCGCGTGGCCGGGCGCGGGCCCGCGGCCGCGCTGGGTGCACACCGCGAGCGCCGGCGTGGACCGCCTCATGTGCCCGGAGCTCGCCGAGTCCGACACGCTGGTCACCAACGCCCGCGGCGTCTTCGACCAGCCCATCGCCGAGTACGTGGCGGCCCTCGTCCTCGCCATGGCCAAGGACCTGCCGCGCACCCTCCAGCTCCAGGACGAACGCACCTGGCAGCACCGCGAGACCCAGCGTGTCGCGCGTACGCGCGCGTGCGTCGTGGGATCGGGGCCGATCGGGCACGCCATCGTCCGGATGCTCAAGGGCCTCGGGATCATCACCGCCCTGGTGGGGCGCAGCGCGCGGAACGGCGTGCACGGTCCCGACGAGCTCGACCGGCTGATGGCGCGCGCCGACTGGGTGGTGTGCGCGGCGCCGCTCACGGACGACACGCGCGGCATGTTCGACGAGCGGCGCTTCGGGATGATGCAGCCGTCGGCACGCTTCATCAACATCGGGCGCGGCGCGCTCGTCGTCGAGGACGATCTCGCGGCCGCGCTGTCGAAGCGGTGGATCGCGGGCGCGGCGCTCGACGTCTTCGAGCACGAGCCGCTGCCCGCGGACAGCCCCCTGTGGACGGCGCCGGGGCTCATCGTGTCCCCGCACATGAGCGGCGACACGGTGGGCTGGCGCGATGAACTGGGCACGCAGTTCGTGGAGTTGTACGAGGAGTGGGCGGCCGGGCGGCCCCTCTCGAACGTGGTGGACAAGAAACGCGGGTATGTACCCGGGAATTGATCACTCCCGGCGCCACGCCCCACCCCTCGCCCCGAGCGACTTCCCTCACCCCGAGCCACTTCCCTCCCCCTGAGGAGCGTGCATGACCGAGCTCACGGATCTCACCGCGGTACAACTCGTCGAGGCCTACCGCAAGGGCGAATTCAGTCCGGTCGACGCGACACGGGCGACGCTGCGCAGGGCCGAGGAAGTGCAGCCCGCGGTGAACGCCTTCGTGCGCGTGGACGGCGAGGAGGCCCTCGCACAGGCCGAGGAGAGTGCGGGGCGGTGGCGGCGAGGTGAGCCGCGGGGCCTCCTCGACGGGGTTCCGGTCACCGTCAAGGACATCCTGCTGCAGCGCGGCGGACCGACGCTGCGGGGCTCCAGGACCACGCGTACGGACGGGGCCTGGGACGAGGACGCGCCCTCGGTGGCGCGGCTGCGCGAGCACGGCGCGGTGTTCATCGGGAAGACGACGACACCCGAGTTCGGCTGGAAGGGCGTCACGGACAGCCCGCAGAGCGGGATCACGCGCAACCCGTACGACACCTCGCGCACCGCGGGCGGTTCGAGCGGCGGCAGCGCGGCGGCCGTCGCGCTGGGCGCGGCGCCCTTGTCGCTGGGCACGGACGGCGGCGGGTCGGTGCGGATCCCGGGCGCCTTCTGCGGCATCTTCGCGCTGAAGCCGACGTACGGACGGGTGCCGCTGTACCCCGCGTCCGCCTTCGGCACGCTCGCGCACGTCGGCCCCATGACGCGGGACGCGGCGGACGCGGCGCTCCTGATGGACGTCATCAGCGGCCCCGACCCCCGTGACTGGTCGCAGCTCGGTCCGGTGGCGGACAGCTTCAGCGCGGGTATCGAAGGCGGCGTACGCGGCCTGCGCATCGCGTACTCGCCCTCGCTCGGCGGTCAGGTCGCGGTGCGGCCCGCGGTCGCCGCCGCGGTGCGGCAGGCGGTGGAGTCCCTCGCCGCGCTGGGTGCGTACGTCGAGGAGACGGATCCCGACTTCACGGACCCGGTGGAGGCCTTCCACACGCTGTGGTTCAGCGGCGCCGCGCGGGTGACGCAGCATCTGCCGCCCGACCGGCGGGAGTTGCTCGATCCGGGGCTGCGCGAGATCTGTGCGCAGGGCGCCCGGTACAGCGCGCTCGACTACCTTGCCGCAGTCGACGTACGCATGGAGCTCGGCCGTCGCATGGGCCGCTTCCACCAGACGTACGACCTGCTGGTCACTCCGACGTTGCCGATCACCGCGTTCGAGGCGGGGGCTGAGGTACCGAAAGGTTCCGGCCATCGCCGATGGACCGGATGGACCCCTTTCACGTACCCCTTCAACTTGACGCAGCAGCCCGCCGCGACCGTCCCGTGCGGGGTGGACCGGGAGGGACTGCCCGTCGGCGTCCAGATCGTGGGGGCGCGCCACGCGGACACGCTCGTCCTGCGGGCCGCGCACGCGTTGTACGAAGCGGGCGGCGCGGGGATCGCGCCGCCCGCTCTGGGCTGAACCTACGGACGGGGGCCGGGGCGCCTACGCTCTGCGGAAATTCAGCGTCTCGCCCTGCGCGCCCGCGCGCCACAGGTCGTTGCAGGCCTCGGCCATCCGGTCGAGGCCGTCCACCACCTGACCCCACACGATGCCGGGGACCCAGCCGACGTCGCCGTTGAGCAGCAGGTTGTTGCGTTCGTAGAAGAGGGCGAGGTCCACGACCGTGGCGCCCGCCTTGACGTCCGCGGCCGGTTCGTACCCATAGGCCTGCGTGCCCAACTGTGTCCCGTTGAACGAGAAATAGCAGAGGTCGCCGGGAATGGGAGTGACTGTCGGGTTCTCCAGGGGCGGCTCGCGGTCCGCGAAAGCCGGAAAGAGGGCGTAGATCTCATTGCGGGCGTACTTCGCGTGATAGACGTCCTCGCTGAGCGGAAGCGCCTCCCACACCGCCTCACAGGTCAACGGGGCCCGGTCGTCGAGCAGCTTTGCCGTGCACTGAACTCCCCGCTTGGCGAGGGAGACTTCGATGAATCGGTCTGCCATGTGTCCCATGCTCCTCCCTGGGTCAAGACCACAACGATTGCATCAGGGGCCGAAATTGGCCCGCATATTCCGCGTCGAGTCGGGTAGCCGCGCGCCCATGGCTCCACCACTTTGGAACAACCCAGAGAGCAATGAGACAGAGAGTTCCCGCGCCGACGGCCCGGGACCGAGTGCGGCACCCAGGAACATCGGGATCCGCCGACGATCACTCCTGTTCGGCGCGGGCGCGGCCGGTGCCGTGGCGACGCTCGGCGCCGCGGGCTGCAGCAAGGTGCCCACGGGGGACACGCTGGAGCGGCTGAAGTCGCAGGGGACCGTACGGCTCGGGATCGCGGGTGAGGCGCCGTACGGGTACATCGACGAGGACGGGGCCTTCACTGGTGAGGCGGTGAAGCTCGCGAAAACGATTTTCGAGCGCCTGGGTGTCCCCAAGGTGCAGCCGGTGGCGACCGAGTTCGGCTCGCTCATCCCTGGCCTGAACACGCAGCAGTTCGACGTGGTCTCGGCCGGGATGTACATCAACAAGGACCGCTGTCAGCAGGTCATCTTCTCCGACCCCGAATACCAGATGCTGGACTCCTTCATCGTCCCCAAGGGCAACCCGAAGAAGATCAAGAACTACCAGGACGCCTTCAAGATCAAGGCGAAGATGGGCACGGGTCCCGCGTACGCGGAGATCGACTACGGCATCGCCGCGGGCTACAAGCGGGGGGACATCTCGATCTTCCCCGACCCGGTCGCGGGCATGAACGCCGTCGAGTCCGGTCGCATCGACTTCTTCGCCGGCACCGCCCTGACCGGCCGTGAAGTGGTCCGCAAGAGCACGAAGGCGGAGGCCACCGAGGCCTTCGCACCCATCGTCGACGGCGAGGAGCAGATCGACGGCGGAGGCTTCACCTTCCGGCCCACCGACACGAAGCTGCGCGACGCCTTCAACGTGGAGATCCACAAGATGAAGAAGAGCGGCGAGCTCTTCCGCATCCTGAAGCCGTTCGGCTTCACCAAGGACGAGATGACCGAGCTGACCGCAGAGGAGCTGTGCAAATGACAGCGGGACTGTGGGAACACTGGGTTCTGCCCGGTATCTGGATCACCATCCAGCTGACGATCTACAGCGCGGCCCTCGCGACCGTCGTCGCCTTCGGCATCGGCATGGCCCGCACCCACCGGCTGCGCACCGTGCGCTTCCTCGCCGGGTTCTACACCGAGGTCTTCCGCGGCACCTCATCGCTGGTGCTGATGTTCTGGATCTTCTTCGTCCTGCCGCAGCTGGTCGGCTGGGCGCTGGTCCCGATGTGGGCGGCCGTGCTCGCACTCGGACTCTCCTACGGTGCGTACGGCGCCGAGATCGTGCGTGGCTCGCTCAACTCGGTGACACCGGCACAGCGCGAGGCGGGGGTCGCGTTGAGCTTCAGTCCGGCACAGCGGATGCGGTTGATCCTGCTGCCGCAGGCCATCCCGGAGATGATCCCGCCGTTCTCGAACCTGCTGATCGAGCTCCTCAAGGGCACCGCCCTGGTCTCGCTGCTCGGCATCGGCGACGTGTCCTTCGCCGCCAACCTGGTGCGCCTGGCGACCACGGAGAGCGCCGAGATCTACACGATCACCCTGGTCATCTACTTCGTGATCGCGTTCCTGCTGACCCGGGGAATGCGCTCGCTGGAGCGTAAGACCAAGGCCGGTATCGGACAGAGGCCCGAGCCGCGGGGCGGCCTGATGGGCAAGCTCAATCTCCGCCAGCAGACGGCGACTTCACAGATTCCAAAGGGCTCCGGCGGGGGTGTTGGTGCATGAACAACGAAACTGACAAGTGGGACTGGGGTGCGGTCTCCGACTTCATGCCGCACTTCTGGGACGGCGTCCTGGTCACCCTGCAGGTCCTGGCACTCGGCTCGCTGATCTCGTTCTCGCTCGGCCTGGTGTGGGCGCTGCTGTTCCGCGCGCCGAGCCGCTTCGTGCGCTGGCCGGTCGGCATCGTCACCGAGTTCATCCGCAACACCCCGCTGCTCGTGCAGCTGTTCTTCTTCTTCTTCGTGCTGCCGGACTGGGGCGTCCAGTTCTCCGCGCTGACGACCGGCACCATCGCGATCGGCCTGCACTACTCGACGTACACCGCGCAGGTCTACCGCGCGGGCATCGAGGCCGTACCCGTCGGCCAGTGGGAGGCGGCCACCGCGCTGAGCCTGCCCTATCGCCACACGTGGACCGCGGTGATCCTGCCGCAGGCCATCCGCCGCGTGATCCCCGCGCTCGGCAACTACGTCATCGCGATGCTGAAGGACACCCCGCTGCTCGCCAGCATCGGCGTCCTGGAGCTGCTGCAGCGCTCGCGGCTCCAGGCTGCGGAGACCTTCCAGTACACCGAGGCCCTGACCGTCGTCGGCATCGCCTTCATCGTCATCGCCTACCCGTCCTCCCTCCTCCTCCGAGCCCTGGAGCGTCGTCTTGTCGTCTGAAACCACCCCCAAGGAAACGGTCAACCCGGCGGTCGACGGCAGCGAGCTGATCCGCTTCGACAAGGTCACCAAGAGGTTCGGCACGAACACCGTCCTGGACGAGCTCGACTTCTCCGTGGACTCGGGCAAGCACGTCACGCTGATCGGCCCCTCCGGATCCGGCAAGACCACGATCCTGCGGCTGCTGATGACCCTGATGAAGCCCGAGGAGGGCACCATCAAGGTCGGCGGGCGCTACCTCACCCACGAGGAGAAGAACGGCAAGCTCGTGCCCGCGGGCGAGAAGTACATCCGCGAGGTCCGCAAGAACATCGGGATGGTCTTCCAGCAGTTCAACCTCTTCCCGAACATGAAGGTCCTGCGGAACATCACCGAGGCGCCGGTCCAGGTGCTCGGCCTGTCCAAGGACGAGGCCGAGGAGCGCGCCCGCGGCCTGCTCGAACTGGTCGGACTCACCGAGCACATCGACAAGTACCCCAACCAGCTCTCCGGCGGCCAGCAGCAGCGCGTGGCCATCGCGCGCGCCCTGGCGATGCGCCCGCAGGTGCTGCTCCTGGACGAGGTCACCTCCGCACTCGACCCGGAGCTGGTGGCGGGTGTGCTCGACGTCCTGCGGGACATCGCGCACACCACGGACATCACGATGCTCTGTGTGACGCACGAGATGAACTTCGCCCGTGACATCTCCGACCAGGTCCTGATGTTCGACTCGGGCCGGGTCATCGAGTCCGGGACGCCGGAGAAGATCTTCACCGAGCCCGAACACGAGCGGACCCGGGAGTTCCTCAGCGCGGTCCTGTGACCGCGTACGCCAAGTGCGCAGGCCATGGCCTTGGGTGATGACGCTGGCATATGCCAGGGTGGCGCGTTCCTGCTGAGAGTGCCGGAATGCGCCACCAATCTCCCCAACAGCCGCTCCCCATACCGCTCTTGGCGGCTATCGTGGACGGAGCCCAGCTGTCCGGAACCGTTGCACGCAGGGGGAAGCCGTGGCGCTGAAGCACGAGCGGACCACGCCGCAGCACTCGGTGCAGAGCGCGCTGCGCGTGCTCGAAATCGTCGCCCGGCACAACGCCGGCGTCACCGACGCCGAGCTCGCCCGCCAGACCAAACTGCCCGCGCCCCAGCTCGCCGCCCTCCTGCGGATGCTGCGCCGCGAGGCGTACGTCAAGCAGGTCGCCGACGGTGCGTACGTCACCGGTGCGTCCCTCGCCCGCCTCGGTTCGGCCCACCGCCGCGAGCAGGCCTTGCGGGACAAGCTCAAGGACACCCTCGACGAGCTGCGCGACTCGATCGGCGCGGCCGTCTACATCAGCCGGTACGAGGACGGCGAAATCAAGATCACCGACTTCGCTGACGGCCCCCGCACCCCCAAGGTCAACGAGTGGGTGGACTTCCGCTCCTCCGCGCACGCCAGCGCGGTCGGCAAGAGCCTGCTGACCCAGCTCGACCTGAACGGCCGCAGGGACCACCTCTCCCGCCACAAGATGGCCCGCCTCACCTCGCGGACGATCACGAACGAACGGGTTCTCCTGAACCGCCTCGCCGCCCAGCCCGCCACGGTTCCGGTCCTCGACCTCCAGGAGTACGCGGTCGGCACGGTCTGCGCCGCCGTCCCCATCACCGCGGGCTCCGCGGTCGGCTGCCTGGCGCTCTCCCTCCCCGTGGAGCACGCGCACCGGCTGCGGGACGCGGCCCGGACGCTCAATCGCAGGGCGGCGCCGGTGCTGCTCTCGCTGGCGATCTAGGGGCGGGCGCCCGGTCGATCGCGGGCGGTTCTGAGCACCCTTCCGAACCAGGTATTATTTTTGAGTCAGCAGGCGCCGCTAGCTCAGTTGGTTAGAGCAGCTGACTCTTAATCAGCGGGTCCGGGGTTCGAGTCCCTGGCGGCGCACAGACAGAAGGAAGCCCCTCGCGGAAGCGAGGGGCTTCTCTCGTTCCGCCGCTGACATATCCCTCGCACCGGTGAGGACAGCGCCCTCAGGGCCCCGCGATACTGGCACGGCCCTCCTGCCCCGAGGAGCCGCCCCATGCCCCGTTCCTTCCTCGCGCTGTCCCGGCTGCGCACCGCACACCCGTACGTCGTGGACGCCGCGCTCGCCGCACTGGTGCTCTTCGCCGTCTCGCTCCAGTTCCTCTTCCCGGACGAGGGCGGCGATCGGCTCAGCGCGGCCGGGTTCGCGCTCGGCGCGGGCACCGCGCTGCCGCTGATCTGGCGGCGTCGCGCACCCATGATCTGCGCGAGCGTGATCTCCGTCTTCACGCCCGCCATGGCGCTGTACCACCGGCCGCCGCCCGACGTGTGCATCGGCGGCATGGTCGCCCTCTACACCGTGGCCGTCCTGAGCACACCGCTGCAGCGGCGCGTCATGCTCGCCGGGTGGCTGGCGGGGGCCGCCGTCACGATGACCTTCAAGGAACACGCCGAGCCGTACGAGTACCCCTTCCACCTGCTCAGCCTCATCAGCGCGTACGCCCTCGGTTCCTTCGCCCGTGTACAGCGCGCGTACACCGCGGCCCTGGAGGAGCGTGCCAGGCGCCTGGAGCGGGAGCGTGCCGCCGAGACGGCGCGTGCGGTCGGCCAGGAGCGGTCCAGGATCGCCCGCGACATGCACGACATCCTCGCCCACGCGGTGAGCCTGATGGTGGTCCAGGCGGAGGCGGGACCGGTGGTGGTCCGCAGCGACCCGGACCGCGCGGTGGGGGCGTTCGATGCGATCGCGGGCGCGGGGCGCGACGCGATGGTGCAGTTGCGCCGGATCCTGGGCGTACTGAGAGAGACGTCGGACCCCGGTGACGCGCGCGTCCCGCAGCCGACGCTCGCGGCGCTCCCGGAGCTGGCCGAGCTGGTGGAACACACCGGCCTGCGCGTCGAGTTGACCGAGACCGGCCGGCCCCGCCCGCTGGCACCCGACGTGGAGGTGGCCGCGTACCGCATCGTCCAGGAGGCCCTGACCAACTGCGTGAAGCACGCGGGAGCGACCGCTGTGCGCATAGAACTTGCTTGGATCGAAAGCGAGTTGGGGTTGTGCGTCCAGGACGACGGGGGCGGGCTCGGCGCTTCGGAGGGCGCGGGGCACGGACTTGTCGGCGTCCGGGAACGGGCCGCCGCCTGCGGTGGCTCGGCCGATGCCGGGGACGGGCCCGATGGTGGATTCCGCGTCGCCGTGCGGCTGCCCACGGCATCCTTGGGGGATGAGCATCCGGGTGGCAGTGGCCGACGATCAGGAGCTGGTGCGCAGCGGCTTCTCCATGATCCTCGAGGCGCAGCCCGACATCGAGGTGGTGGCGGAGGCGGGTGACGGCGCGGAGGCGGTGGCCGCGGTACGCCGGCACGCGCCTGACGTCATCCTCCTGGACATCCGCATGCCGGGGATGGACGGCATCGAGGCGGCCCGCCAGGTGTGCGCGCAGTCCAGCTGCCGGGTCGTCATGCTCACCACCTTCGACCTCGACGAGTACGTGTACGAGGCGCTGTACGCGGGAGCCAGTGGCTTCCTGCTCAAGGACGTCCGCAGGGACGACCTGGTGCACGCGGTGCGCGTCGTGGCGGCCGGGGACTCCCTGCTCGCGCCCTCGGTGACGCGGCGCCTGGTGGCGGACGTGGTCCGGCGCCGCCGCACGGACGCCGACGCGCCCCCCATGTCACCCTCCGAACGCCTGGCGGTGCTCACCGCCCGCGAGGAGGAGACGCTGCGGCTGCTTGCCCGGGGGCTCTCCAACGCGGAGATAGCGGCGTCGTTCGTCGTCAGCGAGCACACGGTGAAGACCCATGTCAGCAACGTCCTGTCGAAGCTGTCGCTGCGGGACCGGGTGCAGGCGGTGATCTGCGCGTACGAGACGGGGCTCGTGGTGCCGGGGAGCTAGGGGGAGGAACTCCCCCGCGGGACGGAGTCCTACCCCGCGAGAGGGAGACCGCAAGACCACCCACCACGGCGATCCCCGCGGCCCGCGCGAAGGCAACTCTGAGGTACGGCAACCGCACCGTCCAAGGAGGCGCCGGCCATGCTCGCCACCCTCGCCCGCACGGCGACCCAGCACCCCAAAACCGTCATCCTCACCTGGCTCCTGTTCCTGGTCCTCGGCCTCGGCTTCGGCACCCGGGTCTTCGGCGACCTGACCTCGTCCGTCGAAGACGTGCCGGGCAGCGAGTCGGTCGTCACGGCGGAGCGCCTCGCCGAACTCACCCCGCAGGGCGACGACTTCAACGCCGTCGTGGCCGCTCCTTCCGTCGACACCCCGCAGATCCGCGCGCAGGTGGACGACGCGGTGGCCGACGTACGGAAGCAGCCGGGCATCGCCCGGGTGCCGGACCCGTACACCACCCGCGGCCTGGTCGCGCAGGACGGGAAGGCCCTGCTCGTCCCCGTCACGCTCAAGGGCGGCCTCGACGACGACGCCGAGGAGGAGGCCGTCGGCGACGCTGCCGACCGCCTCCGCGAGATCACCGCCGGTGACGTGGCGGTGAGTGGCGGGCCGCTGCTCGGCGAGCAGATGGGCGGCAGGGCACAGGAGGACGTGGCCCAGGCCGAGTTGATCACCCTGCCCGCCGTGCTGATCGTCCTGCTGCTCATCTTCGGCGGGCTGCGGGCCGCCGGTCTCCCCCTCCTGGTCACCGTGAGCGGTGTGGCCGGCGCCTTCCTGACCCTCTACGGCTTCAGCCAGTTCACCGAGATCTCCGTCTACGCCGTCCAGATCGTCACCATGCTGGGTCTCGGCCTCGCCGTCGACTACGCGCTCCTGATGGTGATCCGCTTCCGGGAGGAGCGAGCCAGGACGGACGACGTGGCGCGGGCCGTGCACACGACCGTCGCCAACGCCGGGCGCACCGTCCTGTTCTCCGGTCTGACGGTGGCCATCAGCCTGTCGGGGCTCGTCTGGTTCCCCAGCCCGTTCCTGCGCAGCATGGGCCTCGCGGCCGGCGCGGTGGTCGTGGTCGACATGCTGGCGGCGCTGACGCTGCTGCCCGCGCTGCTCGCCCTGTTCGGCGGGAAGATCGTGCCTTCGGGCACGAAGTCACGCGCTCGGCTGCTGACTTGGCGGCGCGGGGCCAGGGCGGGGGCCGCACCCGAGCCCGGTGCCTTCTTCGCCCGCCTCGCCCTGTTCTCCGCCCGGCGCCCGGTGGCCGTGACCGCCACTGTCGTGGCCGTCCTCACCTTCCTCGCCCTGCCCGCCCTCGGGATGCGGATCAACATCGGCGACGCACGGCAGCTCCCGCACGACACCGAGGCGCGGCAGCTGTACGAGACCGTGCGCGAGCACTACCCGGCGGGAACGGACACCGACCCCGTCCAGGTGCTCGTCGGGCCGGGCGCCGACCCCGACCGCGAGGACAAGATCCGGGCCCTGCCCGGGATCAGGACGGCCGACAGCGAGCGGCTCTCCGACGGCACGGTCCTGCTCGAACTGACCCCGTCCGGTTCGGTCGACGGTCCCACCGCCACGCGGCTCGTGGAGCAGGTCCGCGACCTCCGGGGTGACGAGCCGGTCCAGGTCACCGGCAACGCCGCGAGCCTCGTCGACTTCCGCTCGATGCTCGCCGAGCGCGCCCCCTGGGCCGTACTCACCGTCCTGGCCGCCCTGTTCGCCCTGCTCTTCGCCTTCACGGGATCGCTGTTGCTCCCGCTGCGTACGCTCGCCACCACCCTGCTCAGCCTGGGCGCCGCCCTCGGCGTCGTGGTGTGGGTGTTCCAGGACGGGCATCTCGCGGGGCTGCTCGGCGGTGAGGGTCTCGGGGCGCTGAGTCTGACCGCGCCGCCACTGATCATCGCGATCGCGTTCGGGCTCGCGATGGACTACGAGCTGTTCATCCTGTCCCGGATGCGGGAGACGTGGCTGGAGACCGGTGACCACCGTGCCGCCACCGTCGAAGGGCTGCGCCGCTCGGGCCGTGTCGTCAGCTGTGCGGCGCTGCTGCTCGCGATCGTCTTCGGCGGCTTCATGACCGGCGGCTTCTCACCGATCCTGCAGATCGGCCTCGGCCTGACGCTCGCGGTGCTCATCGACGCGACGCTGGTGCGGATGTTCCTCGTCCCCGCGACGATGACGCTCCTCGGCCGCCGTGCGTGGTGGGCGCCGCGCCGGATGCGTGAGCTGCATCGGCGGTACGGGCTCCGCGAGGAGACCATGGCCGCGGTCCCGCCACCGGTCGTGCCGGTCAGGCAAGGACCACCCAGTCCATGACCAGGGCGGCCACCAGACCGACGGCGAGGAGATAGCTGCCGAGCCGGGTCCGGCCGCGCCTGCTGAGTTCGATCACCAGGCCGCAGAGCACGAGCAGCAGCCCGTACACCCCCACGACCAGGACGGACGACCGGCTCGCCAGACGTACGGCGAGCACCACGGCCGCCGCGGCCATCAGCACCGAGGCCGCGGCGATCCGTATGTGCCGGGCCTGGCGCGGCGTGAGGCCGGCCCGTGTCTGGTCTGACGTGCTCATGGTTCAGGATCGTAATCGACCCGACCGGTGGCCTGTGCACGCTTTCCCGGCTCAGGAGCGCAGGTACGCCAGGACCGCGAGGACCCTGCGGTGCGTTCCGTCCCCCGGGGGCAGGTCCAGCTTGCCGAGGATGTTGCCGATGTGTTTGCCCACCGCGGCCTCGCTGACGACGAGTTCGGCGGCGATCGACGCGTTCGACCTGCCCTCGGCCACCAGGCCGAGCACCTCGCGCTCGCGCGGCGTGAGCTGTTCGAGGGGGTCGCGGCGGCGCCTGATCAGCTGCCGTACGACCTCCGGGTCCACGACCGTGCCGCCGTCCGCGACCCGCGTCACCGCGTCGGCGAACTGCTCGACCTGGCCGACGCGGTCCTTGAGCAGATAGCCGACGCCGGTGCCGTCCCCGGTGTCCAGGAGCTCGGCGGCGTAGGAGCGTTGCACGTACTGGCTGAGCACGAGCACCGGCAGCTTCGGCCGCCGCGCCCGCAGGGCGAGGGCGGCACGCAGCCCCTCGTCCTGGAAGCCGGGCGGCATGCGTACGTCGGTGAGGACGAGGTCCGGTTCGTGCGCGTCGACGGCCGCGCTCAGCCCTTCGGCGTCCCCGAGCGCGGCAGGCACCTCGTGGCCGAAGCGGGTGAGCAGGCCGATGAGTCCCTCGCGCAGCAGCACGCTGTCCTCGGCGACGACGATTCTCAGTGCGGGGCGCTGGACGGGTGCTGGGCTCGGCACGGGATCTCCACGGACAGTACGGTCGGACCGCCCGGCGGGCTGGTGACCGTCAGTGTGCCATCGAGCACCGCGATCCGGTCCGCCAGGCCGGTCAGGCCGGTGCCTCGGGCGGGGTCCGCGCCCCCGTCGCCCTCGTCGCGCACGTCGATGCGCAGGACCTCTCGCTCATGGCGGGCCCTGATGTGCGCGCGGTTCGCGTTGCTGTGCCGGGCGATGTTGGTGAGGGCCTCGCGGGTGGCGAAGTACCCGGCGGATTCGACGGGTTCGGGGAGGCGGGGCAGGTCCAGGTCGGTGTCCACGGGGATCGGCGAGCGGTCGGCGGCGTCCTCGACGGCGGCGGCGAGACCGTAGTCGGCGAGGACCTGGGGGTGGATGCCGCGGATGAGTTCGCGCAGTTCGGTGAGGACGTTGCCCGCCTCGTCGTGTGCCGTGGCGAGCTGGGCCGCGAGGGGGGTGCCGGGAGCGGCGTCGAGTCTGGCGAGGCCCAGGGTCATGGTCAGCGCGACGAGTCGCTGCTGGGCACCGTCGTGCAAGTCCCGCTCGATCCGCCGCCGTTCGGCCTCGAAGGCGTCGACGAGGCGTGCCCGGGAACGCGTCACCTGCTCCAGCTGGGTGGCCAGCTCGGCCTCGCGGGGCGCGAGGAGGAGGCGGGCGAGGGCGGCGCGGGCGGAGGCGTAGGCGCCGAGGGGGTAGAGCAGCGGGACGAGGAGGACGAGCCCGAGCAGCGCCACGGCGAAGGCGTGCGGGTAGTCGCTGACCAGCCAGAGCTTGGCGGCGCGGATCTCGCCGCCGTCCAGGGCGAGTTGGGCGGGTACGGCGATGAGGACGGCGGGGGCGCCGACGGTGCAGGCGAGCACGAGGAGATCGAGGGGCCACAGAACCAGGGCGAGCAGGGCGGCGTACGCGAGCTCGCGCCAGGTGGCCTGCTCCTTGACGCGCAGCTTGAACCAGGCGGGGACTCCGGGGGCTTCAGGGGTGCGGTGGGGCGTGGGGGCAGGGGAAGCGGGGTCGACGAGACGGAGGCGGCGGCGCTCCAAGGCGGCGACGGGGATGCCGGTGAGGGCAAGGAGAGGGAGGAGGGGAAGCCCTACGAGAACGAGAGCGAGGGCAGCGCCGAGCACGAGGGCGACCACCCCGCCGACGAGGACCAAGGCCCCCAACAGCACCCCGCCCACGAGGTACGCCACGCCCCTCCAGGGCGCACTGCTCCCCAGATAGCCCCGCCCCCGAAGCCCCGCCCACACACTTTCCCCGGCCATGGGGCCACGGTATGCGGAACTGCGGGGCGGGGCGGGGCGGGGCGCGGCTCGGGCGGGCGGGGCTGGACCATCGCCGGTCGCTGCGGGGCAATGCGGCGGGCGGACGGGAGAGCTCGGTCGTCCAGGGGTGGCTACGGGGTGAACTGGCGGTGGGCGAAAGAGGCCCGCGCGCCCGAGGAAAAGCAGGGCTCAGCCCGACAGCAGCCCCTCGCGGTCCTGGGCCCGGTACTGGGCCAACAGGTCGGCCATGGCCGTCGGCGTAAGGCGGTGGTAGGTCCCCGCCCCGGGATCGGGACGCCACCACACGGGATCCCCGCAGCGGAACCCCTCCCCCCGCAAGGCGGCCCGCGCCACCTTGTTGGTCGCGGTGACGGGCATCCGCCGCACCACCCGTACGAAGCGGGGCGCCATCTTCGTGCCCAGGTCCTCCTGCGCCAGCAGGAACTCGGCGAAGGCCAAGTGATCGAAGTCTGCCCCCGGCCGCGGAGCGACCGCCGCCATCACCTGGTCCCCCGAGACCGGATCAGGCACCGCGTACACGGCGACCGCCGCAGCCGCCTCCCACCGCGCGAGGATGTTCTCGATCATCGCCGCCGCCAGGTTCTCGCTGTCCACGCGGAGCCTGTCGTCCGTGCGCCCCGCGAAGTAGAGGAACCCCTCCGCGTCCCGGTAGAAGAGATCCCCCGTCCAGTACCAGCCGTCCCGGAGCCGCGCCGCGTCCGCCTCGGAGTTGCGCCAGTACCCCTCGAACGGCGTCCGCCCCTTGTTCACCAGCTCCCCTATCGCTGCCTCCCCGTTCAGCAGCCTGCCGTCCGCCGCGAAGACAGCGGGCGGGCACTCCTCCCGCGTCCCCGGATCCACCACCGCCAAGTCGTCCCCCGGCGCCGCCCGCCCGATCGCCCCGGCCGGGGCGCCCGGCGCCCGCTGGATCGCCGCGCCGCCCTCCGAAGACCCGTACCCCTCGACGAGCCGCACCCCGAACCTCTTCTCGAAGCGTGCCGCGTCCACCGCCCCGGCCTCCGTACCGAACCCCATCAGGAGGGGGTTCTCCGTGTCGTCGGGGCGATCGGGCGTGGCCAGGATGTACTGCACCGCCCGGCCCACGTACGTGAAGTACGTCGCCCCGTACGCCCGTACGTCGTCCAGGAAGGCCGAGGCCGAGAAGCGCCGCCGCAGCGCCACCCCCGCCCCGGCCGCCAGCGCGGGCGCCCAGTCCGCGATCACCGCGTTGCCGTGGAACATGGGCATGCAGATGTAGTGGACGCCCTCCGGGCCGAGCCGGAAGTGGCCGGCCAGGGACTGCCCCGCCGCCGCGAGGCGACCCTGGGTGCAGATCGCGGCCTTGGGCGCGCCCGTCGACCCGGAGGTGAAGTAGAGCAGCATCCGGCTCGACGGGGTCGCCGCCCGCGACACCTCGGGGCGCGCGTCCGCATAAGGGGCCAGCAGCTCCCCGTACGCATCCGTGTCCGTCACCAGGATGCGCACGCCCGGCAGCGCGAGGCCGTCCAGGAGCGCGAGGTGCGCCCGTTGCGTGATCAGGACGCGGCAGTCGGTGTGCACGATGTCGCGGGCCAGTTCCGCGCCCCTGCGCGTGGGGTTGATGCCCGCCACCGCCGCTCCCGCGAGCGCCGCCGCGCTCAGCCACAGGGGGTACTCCGGGGTGTTGTCGAGCAGGACGCCGACGTGCGGCTCGGCCCCTCTGGGCAGCAGGTCGGCGAGGAGTGCCGCTCTCGCCGCCGCGCCCGCCGCGACCTGGTGGTGGGTGAGCTCCTGGTGCTCGAAGCGCAGCCCGGGGCGGTGATCGCCCCACCGCGCCCGCACGAGCTCCGCGACGGTACTCCCGGTGGACTCCATGGCCGCGCACCATAATTGATGGCCCGTCAGATGAGGAGTCCCGCGAGGGAGGATTACGGCAGGTCCGGCTCGAAGCCGTCGTCCGACTCGAAGCCGTCGCCGGAGTCGAGCGTGTCAGCCAGACCGAACATGTCGTGCGCCGTCACCATGAAGGCGACGCAGAAGGCCAGCACGACGCCGAGGAAGCAGAGCACGCCGATCATGGCCGCCGCCCCCTTGGCGGGGCTCGGCGCGTGCGCCGTCGCCCGCTCGGGGTGCTCCGCCGCGTAGTACACGGTGACGAAGTCGCCCTCGAGGGTCGTCGCGGCGCCGTCCTCCTCCTCGAACCGTACGGGGCGGCCCGCGAGCGGAGTGAACTCATAGACGTGATGCAGCGTGGTGCTGATGCGGTTGCTGTCGCTGTGGCGGCTCGTCGTGGTGTACGTGCGCAGGCAGCGCGCCTGTGCCGTCAGGCCGCTCGACCACGCCTGCCGCACCTGCAGGTAGCGCTTGGTCACCATGACCGCCGTCGCGACCACCATGACGCACATCAACGTCGGCACGGCATAGAACATGAACTCCACTGCATCCCCCGATGGTTGTCGCCGGTACTGCCCCGCGTACGCCGTCCTGGTCAGGGACGACGTACGCGGAACCTACCCGTGGGGAGTGCGCCAGAGCCTCAAGTCCTGCTCAGAACTTGACGTCCGAGCAGGCGTAGAACGCGTTCGCCGTGTCGTGGACCGTCCACACCGCGACGATCACGTGGTGTCCGCTCCTGCCGCCGGGAATCGTCCCGGAGTGCGAGAGCGTGGCGGGCGGCTGCTGACCGTTGTAGGGGACGTTGAGGAACGGGGTCGTCTCGAGGGCGGCCCGCGTGACCGGCTTGCTCTCGTCCCAACCCTGCTTGGTTATGTAGTACTTGAAGTCGGTGGTGCGGTGACGTGCCGTGAACTGCCAGCGGAAGCTGTAGTTCTGTCCTGCGCTGACACTGGTCGTCGGCCAGGCTCCGCCGCCCGGCGCCTTCGGCTGGTTGAGCGAGTCGAAGCCGCTGACGCCGGCCGAACAGATCTTGCCGTCGGCGGGACCGGACGCCGGGAAGCCCTTGGGGCCCTCGACGCTCTGGGGTTCGTACTGGATGGAACCGCAGCCGCTCACCGTGCCGTTGGCACAGTTGATCTGGCGGCTGGCCGGCAGGTCGGTGTAGCCGTGACCGCTCGCGCCACCGGACGAGAGCGCGAGGGCCCCGAACGTGGTGGCGCCGAGCATGGCCGCGTACATCTTCTTGTTTCGCATGCTGCCGCTCCAGGGGAAACGTGGGGGTTCCGTGAGCCGTGCGCGCGCTGCGGCACTGCGGGTGCAGTGGGATGCAGTGAGTACTGCGGTCTAGACCAAGCCCAGATTATGGGCGGTAGTTGAACATGTCCATACCAATAGTGGAGACGATCCGATCGCAGCGGTGGCGCGACGTCTCGACGAGATCACCGTTCGGGGCGTCGTTCGTCGCCACCCACGCCGCCGCCCCGTCGGCCGACCGGTCGCCCGCCAACTGCCTGTCGATCAGGCGCTGTTGACGTACCTCCGCAGGTGCCGCCACATACCAGCACTCCCCCATCAGGTCCCGCGCGTCGCGCCAGCCGGGCAGATCGCAGGCCAGATAGTTCCCCTCGGTGACCACGATCCGGGCGGTCGGCGGGACGCGGTGCCGGGCGGCCACCGGTTCGTGGAGGGTGCGGTCGTAGTCGGGTACGTAGATGTCGTGGCCCGGGTCATCGAGGACCCGGGCGAGGAGCGCGACGTACCCCCGGACGTCGAAGCTCGGCTCCGAACCCTTGCGCGAGGTGAGGGAGAGGCGCTCCAACTGGTCGTTGGAGAGGTGGAACCCGTCGAGCGGGAGATACGCGGCCCCCTCGCCGATCTCCTCCACCAGGGCACGCGCGAACGTCGACTTGCCCGCGCCGGGCGGCCCCGCGATCCCGAGGAGGGTGCGGGGCCGGTCGGCGGCCAGCTGCCGGGCGTCCTTGGCCAGGGCGCGAAGGGTGGGAGCGGTGGCGGGGGTGGGAGCGGTGGCGAAGGTGGGGGTGGGGTCAGCGTTCTCCATGCCCCGTATAGAACGCCACCGTGAGGTCCTTGACCAAGGCCTTGCGCTCGTAGTCGTCGAGCTCGACCAGGCCCCGGGTGGTCAGCCGGGTCACCGTGTCCTCGACGGAGTCCACCACCGAGGTGAGCACGCTGTCGCGGTGCCGTGCGTCCAGGGCGGCGACCCGGCGCAGGCGCATGGTGTCGGCGATCTCGGGGGCGTACTCGATGCGGGTCGGCTGGGCCGAGAAGATCTCGATGCCGACCGGCTCGGCCTCCGCCACGAGCATCCGGGTCAGCGCGTCGCCCACCGCGTCCGCGTCGCGCAGGGTCGCGGTGTCGTCGTGGAAGGCGTCGGCGGGCAGCCGCGACAGGACGCGGGCCGTC
The DNA here is from genome assembly GCF_053610705.1 of Streptomyces sp. NPDC054872. NCBI lineage: Bacteria > Bacillati > Actinomycetota > Actinomycetes > Kitasatosporales > Streptomycetaceae > Streptomyces > Streptomyces sp. NPDC054872. The sequence continues at coordinate 217,521 of NZ_JBSGYY010000002.1, read as the reverse complement.
GCCGCCTCGACGCACTCGCGCAGATACTCCTGGTGGTCGGCGACGCCGAGCGTCGCCCGCGCCGCGTCCTTGACCCGCCACACCACGAGGACGACGACCCGCAGCGCGACCCCGCCCCGGTCCACCGCGGGCATCGGTTCGCTGCGCCAGTGCCGCAGGCGTACGTCGACGCGGCGGCGCAGCAGGAGCGGATTGACCCACATCAGGCCGGTACGGCGGACGCTGCCGCGGTAGCGCCCGAAGAGGGTGAGCACCCACGCCGTACCGACCCGGCCCCGGGCGAGGCCCCCGAACCCGAACAGCGCGAGGGCGCCCGAACCGGCGAGCGAGGCCCACTGCGCGAGGCCGAGCCCGGCGTACGCGGCGTGACCGCCGGGCCCCTCCACCCCGAACAGTCCGGCCGCCTGCGCCACCGGCTCGGGCAGCACCCCCGCCCACCACAGCGCGGCCGCGCACCCGGCCGCTCCCGCGGTGCCGCCGAGCACCCCGACCGCGCCGGGCAGAACGCATGCGGACCGCTCGCCGAGGTCGGGGTCGACCACGGGCAGGGGCCGCACCGCCCTCGCCCCTGCCGACACCGCCGGGGCCGGGGGCCGACGGTTGGCGCGCGGCTGCTCCCCTGTTCCTTGGCGACGCCGCACCACGGCGGGCGCCAGGGCCACCCCGGGGTCGGCGGGGTCGTCGCGGAAGAGCAGATGGATGGGGATCTCGGTGGTGGCCTCGCTGTGGATCAGGCGCGGGGAGCGGGCGGTCGTGTCCGGGGCGCCGGCGGTCTGCGGCTCCTCGGGCTGGGGGGTCTGTGACCGTGATGCCGCTGTCGCACTCATCCTTGCCTCCGGCTCATACGTGCCTCGATCTCATACGTGCCTGCATGTCATCCGTGCCCCGGTCACATCTGCTTCCCGGTCACATCTGCTCGCCGGTCACCTCTGCGCCCCGGCACCGTCCCGTGCCCCGGTCTCATACGTGACTCGGTCACATCTCTGACCCGGTCACACCCGCGACCCGGTCACACCCCTGACCCGGTCACCTTTCTGCTCACGTGAACAGCCGCCGCCAGGTCTCGGGGCCCGGATAGCCGTCCGCTGCCGCGCCCCGCCAGCCCTGGGCCCGCTGGAACGCCTCGACGTTGCGGCGGTCGCTCTCGCTCCACTGGGGGCCGGGGCCCCGCGCGTAGTGCCTGCCGAAGCCCTTCTTCACCAGCTGCCTGCCGAGCTGCTCGATCGCGGGGCTGGACTGGCCGGGACGGAACACGCCCCTGCCTGGGTACGCCGGCGCAGCGCCCTGGGTGCCACCCGACCCGGCGCGTGGGATGTCCCGGCCCTTGCCCGTCACCAGGTACGACCAGGTCGCGGGGCCCGGCAGGCCGTCCGCGTCACGGCCGGTCCAGCCCTGCGCCCGCTGGAACGCCTGCGTGGCCCGGCGGTCCGCGTCGCTCCAGTGCGGGCCCGGCCCCGTCGTGTAGAACCGGGCGCCGCCCCGCGCGACCAATGCCTTGCCCAGCTGGGTGACGTACTGGTTGTCGGCGCCCGGACCGAAGGACCCCGCCCCGGGGTAGCGCGTCCCCGTGCCAGGACCCGAGCCGCCCGGGGTGCCGCTCGTGACCCCTTTGTAGCGATACGCCAGATAGCGGGTCGCATTGCTCCAATAGGCATAGGGAGTCGTCTGCTTGCGGGTGTGCGGGCGGGTCTGTTCGTACGCGACGTAATGCGTGTGCGCCGCGTTCGCCCAGCCGCCGAAAATGGTGACGTGCGAGCCCTTCTCGGGGTTCGCCGGATTATGGAAGAGAAGGATGTCGCCGGGCTGAAGCTGGGTCTTCGTAATACGCACCGAGTACCGGGCGAGGCTGCCCGTCCATTCGTTGCGGCCGAGATTCCAGGCCATCGAGACATAGCCCGAGCAGTCCTGCCGGTAGCCGTCGGACCAGTACTTGCCCATGTTGTACGGCACCTTCGCCGCGACCCACTTCTGGGCGCGGGCGAGGATCTCGGCCCGCGTCGTGTTCCGCGCCGCCGACGCCGACGGGCCCGGCGAACCCGGCCTGCCCGGCACTCCGTGCAGCGCGCTCCTGCCGCCCTGCGGGCTGCCGGGTCCGGGCCCGGCGCCCGGGTCGTCGTCCGGCGGGATCACCGGAACCGTGCCCGGCGGCCCCGCCGGGTGATGCCCGGCGCCGGGTGCCGCCACCGCCGGAAGGACCTGGCCACCGCCGAGCACGGTGCCCGCGGCCGCGGCGACGACCAGGGCGCGGCGCGCGCCGTGCGCCGCCGGGTGGCCGCCCTGCCGTACGGGGAGTGCGTGGGTCATGGCTCGTCGCCGGTGAATACATCCGGGGCAATCGCAGTCGCTCTCGGGCTCGAATTCCTCGAATACCGGAGCTCCCTCCATGCGATTCCCCTCACACTCCAGGAAAGAATGCCTGCGTCGCATCTGCACAGTCGTCAGCTTCTCAACTGTCCGGTGATATCGCATGTTGACGGTCCGAATGATGGAGTCCCCGCGCATTCACCGCCCACGGCCTCTCGGACCCCGCCCCTGGCAAAGCCCGCCCGCGGCCCGACGCAATGCCGTCCCGGGCCCCCGCGAGCTCGCGGATGGTCCGGAGCACCCGTCGGCATCCGGTAGAGTTCTCCAGGTCAGCAGGCGCCGCTAGCTCAGTTGGTTAGAGCAGCTGACTCTTAATCAGCGGGTCCGGGGTTCGAGTCCCTGGCGGCGCACAGACAGCGAAAGCCCTCCGTTCACGCGGGGGGCTTTCGTGGTTCCTGCGCCCGGTGAACACACGTCTTCCGCGCCGGGTCGAGACCCGTGTCCGTACCGCTACCGTTGCGCCATGGCGCGCGACATCCAGGAGCGGATCAAAAAGCTCATCATCGACCAGCGGCTGCCCTCGGGCGCCTCCCTGCCCACCGAGCCCGAACTGATGGAACGTCTCGGCGTCAGTCGGAACTCCGTGCGAGAAGCCCTGAAGGCGCTGCAGGCGATGGGCATCGTGGAGATCCGACACGGTTTCGGCACGTATGTCGGGCCCATGTCGATGGCTCCGATGATCGAGGGCCTCACCTTCCGGACGGTGGCCGGCCACTACCGCGGCGAGGACAGCCTGCTCCAGCTCCTGGAGCTGCGGGAGGCCGTGGAGACCGGACTCATCGCGCGCCTGGCGGGCCGTATACCGGCCGCGGATCTGGCCGCGCTCGACGCACTCGTGGACCGGATGGACAGCGAGGCGGCGGAGAACGACGGCCGGAGCGGTCAGCCGGGCGTGGTGCACACCGAAACCGACCGCGCGTTTCACGCCACTCTCTACCGCTGCCTGCGCAATCCGCTGCTCGGCGAGGTTCTGGAGGCGTTCTGGGACGCCTTCCACAAGGTACGCACCGATCTGGTCGACGTTCCGCACGATCCCAAGGTCACGTGCCGCCAGCACCGGGAGATCCTCGACGCGGTCCGGTCCGGCGATGTACTCCGGGCCGAGCGGGCGATACGGGAACACTTCGGTAATATTCGAACGCGATTGAGCGCTCCTGTCTCAGCAGGCAACTCGAATCCCTCGTATGACCGGTAAACCCCTTGTTTCGCTCTTGCGATCAAGGCTAGGGGCGTAGAACCTTGTGCTGGAGCCTTTGGCTCTCATGAGGCTGGCGGTGCCGGGCAGTTGGGGGGCCCGGCCGACCGAGGCCCGCGGGGTGAGGGACGGGGGTCCCTTTCACGATTCGATGCCGAGGGGGGCATCATGCAACCGGAAGGTAGCTGTTCCATGTCTAAGGGGACGGTGGCCTGCCACTGATGCGTCCGTGAAGGTCGGGGGACCGAGTCGGACGGAACGACCAACGAACACGCGGGCGACCGCGTGCGGGGGGATGACTCATGACGTCGACGCCGACGGGCGCCCGGCCGAACGACCCGTCAGAGACGACCCAACTGCGGGTGCCGTCGCACCGGACGGGCGGGTTCCGACGTATCAAGAAGGCCTTGCCGCGATACGACTACGAGCACTACAGCCGTCTCGCGGGGCCGCTCACGCAGCCGGACCCGACCAAGCCGTACAAGGTGCAGTACCGCTCCCTGCTGTCGCAGGAGCCGCACCGGATCAGAGCCGCGCTGATGCTGGGAGCCGCGCCGCTGCTCTCCCTCGTGCTGCTCGCCTGGCTGCTGCAGCCGACGCACTGGACGAAGCGTGACTACGTCGCGAACGACTGGCTGCCGACGCTCGACGTCATCATGCTCATATCCATCGGCCTGATCGAGTTCTTCCGCTGCATGAACGTGCTGTCGAACGCGCACGCCACGCTCGTAGCCCGTGACCCGATACCCGTGGTGCCCGAGACCGGCACCCGTGTCGCCTTCCTCACCTCCTTCGTGCCCGGCAAGGAGCCGTTGGAGATGGTGACGAAGACACTGGAGGCGGCCGTCAAGATCCGCCACCGCGGTCTCATGCACGTCTGGCTCCTCGACGAGGGCGACGACCCCGCCGTCAAGGAGGTCTGCCAACGGCTCGGCGTGCACCACTTCTCCCGCAAGGGCATCGCGAAGTGGAACATGAGCAAGGGCCCGCACCGCGCCAAGACCAAGCACGGCAACTACAACGCCTGGCTGGACGCGCACGGCGACGACTACGACTACTTCGCATCGGTCGACACCGACCACGTCCCGATGCCGAACTACCTCGAGCGGATGCTCGGCTTCTTCCGCGACGAGAACGTCGGCTTCGTCATCGGCCCGCAGGTCTACGGCAACTACGACAACTTCATCACCAAGGCCGCCGAGTCCCAGCAGTTCCTCTTCCACGCGCTGATCCAGCGCGCGGGCAACGCGTACGGCTCCCCCATGTTCGTCGGCACGAGCAACGCCGTACGCATCAGCGCCCTGAAGCAGATCGGTGGTCTGTACGACTCGATCACCGAGGACATGGCGACCGGCTTCGAGATCCACCGCGCCACGAACCCGAGGACCGGCAAGAAGTGGAAGTCGGTCTACACCCCGGACGTGCTCGCGGTCGGTGAGGGCCCCAACGCCTGGACGGACTTCTTCACGCAGCAGCTGCGCTGGTCGCGAGGGACGTACGAGACCATCCTGAAGCAGTTCTGGAAGGCGCCGTTCTCGCTGCCGCCCGGCCGGCTCTTCAACTACACGATGATGGTCATCTTCTACCCGATGTCCGCCATGAACTGGATCCTGGCCGCGCTCTCCTGCGCGCTGTTCCTCGGCATGGGCGCATCGGGCGTGAACATCGACCCGACGATCTGGCTGATGCTGTACGGCAACGCGTCGGCGCTGCAGATCGGCCTCTACATCTGGAACCGCCGCCACAACGTCTCGCCGCACGAGCCCGAGGGCTCCGGCGGTATCGCGGGCATGGTGATGTCGGCCCTCTCCGCGCCGGTCTACGCACGCTCCCTGCTCGACGCCGCGCTGCGCCGCAAGAGCAAGTTCGTGGTGACCCCCAAGGGCGACTCGGCGAGCCCGGACACCCTGTTCGGCACGTTCCGCATCCACCTGTTCTTCATCCTGGTCTTCGCCGGCTCGATGGCCGCCGCGTTCGTGTTCGACCACGTCCACCCGGCGATGATCATCTGGGCCACGTTCGCCCTGCTGATCACGGCCGCGCCGATCTTCGCCTGGCGGTGGGGCATGCGCCAGGACAAGAAGAAGCGCAAGTCCCGGCACGGTGCCGGGCCTTCGGGGCCGCCTTCGGGCGACGGGGACCCGATGGTGCCGCAGCAGCGGGACACCACGGCGGAGCTGCCACAGGCACACCAGCCGCCGCACGCGCCGCACGCGCCGCAGCAGAAGCCCAGCTGGGCAGCGACCGACCAGACCATGCAGATCGCCCTTGGGGGACGTAAGAAATGAAGGACCGCTCCAGCCGCCGCCGCGCCCGCCGCATAGCGATAGGCGCGGCGGTGGTCATAGCGCTGGCCGGGATGAACGGCCCGTGGCTGTGGCGCGTGGGTTCGGAGAAGTACCACGACTACAAGATCAACAAGCCGGAGTACAAGGCCGACAACGGCCACTGGCAGGTCGTGAACTTCCCCGAGGAGTACCGCCAGAACACGATCCACGCGGCGCTCCTGCACACCGGCAAGATCCTCCTGGTCGCCGGCTCCGGCAACAACCAGAAGAACTTCGACGCCAAGAAGTTCGACACCCGCCTGTGGGACCCGGTCAAGAACACGATCAAGAAGATCAAGACGCCGGTCGACCTCTTCTGCACCGGCCACACCCAGCTCGCCAACGGCAATCTCCTCATCGCCGGCGGCACCCAGCGCTACGAGAAGCTCAAGGGCGACATCACCAAGGCGGGCGGCCTGATGGTGGTGCACAACGAGGACCCGGACAAGCCGATCACGCTGCCCGCGGGCACGAAGTTCACCGGCAAGAAGAACGGCAAGACGTTCGTCTCCAAGGACCCGGTCGTAGTCGAGCGCGCCAAGAAGGTCTTCGACAAGCAGACCGGCGCGTTCGTGCGCAACGAACCGGGCCTGGGCCGGGTGTACGTGGAGGCGCAGCAGAGCGGCACGAAGCACGAGACCGGCACGCAGGACAACTACCGCGTGCAGGGCCTCAAGGGCGCCGCCACCCGCAACACGTACGGCATCGCGCAGAAGCTCGCCCTGGACAAGAAGGACTTCCAGGGGATCAAGGACGCCTTCGAGTTCGACCCGGTCGCCGAGAAGTACATCAAGGTCGACCCGATGAACGAGGCCCGCTGGTACCCCACGCTGACCACGCTCTCGGACGGCAAGGTGCTCAGCCTCTCCGGCCTCGACGAGATCGGCCAGCTGGTCCCGGGCAAGAACGAGGTCTACGACCCCAAGACCAAGAAGTGGACCTACACCAAGCAGGTCCGCCAGTTCCCCACCTACCCCGCCGTCTTCCAGCTGGAGAGCGGCAGGCTCTTCTACTCGGGCTCGAACGCGGGCTACGGCCCCGATGACGTCGGCCGCAAGCCCGGCACCTGGGACCTGGAGAAGAAGGGCAGCTGGAAGGGGATCCCGGGGATGAGCGACCCGAATCTCCTGGAGACCTCCAACACGGTCGAACTGCCGCCCGCGCAGGACCAGAAGTACATGGTCGTCGGCGGCGGCGGTGTCGGCGAGTCCAAGAAGTCCAGCAAGAAGACGCGCATCGTCGACCTCCTGGAGGACGACCCGAAGTTCGAGGACGGCCCCGAGCTGGAGAAGGGCACGCGTTACCCGCAGGCCTCGACCCTGCCCGACGACACGGTGCTGATATCGGGTGGCTCGGAGGACTACCGCGGCCGCGGTGACTCGAACATCAAGCAGGCGCGGATCTACGACGCCAAGACCGGCAACATGCGGCGGGTCGCGGACCCGGAGGTCGGCCGCAACTACCACTCGGGCTCGATCCTGCTGCCCGACGGCCGCGTGATGTTCTTCGGCTCCGACTCGCTCTACTCCGACAAGGCCAACACCAAGCCCGGAGAGTTCGAGCAGCGCATCGAGATCTACACCCCGCCGTACCTGTACCAGGGCTCGCAGCCCACACTCACCGGCGGCCCCGAGGAGATCAGGCGCGGCGGGTCGGGCACCTTCAAGACCCAGCACGCCTCGTCCATCAAGACGGCCCGCCTGATCAGGCCGAGCGCGTCGACGCACGTCACGGACATCGACCAGACGTCGGTCGCACTCGACCTGAAGAAGTCCGCGGGCGGCGTCACGGTGACGATCCCGAAGGAGAAGAGCCTGGTCGAGTCCGGCTGGTACATGCTCTTCGTGACGGACGACCAGGGCACGCCGAGCAAGGCCCAGTGGGTGCACATCCCCTGACCGGCGCGCACGGAAAAGCCGCAGTCGCATCTGCCGGGATACCTGGCAGATGCGACTGCGGCTTTTCGCGCGCTGAGCGCGCAGTTCCCCGCGCCCCTGACGGGGCGCTCCTACTTGGCCGCCTCCGCGAGGCCCTTCGCGTACTCGGGCCACCACTCCCCCGCCTTGGGGCCACCCCGGCACGTGCCGTCCGACTCACCGGGACGCTTGATCCAGAGGTACGCGTCGACGAGCGGGTCGGAGGTCTTGGTGGTGGGCACCTCGCCCAACGCCCGGCCCGGCGGGTTGCACCAGGTGTCCTTGCCCTTGGTGTACGGGCCGTTGCCGTTGCGCGCGGTGTCGATGACGAACGGCTTGTTGCCGATCTTCGCGGAGAGCTTCTTGCCGAACTCCTTGCTGGCCGCGGTGGTCTGGAAGTTCGAGACGTTGACCGAGAATCCGTCGGCCCGCTCGACGCCCGACCACTTCAGGGGCTCCCAGAGCGAGTCCGGGTTCTTCCAGCCCGCGTTGCCCGCGTCCAGGTACACCTTGGTGTTCTTCAGGGACTTGAGCTTCTCGATGGCGCCCTTGAGAAGGTCGTAACGCTCCTCGTGGAACTCCTCCGGCGTGCAGTTGTCGACCATGTGGAGCACGGCGTCCGGCTCCAGGATGACCGTGGTCCTCCGGTCGCCGATGCCCTTGGCGACCTGGTCGATGAACGTGCGGTACGCGTTGCCGTCGGCCGCGCCGCCGCCCGAGTACTGGCCGCAGTCGCGGTGCGGGATGTTGTAGAGGACCAACAGGGCGTCCCTGTCGGCCTTCTCGGCGGCCTCGGTGAAGCCGCGCGCCTGATCCTCCGCGTTCTCCGGGATGATCCATTCGGCGACCGGCTGCTCGGCGATCTTCCGGATCAGCCCGGCGTCGTCCTTCTTGTCGTCCTTCTCGTACGCGGCGACCTGCTTGGCCGCGTTCCCCTCCGGGTTGACCCAGTACGGGTCGGAGCTCTTGGGCTGCTGCTTGACGGGCTGCCCCGAGGATTCCTCCTCGCCCGAGCCGTCATCGGAGGAGCACCCCGACAGCAGCAGCGCAGCCCCCGCAAACGCCGCCGCAGCCTTCACCCCCCGGGCCGCGATCCGATGACCGCGGCCGGTGCCTTTGTGGTACATCCACTCCCCCTTGGGTGCACTGTCCGATTCTCAATCCTGACATACGCGTTCCCGGCTCACGAGGCCCGCCCGTCCGCTGCGAAGACCTGTTGGAGACCTGTTACAGCTCGCCGCGCGGGGGTAGGCGCAATGGGCGGGGCCGAGCTCCTGGGGAGGAGATCATGCGGGATCGCACCTCTGAACTACGGCTGGCCCACGTTCTGGTGGAGACCGCGAACACGCTGGACGACGACTTCGACCCGGAGCGCTACCTGGGCCGGGTCGCTGGTCACTGCGTGGAGCTGCTCGACGCGTCCGCCACCGGCGTCATCTTCGACGGCTCGGGCTCGCCCTCGTTCGCCGCGGGCGGGCACCCCCGGGACCTCGCGCTCGGCCTGCTCGGGGCCCAGCAGAACGGCGGACCCTGCGTGGAGAGCCTCGGCACGGGGCTTCCCGTGCCGCCGGTGCGCCTCACGGCGGACGAATCCGCCGCACGCTGGCCGGAGTTCACCGCGCTGGCGCGACGCCACGGGATCGGGGTGACGTACGCGGTTCCGCTGCGGCAGCGCGAGACCCTGCTCGGGGCGCTCAACGTCTTCGTGCCCGAGGCGACTTCCTGGAGTCCGTGCGCCGACGGTGAGCTGGGGCTCGCGCAGGCGATCGCCGACGCCGCGGCCGTGGGCCTGCACAACCACCGTGCCTACACGGAGTACCGGACGCTCGCCACACAGCTCCAGGGGGCTCTGACCAGCCGTATCCGCATCGAACAGGCCAAAGGCATGCTGGCCGAGCGCTGGCACACCGGGGTGGACGAGGCCTTCGACGCACTGCGGCGGTACGCGCGCAGAGAACGGCTGGTCATGGACCTGGTCGCCACCGAGGTGATCAAGGGATCGCTCGATGACGCGGCGCTGCGCGGCGGTTGGTCCCATCCTGCCTGAAGGTCACCACCTGGACCACCGCCACCTGCGGTGATCACAGAGAGAAAGCACAGCACGACTTGGCGTCATTCCCCCCTAGGCTCCGGCGCTCATCCGTTCTAGAGTCGTCATAACGGCCCAAGCCCCCGGCCTGATCGCCCATCCCGCACTGCGGGGTTGGCCACCGAACCTCCCGCGCCGGCGCCGGGTTACTCCCGCAGCTCGTGCGCGCGCGGTCGAGGACCAGCCCGGTCGACGGCTCCGGGGGGAGCGGGCCGCCGACCGGGCCGGGTTGTCCTTGCACCGAAGCCAGGCCCGCGCCAGCACGGCGCGAGCGCGGCGGGAGTGCGCTCGCGCCTCGCTGCTCCTACGGCCCCACTCCGGTGAGGTAGGCGGACACCACCACGTTCGCCGAGTACGTCTTGGTGGCCCGGTCGAACGTGCCGCCGCACGTGATCAGTCGGAGTTCGGCGCGGCCCTCCTCGTGGGGGCCGTACGCCTTCTTCGCGTCGAAGCGGTCCCGGCTGATGACCTGGACGTCGTCCACCGTGAACTCGGCGACCGAGCCGTCGTCCCGGGCCACCAGGATCTTCTCGCCCGGACGCACCGCGCTGAGGTCGTAGAAGACGGCGGGGCGCGTCTCGGTGTCCACGTGGCCCACGAACAGGGACGTGCCCGCCGCTCCGGGGCGCGTCCCGCCGCCGTACCAGCCGACGGAGTCCGCCTGCTCGAAGGGCGGCGGATCGATGGCACCGTCCTGGTCGAGCCCCCGGGTGATCACGGGCGCCCGCACCTTCAGCGAGGGAACATCGACGCGCTGCGGCCTGGCGGCGCCCAACGGCTCGTGTGCGGCCGGGAGTTCGACGGCGAACGGTCGGCCGACCGCGGCCACGTCACCGTTCGTGGGCTCGGAGACACCGCCCCGTACGTCGGTGATCTCGCTGCCCCACAGCCAGAGCCCGACAAGCACCAGCGCCCAGGCGACCCCGGTGAGGAACCGCCCGTGCCCCGTCGACCCCTCATGGCCCGACATGCCGGCCCCCGCCCGTCACTCGGAGCGGCGCCGGCGCACGCTGCGCAGCGCCACGGCCACCGCCGCCACCCCGGCGAGCACCAGGCCGATCACGGCGTGCCGGGTTCCGGGGCCCGCCTCCTGGGTGTGCGCGGCGAGCTGCGCGGTGCCGCCGCCGCCCGCGCGGACCGGCGAGACGGGCTCGGTGCGGTGCTTGACGACCTCCACGGTGCCGACGCCCTGGTGGGGGTGGCCGTCGCAGACGACGGTCACGTCGTACGTGCCGCTGACGCCGTCCCGCAGCGTGGCGGAGCCGTTCAGCGAGTACTTGCCGCCGTCCCTGCCGGTGAGCTTCGCGTCGCCGGAGAACGCCCCGGACCCCGCGGATCCGGTCGTCCCCTCGCAACCCGTGACGCTGATCTCGACCTTGGCCCCGGACGCGGCGCTGGCCGGCGTGACCGTGGCGTGCACCTTGCCCTCTTCGTGGGCGTGTGCGGGGGCCGTAGCGGCAAGGGGGAGCGCGGCGAGGACAGCGGCCCCGGCTATACCACGCAGGGTGAGTGAGCCTCTACGCATCGTGAACCTCCTGTATCGAGGTTCACGCGCGCTCTCGGCTCACGCCTCCCGTGTGCGGCAAACGGGTGATCTCACACGCGTTCTACCAGGTCAGCGATGGAGTCCACGACGTTGGACGGGCGGAAGGGGTGCTGGTCGATGTCCTTGCGGGAGGTCAGACCGGTGAGGACCAGGAAGGTCTCCATGCCGGCCTCCAGACCGGCGAGGATGTCCGTGTCCATGCGGTCGCCGATCATGGCGCTGGTCTCGGAGTGCGCCCCGATGGCGTTCAGGCCGGTGCGCATCATCAGAGGGTTCGGCTTGCCGGCGAAGTAGGGGTTGCGGCCCGTGGCCTTGGTGATCAGCGCGGCGACGGCCCCGGTCGCGGGCAGCGGCCCTTCCATGGAGGGCCCGGTCTCGTCCGGGTTCGTGCAGATGAAGCGGGCCCCGCCGTTGATCAGCCGGACGGCCTTGGTCATGGCCTCGAAGGAGTACGTACGGGTTTCGCCGAGCACCACGTAGTCCGGGGCGTGGTCGGTCAGGACGTACCCGATGTCGTGCAGGGCGGTGGTGAGCCCCGCCTCGCCGATGACGTACGCCGTGCCGCCGGGGCGCTGGTCGTCCAGGAACTTCGCGGTGGCGAGGGCCGAGGTCCAGATGTTCTCGACGGGCACTTCGAGACCCATGCGGTTCAGCCGGGCCTGCAGGTCGCGCGCGGTGTAGATGGAGTTGTTCGTCAGGACCAGGAAGGGCTTGCCGGACTCACGGAGCCTCTTGATGAAGGAGTCAGCGCCGGGGATCGGAACGCCCTCGTGGATGAGCACGCCGTCCATGTCGGTGAGCCACGATTCGATGGGCTTGCGCTCTGCCATGGGGTGCACTCCTGCGGTGTACGGGTTGGCTGGGGCGCCGGGACAGCGCTGTGCCGACGCCCCCACCCTAATCAGGAAGTGGTGATCTTGACCCCGTCGATCACCGGGTACCACTCAGCTGCCGGTGGCCGACTTCCAGTCCTCCACGTACGTCCGGAGGTTCTCCGAGATGTCGTCCCAGTCCGGCTCGAAGATCTCGACCCCGTCGACGATCTTGTCGAGGGCGACCGCGTCGGCGTCCGTGGCCTTGATGTCCTTGCGTGCCGCGAAGCCGCCGCCGATCTCGCTGACCTGCTGCTGGGCCTTCTGGGTCAGCAGGTAGTCGAGGAACTTCTTGGCGTTGGCGGAGTGCGGGGCCTTGTTCACCAGTCCGGCCGCGTAGGGCAGCGCGAAGGTGGTGGGCTTGCCGCCCGGGTCCTTCGACGTGGCCGGGAACCAGATGCCCAGGTTCGGCATGTCCTTGGACTGGGCGTAGTTCATCTGGACGTCGCCGTTCGCGGCGAGGAGTTCGCCCTTGTCGACCTTGGGCGCGAGCTTGCCGGTGGAGGCGGAAGGACCGACGTTGTTCGTCTGCAGCTTCTTCAGGTAGTCCATGGCGGGCTTCTTGCCGCCGAAGTCGTGCATCGCCTTGATGAGCACGGCGGTTCCGTCGCCCGCGACGCCGGGCGTGGAGTACTGGACCTTGTCCTTGTACGCGGGGTCGGTGAGGTCCTCCCACGTCTTGGGCGCCTTGGAGCCGCCGAGCTCCTTCTTGTTGTAGATGAAGCCGAAGTAGTTGTTCACCACGGAGGTCCACTTGCCGTCGGTGGCCTTGAGGGCGCCGTCGACCTGGTCGGACCCCTTGGGCTTGTAGGCCTGGAGCAGCCCCTTCTCGTCCGCCTGCTGGATGAACGGCGGCAGGGTGATGATCACGTCCGCCTGGGTGTTGGACTTCTCGCGGACGGCGCGCTGCACCATCTCGCCGGAGCCGCCCTCCACGTAGTTCACCTTGATGCCGGTCTTCTTCTCGAAGTCCTTGAAGACCTGGTCGTACCAGCCGTCGCCGTTCTCGCCCTTGAGGCCGTCGGCGCTGTAGACGGTGACCTCCTTCGCGTCGGACGCGGAGGATTCGCCGCCGCACGCGGTGAGTGATGCGGCGAGGACGAGGCTGCCGGAGACGGCGGCGAGCGTGCGGACGTGTCGGACTCGGGTAAGGCGTGACATGACGTTTCGTGCTCCTTGAGAGCTTGCGGACTTCAGCGGTAGGAGGCGCGGGTGCGCATGCGGGAGAAGGCGAAGAGGACGAGCAGCGTGGCCGCCATCAGGACCACCGCGACGGCGGCGCCGGTGAAGAGGGAGCCGCGGTCGGTGGCCGCGTAGATCCGCACGGGCAGCGGCATCCAGTCCGGCGGATAGAGCATCATCGTGGCGCTCAACTCGCCCATGGAGAGGGCGAAGCAGAGGCCCGCGGCCGCGTTGAGCGACGGCAGCAGGAGCGGCAGCTTCACCTTCCACAGGACGTACGAGGGCCGGGCGCCGAGCGAGGCGGCGGCCTGTTCGTACGCCGGGTCGAGCCGGACGATGGCAGCCGAGACCGACTGATGGGCGAACGCGGTGACAAGAATGGTGTGCGCGAGGATCACGATCCAGCGCGTTCCGTTGAGGATCATCGGCGGTTTGCTGAACGCCACGAGGATCGCGAGCCCGACGACGACGGAGGGCACGGCGACCGGCAGCATGAAGAGGGTGTCCAGGAGGCGCTTGCCCCCTTTCTTCAGCGAGGCCGCGGCGAGCGCGGCCCAGGACCCGACGGTCAGCGCGAGCAGGCTGGCGCCGACGGCGGTGACCAGGCTGGTGGTGAGTGCCTGGAGCGATTCACCGCGGATGGCGGACTCGTAGTGCCCCGTGGTGAACCCGGAGGGAAAAGCCCCGGACCAGTGCGAGGAGAAGGACGCCGCCAGGATCACGAGCAGCGGAAGCGCGAAGAGCGGCAGGAAGAAGACGAGGAACAGGGCCCAGGTGGCCCATTTCCCCTTGCGGCTATGCACCAACACGACGGCTCACCACCCGGTAAAGGCTGTAGAGACCCACGGAGATCGCGATGTTGACCACGGCGACGACACAGGCCGCCGGATAGTCGGATTCGAGGATCGCTTTGCTGTAAACGAGCATGGGAAGGGTCGTGACCCCCTTCGCTCCGGTGAAGAGGACAATCCCGAATTCGTTCAGACACATGACGAGTACGAGGCTGCCGCCGGCGGCGAGGGCGGGCAGCGCCTCGGGCAGGATGACCCGCCGGACGATGCGGCCGGGCTTCGCCCCGAGGCTCGATGCCACTTCCAGCTGCGCGGTGTCGATCTGCGAGAACGCGGCGAGCAGCGGGCGCATCACGAAGGGCGTGAAGTACGTGATTTCCGCGAGGAGCACGCCCCACGGGGTGGTGAGGAACTGAAACGGCCCTTCGGCGGCCCCGGTCGCGTCCGTCCATATTCCGTTGGCCATGCCCTTGGTCCCGTAGATGAACAGCAGGGCAAGGGTGATGAGGAAGGACGGGAAGGAGAGAAAGACGTCGATGAACCGGGCGACGGCTTTCCCTCCCGGGAACGGCACGAACGCGATGATCAGCGCGAGCGCGAACCCGAGCACGAGACACCCGACCGTGGACCCGACGGCCAGCCACACGGTGGTCCCGAGCGCCTCCCGGAACGCTTCGGAGGCGAAGACGTCGGAGTAGGGCTGCAGGGAGGTCCCGCCGGTGTCGGGCTGGAGGGACTGCTGGACGACGAGGGCGAGGGGGTAGAGGAAGAAGAGGGCGAGGAGGGCGACGGGGGGCAGGGCCCAGACGAAGGCGGGGAGGCGCTTCTGCCGCGGGCGGGCGTTGCGCGGGGCGATTGGGGCCTCCCCTGCTCGAGCGGAGCCGAGAGCTTGGGGAATGCCGGGTGCGGCCCCCGTTGCCGGATCACCGCTGACCAGGCGTGCACCGGGGCTAGGCATCAGCCACTCCCGCGCCCAACAGCACCGCGTCCTCGGGCGCGAAGTGCAGCGTGACCTCGTCGCCGATGCCCGGCGGGTCCCGAAGCTCCCGGAGGTCCGCCTTCACCCGCTGCCCGCCGACATCCACGTACAACCGATGGGTGGCCCCCCGCCACTGCACCTCGGCGACGCGGCCGGAAAGGGCGTTGGGACCGTCCCCGAGACCGACCAGATGCGGCCGCACGCACAATGTGGCGCCGACGCCCGAGGCCACCTCTCCCGTATCGACCTTCAGGTCGGTCCCGACGAACGAGACGGTGCCGGAACCGACCCGCACCGGCAGCAGATTCGCGTTCCCCACGAAGGAAGCCGTGAACTCGGTACGAGGCGCCCGGTACAGCTCCTGCGGAGTCCCGCAGTCCTTGAGGCAGGCCTTGTCCATGACGGCGATCCGGTCCGCCAGGGTCAAGGCCTCCACCTGGTCATGGGTGACGTAGAGAATCGAGACGTCGGGCAACTCCCGGTGCAGCCGCGCCAGTTCGCCCAGCATCCCGGACCGCAACTGCGCGTCGAGCGCGGACAGCGGCTCGTCGAGCAGAAGCACTCCCGGCCGCACGGCCAACGCCCGCGCGATGGCGACCCGTTGCTGCTGCCCGCCGGAGAGCTCCCGGGGGAACCGCTTGGCGTACGCGGCCATCCCCGTCATGTCCAGCGCCTCGGCGACCCGCCCCGGAATCTCGGCCTTGGCGACCTTCCGCGCCTTCATTCCGAAGGCGACGTTGTCCGCGACCCGCATGTGCGGGAACAGCGCGTACTGCTGGACGACCATCCCGATCCCCCGCTGATGCGGCGGCAGACCGGTGACATCGCGCTCTCCGATGAACACCCGTCCTGACGCCGGCCGCACGAACCCGGCGACGGCCCGCAGCGCGGTCGTCTTGCCCGAGCCCGAAGGGCCGAGCAGGGCCATGACCTCGCCGGGCTCCACGGTCAGGTCGAGCGAGTCGAGCACGGTGTTCCTGCCGTAGGCGACCGAGACGCCGTCGAAGCGGATGCCGCTGCTCATCCGCCGACACCCCCGAGCACAGCGGGCAGTTCGGCGACGGAACCCAGGACATGGGTGGCCCCCGCGGACCGCAGCGTCCCGGCGTCGTGCGCCCCCGTCAGTACTCCGGCGACCACCGAGGCGCCGGACCGTACGCCGCTGAGCATGTCGTACGCCGTGTCGCCCACGACGGCGATCCGCCGGACGTCCTCCACCGCCCCCGTCCGCAGGAAGGCGCTGAGCACCATGTCCGGGTAGGGCCGCCCACGGCCGCCGGCGTCGGCGGGGCACAGGGTCAGCTCGACCAGGTCCCGCCAGCCGAGCGCGTCCAGGATGGCGTCCTGCGTGACGCGGGCGAAGCCGGTCGTCAGCACCACGGTCAGCCCGGCGGACCTGAGGTCCTCCACGGCTTCCCGAGCCCCGGGGATCGGCGCGATACGACCACCGTCGACGAGCTCCCCGTACGCCTTCTCGAAGGCCATGTTGCCCTGCTGGGCGCGGGCTTCGTCCCCGAACAGGTGCCGGAAGACGGAGATCTTGGACTCGCCCATGGTGGCGCGTACGTAGTCCAGCTTCTCGGCGTGGTCGGCCGAGCCCGGCTCGACGCCGAGTTCCAGCGCGGCGGCGGAGAACGCCTCCTCGACGAGCCCGCCGTCCGCGACGGTCGTACCGGCCATGTCGAGGACGACAAGCCCGCACCGCTCGTTCTTCGTGTGGTCCAACTCCCTCACCATCCCAACTCGTCGGCGGTCTTCTCGGCGATCGCGGGCGAGCACGTCATGCCGCGCCCGCCGGGCCCGGTGACCAGCCACACGCCGTCGCGGACCTGCTGGCGGTGCACGACACGGGCCGTGTCGACGCACTGCGCGTACACCCCGGCCCAGCGCCGCCTGATCTTCGGCAGCGGACGGCCCAGGAAGCCCTCGACGACCGCGGTCAAGTGGTCGTAGGGGTCCTCGAGGGTGTCGAAGGCGAAGGGGTGCTCGTACTCGTGGGTGTCGCCGATGGTCAGGCCGCCGTCCTCGCGCTGCACCATCAGAAGCTGCATCTTGTGCTCGGCGGCGGTCGGCGTCTGCGCCTGTCCGGCGTGGAGCGCGTCGAGGGCGTCGGACGCGTACGCGGGGTAGTAGCGGAAGCTGTCGGCGTCGGCGACCGAGGTGGTGAGCGCCTCGCCGAGGGGCTCCGTCTGCATCATCTGCAGGCGCACGCGGCGCACGGGCAGGTCGGGCCCGGCAAGCTCCCGCACCAGGCCACCGAGCCAGGCGCCGGTGGCGAGCACGACGACGTCACCGGTGTGCACGTCACCGTGGTCGTCCCGCACCGCGTTCTCGCCGACGACGTCGCGGACCTCGCGGCCGGGCAGGAAGGTGTAGCGGGGGGACCGCAGCAACGCTTCCCGCAGGCGGAGTTGGGCGGTGCGCGGCTCGACGGCGGCGTCCCGTTCGCACCACAGTCCGGCGATGAATTCGCCCCGCAGCGCCGGGTTGAGGGCGCGGGCCTCGTCGGCGCCGAGCAGCTTGTAGCCGCGGGCCGACGCGTCGGTGCGGGCCAGGGCGGCTTCGGCGACCGCGCGCTCGCGTTCGTTGCGCACGAGGGTGAGGGAGCCGTTGGCCCGGAAGCCGATGCCCTCCACCCGTGCGCCGATCTCCTCCCACAGCTCGCGGGCCCGCAGGGCGGTGTCCAGTTCCTCGCCCCCGGCGCGGCCGCTCACCCATATCTGCCCGAAGTTGCGCAGCGACGCTCCGCGGGCCTCGCTCTCGCGCTCGATCTGTACGACCTCGTGGCCGCGTTCCACTGCGTGCCAGGCGTGCATGGTTCCCACCACGCCGGCTCCTACGACGATGACTCTCACGGCGGCAACGCTCCTGGGGACGAGTGACCCGCCGTGGGCCGGTCGGCAACGGGATGGTGAACGGCCACCCAAGCTTGGCCCAGACCCGTTACCTTTCCGTTACCGACGAGGAGGATCCACACCCATACGGGATGCGGGGATGTCAGGCGCCGCTGCTGCCCAGATGCGTGGTGAAGGAGAACCGGTCGCCGCGGTAGAGGGTGCGGACCCGCTCCAGGGGGTGGCCGGAGGTGTCACGCGAGACACGGTGGATAAGCAGCATGGGCAGCGCGGGAGGGGTGCCGATCAGGAGGGCCTCGCGGGGGGTGGCGAGGACGGTCTCGATGCGTTCGTCGGCGTCGCCGAAGGGGATGCCGAGCTGATCGCGGAGGTAGGCGTAGAAGGACGAGTCGGGCTCGAACTCCCGGTCGAGCGCGGGGACTCGGGCCACGGAGACGTACGTGCTCTCGAGGCCCACCCGCTCGTCGTCAGCGAGCAGCACGCGTTCCATGTGCCAGGCGGGCTCGCCCTGCCGGACGCCGATCTCGGCGGCGAGGGCTGCGGGGGCGGGGAATTGATCGAGGGAGATGAGATTGCGCCCGGGGGTACGCCCCTGCCTGCGTACGCCTTCCGTGTAGCTCGCGAGGGACAGCGGCTGCTCCAGCTTGGGCCCCGCGACGACGGTCCCGCGCCCCTGCCTTCGCAACCGCCCTTCGAGCAGCAGCTCACGCAACGCCTGCCGCACGGTCTCCCGGGCGACCTCGTACCGGACGGCGAGATCCCGCTCGGTCGGCAGCGCCTGCCCGTCCCCCAACTCCTCGGTCAGATCAGCGATTCGGGCCTTCACCGCGTAGTACTTCGGGATGCGCCCGTGCTCGGGGATGCCGGAGCGGATGGGGGCGCCGGGGGCCTGGTCGAGCAGGTGGGCGGGAGGGTGCGGGGGGTTCGGGTTGTCCACCCGGGGATGTTCGCAGACGGACGTGAACTGGGAGGTGAACGGGGGGCGGGGTGGGGGTCTCGGCGCCTTGGGCCGGGGCTCGGCGCCTGCGGGCGGGGCTCGGCGCCTGCGGGCGGGGCTCAGCGCAGGGGGGTGACAGGGCTCAACGCCTTCGGGCGGCCCGCAGGCGCCGGGCCCCCACGGCGAGAACCCAGCCCGCGGCGAACAGCGCGTCGGCGACGGCCGGGCGGCGCAGGGTCCGGCAGGCGGGGCTCAGCGCCTGCGGGCAACCCGGGGTGCGGCACAGGGTCCAGCGGGTGGGGGCAGCGCCTGCGGGCCGCCAGGCGGGGGTGCGGCACAGGGTTCGGCCGGCGGGGCTCAGCGCCTGCGGGCAACCCGGGGTGCGGCACAGGGTCCAGCGGGTGGGGGCAGCGCCTGCGGGCCGCCAGAAGGCGGGGGTGCGGCACAGGGTTCGGCCGGCGGGCTCAGCGCCTGCGGGCCGCCCGATAGCGTCGGGTGCCCACGGCCAGTGCCCAGCCCCCGGCGAACAGCGCACCGGCGACGGCACTGACGCCGAGCAAGGCCCGGGGCCCGGTGGCGGCGAGTTCATCGGCTCCGTCGGCGTACGAGGCCCCTCCGGTGTCGGAGCCCTCACGTCCGCCACCGCCGCCGTCGCTGCCGCCGTCGGCGCCGGTGGCGTCGCCCGCACCGGTTTCGCCGCTGTCGACACCGGTGCTGTCTCCGTCGCCGTCACCCTCACCGATGCCGAACGGGTAGTCCTCGGACTCGCCCACCCAGTCGCCGTCGTCGGCACGGCGCTGGACGACCGCGGCGGAGATGACGGCTCGCTCGGAGCGGGCCTCGGAGGTGAAGGAGAGCCGCACCTTGACGCTGAGGGTCCGCCCCGCCTTGACCCTGAACCCGGGGAATCCGTCGTCGAAGACGCCGATGTTCTCGTCCCGGCCGGTCCGCTCGAACCCCACGGGCCGCCAGCGCGTGCCGTCGTGGAAGTCCAACTGGACCTGCCGGGGCCGCAGCTCGCGCTCCTTGTCGACGATGACGACGACCGGGTGGATGTTCCCGCAGACACCGCGGGTGGTGTTGGCCAACTCGACGGACCAGCGCCGGTAGCCGCCCCCGGCCTCGTAGGACTCGGGCCCTCCCCGGATCCTGGTCCCGATGGGAAAGCCTTCGCCGCTGGGGTCGGAGCAGGTGGGGGGTTGGGCTGCCGCGGGGGGCTGTACGGAGAAGGCAGCTGCGGGCGCGTGCGCCGCGGGTGCCCGAGCCTCCGCCGCCCGCTGCCCGGTGACGGCCGCCGCCGGAACCGCTCCGGACGCGAGGGCGGCGACGGCGGCGATGCCGGAGGCGAGCGGGCGGCGGAGTCGCATGAGTGGCCTTTGCTGAGCGCGGAGCGGGCGGAAGCGGGAGCGGGGCCGTAAGACGGGGGTCATGGCCCGCGAGATTGGCACGCTGCGGCCCCTCCCCCGGCCACGCCACAGCCCCGTACGGCCGACTGGACCCCGCAAGTACGCCCTATCAGCCGACTTTCGGTTTATGGGGTCGGACGGGCCGAAAGAGCCGGCCCTCTACCCCCGCCCCACCGGAAACGCCACGTTCGCCCTGCCGAAGAGTGGTGCGAGGACCAGTTGGGCCGCGCCCTCCGCCACCACCCGGTCGCCCCCGGAAGCCACCGCGACCGGCACCTCCGTGCCGCCGCCCCTCCTCGCGCGCTCGGTGACGACCGCGGCGACCCCTCGTACGAAGCGTTCCTCGTCGGCCAGGACCGCTCGGCCGCCGAGCAGCACGAGGTCGATGTCGAGCAGGCTGACCAGATTGCCCGCCCCCACCCCAAGGACCCGCGCCGCCTCGTCCAGATCGCCCCGCGCCACCGCCGCCAGGCACAGCGCCTCGACGCAGCCGCGGTCACCGCACCCGCATCGCGGGCCGTCCAGCTGGATCACCTGGTGGCCGAACTCGCCCGCCCCCGTCCGCGCCCCGCGGTAAAGACCGCCACCCAGCACGAGGCCCGCCCCCAGGCCCGTACCGAGGTGCAGATACGCGAAGGACTCCGCCTCCCCGCACAGCGCGAGGCCCAGCGCGGCGGCGTTGGTGTCCTTGTCCACGACCACCGGCAGCCCGAGCCGCCCGGCGAACGCGTCCCGCAGCGGGAAGCCGTCCCACGCGGGAAACCCGGTCACGCGGTGCAGCACCCCGGCGGAGTGGTCGAGCGGGCCGGGCAGCGCGATGCCGACGCCGAGCAGCCCGACGCCGCGCGGGCCGACGCCGAGCAGGCCGGTGCCGGCCGGGGCGGCCTCACCTGCCGCCGCCCCCCGGTCCGGCTCCCGGCCCGGGAGCCGGACCACCTCCTCCACCACCCCCACCGCCACGTCCACCACCGCCTCCGCACCGGCGGCGAAGTCCAGCGGCGCCCGCCGTTCCGCGACCACGTGTCCCGTCAGGTCGGCCAGGACCACCGTCAGCTCGTCGCGGTCCAGGTGGAGGCCGATCGCGTGGCCCGCGTCCGGGACGAGCCGCAGCAGCGTGCGCGGCTTGCCGCCCGTCGAAGCGCGACGGCCCGCCTCCACCGCGAGGCCCTCCGCACGCAGCCGAGCGGTGATCTTGCTGACGGCCTGCGGCGTGAGGCCCGTACGCTCGGCCAGTTCGAGGCGGCTTATGCCGGCGTCGCCCGCCGTGCGCAGCAGGTCGAGCACCAGAGCGGCGTTGTGCCCGCGCAGCGCCGGCAGGTTCACTCCGGCGCCCGTTCTGCCGCCGCTCGCCTGACCGCCGTCCGCCCGGCCACCGTTCGCCCTGTCGCCGTAGCCGCCCGCGGTCCCCGTATCAGTGCTGTTCACACCCCCATTGTCGTACGCGCTTGCGCTTTGGCAACACCGTTGCTTAAGTGGAACGCATGACTGGCACAGGCTCCCCTCTACGCGTCGCCCTCATCGGATACGGCCTCGCCGGCTCCGTCTTCCACGCCCCGCTGATCGCCGCCACCGAGGGCCTCGTCCTCGACACGGTCGTCACGTCGAACCCCGAGCGGCAGGCACAGGCCCGCGCCGAGTTCGGTGACGGGCTGAACTTCGCCGCCTCGGCCGACGACCTCTGGGCCCGCGCGGACGAGCTCGACCTGGTGGTGATCGCGTCCCCGAACAAGACGCACGTCGCGCTCGCGACCGCCGCCCTCAAGGCGGGCCTCCCGGTCGTCGTGGACAAGCCGATCGCCGGTACCGCCGCCGAGGCCCGCGAGCTCGCGGCACTCGCCGACGACCGAGGCCTACTCCTCTCCGTCTTCCAGAACCGCCGCTGGGACAACGACTTCCGCACGCTCCAGAAGCTCATCGCCGACGGCGAGCTCGGCGACATCTATCGCTTCGAGTCCCGCTTCGAGCGGTGGCGTCCGCAGCCCAAGGGCGGCTGGCGCGAGTCCGGAGACCCCGAAGAGATCGGAGGTCTGCTCTACGACCTCGGGTCCCACGTCGTCGATCAGGCCCTGGTGCTCTTCGGCCCCGCCAAGTCCGTGTACGCCGAGTCCGACGTCCGCCGCCCCGGCGCCGAGGCCGACGACGACACGTTCATCGCGATCACGCACGAGAACGGCGTCCGCTCACACCTGTACGTGAGCGCCACCACCGCCCAGCTCGGCCCGCGCTTCCGCGCCCTCGGCTCGGCGGCAGGCTATGTGAAGTACGGCCTCGACCCGCAGGAAGCAGCACTGCGCGACGGCAAGCGCCCGTCGCGCGAAGGCAGTTGGGGCGAGGAAACCGAAGACTTGTGGGGCCGTGTCGGCTCCGGCGAATCCCCGCTGACCGGCGGCGGCACCCCGGTCAAGACGCTGCCGGGCGACTACCCCGCGTACTACGCGGCCGTGGCGGCGGCCCTCCGCGGCACCGGCCCGAACCCGGTCTCCGCCCACGAGGCCGCGTCGGCCCTCGACGTCCTGGAGGCGGCACGCCGCTCGGCCCGCGACGGTGTGACGGTGGTCGTATGACGACGCCGACCGCACCGACAGTGGACGAGCTCGAGGCGCAGGAACTGCGCCTGGTCCTCCCCCACTTCACGTACGAGGACGCGTGGGCGCTCGGCAGCCTCCTGGTCGATCTTGCCCGCGAGCGCCAGGCCCCGGTGGCCATCGACATCACCCGCGGCGGCCAGCAGCTCTTCCACGCGGCACTGCCCGGATCCACCCCGGACAACGACGCCTGGATCGCGCGCAAGCGCCGGGTCGTCGAGCGCTACGGCTGCTCGTCGTTCCTGGTCGGCACCCGTTTCCGTGCGAAGGGGACGACGTTCGAGGAATCCTCGCGCCTGGACCCGGACGTGTACGCGGCACATGGCGGCGCGTTCCCGATCGCGGTGCGGGGCGCGGGCGTGATCGGCACGGTGGTGGTCTCCGGCCTTCCGCAGGCGGCGGACCACGCGATGGTGGTGGAGGCACTGGAGCGGTTCCTGGAGCGCTCCACGTAACGAGTGAAGGGGGGCGCCGCGGCCTCGAAAGCCGCAACGGCGCCCCCCACCAGTCACGTTACGAGCTACGCATCCTTCAGCTCCTGCCGCTGCCTGCCGAGCCCCTCGATCTCCAGCTCCACCACATCACCGGCCCGCAGATACGGCTTCGGCTCCGGCTGGCCCATGGCCACACCCGCCGGCGTACCGGTGTTGATGACGTCACCCGGGTACAGGGTCATGAACTGGCTCACGTAGCGCACCACCTCGGCCACCGGGAAGATCTGCTGGGCCGTGGTCCCGTCCTGCTTCAGCTCGCCGTTGACCCAGAGCTTCAGGGACAGCGCCTGCGGGTCGGGCACCTCGTCCTTCGTCACGAGCCACGGGCCCAGCGGGTTGAACGTCTCGCAGTTCTTGCCCTTGTCCCACGTGCCGCCGCGTTCGATCTGGAACTCACGCTCCGACACGTCGTGCGACACCGCGTACCCGGCGACGTGCGCGAGCGCCTCCTCGTCGGACTCCAGGTAACGCGCGGTGCGCCCGATGACGATCGCGAGCTCGACCTCCCAGTCGGTCTTGACCGACTTGCGCGGCACCAGCACGGTGTCGTCCGGTCCGACCACCGTGTCCGCGGCCTTGAAGAAGATGACGGGTTCGGTGGGCGGCGTGGCCCCGGTCTCGGCCGCGTGGTCGTGGTAGTTGAGCCCGATGCACACGACCTTGCCGATCCGGGCCACCGGCGGTCCGACCCGCAGCCCCTGCGCGTCGAGCACGGGCAGCTCGCCCGACTCGGCGGCGGACCGGACCCGGTCGAGGGCCGCCGTGTCGGCGAGCAGCGCCCCGTCGATGTCCGTGACGGTCGCCGACAGGTCCCGCAGCGCGCCTTCGGCGTCGAGCAGCGCGGGGCGCTCGGCCCCCGCCGTACCGACTCGCAGCAGCTTCATGGTCAATCTCCCTTGGTCGAGCGCGACCGGTCGCTGTGACCGTCCGCGTGGCCAGGCCGATGGGATGCGGCCATCGGAGGTTTGGAAGATCCTCCAAGGTCACCGTCCATCCCGCAAGACCCTGTTCACGGACCGGACCATTACCCGGCAGTAGCCAGCGCGCTCGCCCCGGCGGCCCCGTGCGGCATGTCGCGGTAGAGCACGGCACGCTCCACCGCGCTCCAGGTGGTGCTGGTGACCACGTACAGGGCGGCGGCGAGCGGCACGAAGGCGACGGTGAACAGCGTCATGAACGACATGAAGGGCATGACCTTGGTCATCGCGCCCATGCCGGGCATCTGCTGGGCGTCGCTGCCACCGGTCGCGGTCGCCGCCATGGCCATCTGCGTCTTCGCACGCCGGAAGTTGAAGGTCGCGACGGCGGCCACGATCGCGAAGAGGCCGAGATAGACGAGCCCCTGCGCCCCGAAGACCCCGCCGTCACCGAGCGCGTCGGCCCACCGCCCGCCGAGGGGCGCGTCGAAGAGCTTGTGCTGGAGCAGCGCGTTGGCTTCCCCGCCGATGCTGGAGCTGGAGAACAGGTGGTAGAGCAGGAAGAACGCCGGCAGCTGGAACAGGCTGGGCAGGCACCCGGAGAGCGGCGACACCTTCTCCGCCGCGTGCAGCTCCAGCACCGCCTTCTGCAGCTTCTCGGGGTTCTTGGCGTGCTTCTTGCGCAGCTCGGCGATCTGCGGCGACAGCTTGGCGCGCGCCTTCTGGCCGCGGGCCGAGGCGCGCGACAAGGGGTGGACGAGGAGTCGTACGCACGCGGTGAACAGCACGATGGCGGCGGCCGTCGCGGAGGCGTGGAAGAGCGGTTCGAGAAGGTCGGCGATGGAGCCGACCAGGTCGGCGAACATGGACATGAAACCGGACATGGAGAAGCCCTCCGGGGGTCTCGTCGTGCCGAGGAAAAGGGGCAGATGCTCTTTTCGGCGTGACGACCGCGAAGGGGGCTTCGGGTGTGCGGTGCTCCCTACGCGGCCGTCATGACGAGACGGCCCGGTGCTCGGGGCCGCCTGCGCCCGGAGGCGTCGGGATCGCGCTGCGGCAGGAACGCCGTGCGCTTCTCGCGGTCGCGGATGGCGGTACGCACCCGGGTGCGGGGCACGGGGGGCGCGCAGCGCGCGGCGATCAGGGAGCAGAGGGCGAGCGCGGAGCCCGCGGCGGCGGTCGCGGCGAGGGCGACGGCCGCGGTGATGCTGCTCGCGTCGAGGAGGACGACCTCGACGAGGAGGAAGAGGAGGAGCCCGGTGGGCCGGAGGGCGGCTTTCCAGCCGCGGATGATGTCCCGCACGATTACTGCTCGCCCTCCTCTCCTCGTAGCGTCCAGCGCGCTTGCTGTGACGCCGTATCGCGTACTGCCCGTTATACAGGATGCGTTTCGCCCGAGGGAGGGGTACTCAGCGAGGCCGCATGGACTGCAGCGTCCCCCACACGATGAGCCGGTACCTGGAGGTGTACTCGGGAGTGCAGGTGGTGAGGGTGATGTAGTACCCGGGTGCGCTGTACCCGTGCCCGGTCTTGACATCGCTGCGTGGCACCGGGCGGATGACTCCGCTGTCCCGGGCGGAGGTCTGGCCGAGCGTCTTGTCGACGACGTACGTGTAGACGGCCCGCTCGGTCTCCACGACGAGCTCGTCGCCGTCCCCCAGCCGATTGATGCGCCGGAAGGGCTCACCGTGGGTGTTCCGGTGCCCGGCGAGCGCGAAGTTCCCGCCCTGGCCGGGCTGGGCGGTGCGCGGGTAGTGCCCGACGTACCCCTTGTTGAGTACGCCGCTCTTGCTGATGCCCTCCGCCACGGGAACCCGTATCCCGATGCGGGGAATGCGCAGGACGGCGTAGGCCTGGTCCCAGTCGGGGGTGGGGGCGGGTCGCTGGCGCTGGGCCTGCGGGGAGGCTTCGCCGGCGCGGTCGTCGCCGCCACCGCCACCGTCTCCGTCGTCCGAGGCACCCGGGCCGGTCCGGGCATCGGGGGCGGGGGCAGGATCGTCGGCGGCATCGGAAGAGGTGGATGACGAGCTCCCCCACTCCCGCTCAAGGGCCTGGACCTTGCGCTCGGCGCCTTCGCGGGCCTGCCGATTGGTCCACCAGAGCTGATGGGCGACGAGGAGCAGCAACACAAGCCCGCAGGTGACGGCGGCTTCGGCGCCTGCCCACAGCAGCCGAGCGCCGCGCCCCCGCCGCCCTTGAACCACCACAGGAACCCGATCCACCCGCTCCCGCACGCCGGCACCTCCCGTTCCAAGAGGGCGGCAGGCTAAGCCCAAGCCCGCCAACAAGCCATGGCGCCCGCACGACGACAGCACGAAAGCGCGGCCACGCCGATCCGCGCCGATCCGCCCTGATCTGCACGGCAACCCTCCTGCAACGCCCCCACTCGGCAGTACGGTGTCCCGTATGCGCCCCGACACGCCTGCCGACCACATCGCCGAAGCCGAGCGCCTGGAGCGGACCGCCGGCTTGTACCCCGAGGACACCGAGCACCTGCTGCTCCAGGCCGCGGCCCACCTGGAACTGGCGGGCGAGCGCGACCGCGCGACCACGCTCTACGACCGCCTGCTGACCCCGGACGCCCCGCACCCCGCGTCGGCCCCGACCCTCATCCGGGCCCTGAAGGCCTCGAACCTCTGGGAGTACGGCCACGAGGCGGAGGCAAGGGCGATCATCGACGGCGTACGAGCGGCGACGCCGCGAGACCCGGCGCCGTGGGTGATCGTGGCGGAGTCGCTGGAGGCCCACGACGAACTGACGCAAGCGCAGGAGACGTTCACGGAGGCACTGGAACTCCTGCTCGGCACCGCGTCGTCCCCGTCCTACGACCAACGCCCCCTGCTGTTCGGCCGCCACAGGGTGCGCCGCCTCCTTGGCGCGGAGCACGACGCGTGGGACGCACTGGCGGACGAGGTCTCGTCGTCCCCCGTCCCCCTGGACGAACTGCACGACCCGAAGCGCATCTGGTCCCTCGGCTCTGACAACCCGGCGGAACTCCGGGCGGAGATCTCCCGAATCCAGGCGGAATTGGGCTCCTACAGGGAGGCCCTGTCACGCCCGTTCCCGGTGGCGGTCCTGCACTGGCCGGCAACGGAACTGACGGAACTCCTGACGGCGTACCCGGCCCTGGAATCGGAATACCCTTCCCACGAGGCCCACTTGTCGACGATAGAGGAGTCCCTGCGAGAACTGTCGGCCTCCGGCACCCCGAACCTGGGCATCGTGACAGGCACGGTCCCGTCGTACGAGGCCTTCGCAGCTTCGGAGGGCGCCACCCCGACGGACGCCTCCTTGCTCCCCCAGTACGCCACGACACTGGCAGCCCGCGGCCGAGCGGTGGGGTGGCCGCCGGAGGCGGGGGCGGCTTGTTGGTGCGGGTCGGGGCGGGGTTATGGGGAGTGCCACGGCACTTCGGTCTAGGGATCAGGAAGCCCGCGAGTGGCTGGGCGCTTCCTGTCGAGAACCCTCGCCATCAGCGGTGCGGTTGATAGAACGATCCCAATGACCGTGTGTTTAACCCCGGGGGGGGGCTGGCCCATGCCACAGTTCGCGAACGACACACCGGCTCCAGCTGCCGGACTGTACGAGGAACTCATCACCCTGCGCTTTGAGCAGCAGCTGAAGGACCTCACTGACCTCGGATGGCAGCCAGTCAGCGGCCCAGTGGGCGATGAATCCGTTCCCCACGTGTTGTCGAGGCATGTTGCCTCCACCGTGCAACGCGTACTCCATGGCATCCCGCCGGAAGAGCGAGTTCACGCCGCAAACCACATACTCAACTCCATTAGCACCCTGGATGGTGCGCGGGAGTGG
Organism: Streptomyces sp. NPDC054872; assembly: GCF_053610705.1. Taxonomy (NCBI): domain Bacteria; kingdom Bacillati; phylum Actinomycetota; class Actinomycetes; order Kitasatosporales; family Streptomycetaceae; genus Streptomyces; species Streptomyces sp. NPDC054872. Next base: position 189,253 of record NZ_JBSGYY010000002.1, on the reverse strand, counting down.
GTGGAGCTGGTAGCCGAGGGACCTCGTCAACTTCTAGCGCTAGCTCGGCAGGAGGCTCCTGGAGTCTTCGCCATTCGACCCGCCACACCGCTCTCCGACGCTGGACTCATCACCAACTCACCTGACGACCCGAGCCTCGGTTTCGAGCTGCGCGCCGAACTCGCCACCGCCGACCGCGTAGACCTGCTCTGCGCCTTCGTGAAATGGCACGGCCTGCGAGTCATTGAGAAATCCTTGGAAGCAGCCCGCGATCGCCAGGTACCCATTCGTGTGCTCACGACCACCTACATCGGTGCCACCGACCGCTCAGCGCTCGATCGCTTGGTGAACGAGTTCAATGCCGAGGTGAAGGTCAACTACGAGACTAGATCGACACGTCTGCATGCAAAGGCCTGGCTGTTTCACCGGGAGAGCGGTTACAACACCGCGTACGTCGGCAGCTCCAACCTCTCCAAGGCCGCTCTACTTGACGGGTTGGAATGGAACGTACGACTCTCGACCGTCGCCACACCTGACGTGATGCGAAAGTTCGACGCGACCTTTGACGCCTACTGGAGCGACCCATCCTTTGAGTTGTACGACCCCAAGGTCGACGGTGAGCGGTTGCGTGACGCGCTCACCATCGCGAGTGGCAGATCGTCGAGGTCGGACTCCGATCGCAGAATCACACTCTCTGGGCTCGAAGTGCGGCCATACGCCCACCAGCGCGACATGCTGGAACGCCTTGAGGTCGAGCGAGGCGTACATGATCGGCACAACAATCTGCTGGTAGCCGCCACCGGGACAGGTAAGACGGTTATGGCCGCACTCGACTACAAACAACTCCGCAAGAAGCACGGGCGGGACTTGCGGCTGCTGTTCGTCGCGCACCGCAAAGAGATCCTCGAGCAATCGATCCGGACGTACCAGGATGTACTGGTCGATGCCAACTTCGGAGAGTCACTTCACAGCGGTGAGATTCCCGAACGCTGGACACATGTATTTGCCAGCGTTCAATCGCTTAACGCCCGCACCCTAGAGCGTTTGAACCCTGACCACTTTGACGTAATCGTCATCGACGAATTCCATCACGGCACGGCACCCACATACCGAAAAATTATCGATCATTTCTCACCGATGGAACTCCTTGGATTGACCGCCACGCCAGAGCGCGCGGACGGATATAATATCCAGAATGAATTCTTCGATGGGCGCATTGCAGCCGAGATGAGGCTATGGGAAGCTCTGGAGAACGATCTCCTGAGCCCCTTCCACTACTTCGGAATCAGTGACAACACTGACCTGAAATCCGTGCTGTGGAAACGAGGCGGCTATGACGACGCGGCCTTGAGTAACGTCTTGACGGGTAATGTTCCGCGCGCACGCCTCATCGTGAAGAAAGTCGAAGAAAAGATTGCAGATCCTGGCTCCATGCGTGCGTTGGGATTTTGCGTATCCGTCGCGCACGCTCGGTTCATGGCCGATTTCTTCCGAGCTGCTGGCCTCAACGCCATTGCGCTCTCCGGCGATACATCAGCTGAAGTACGTAAGCGGGCTCTGGACGACCTCAAGACCGGAGACCTGCAAGTCATCTTCTCCGTCGACCTCTTCAACGAGGGGCTCGATATCCCTGATGTGGACACACTGCTCCTGCTGCGCCCTACGGAGAGCGCGACGGTGTTCCTTCAGCAGCTCGGCCGCGGGCTCCGCCGCAGTGAAAACAAAGCCGTTCTCACCGTCCTCGACTTCATTGGCCAACACCGAAAGGAGTTCCGCTTCGAAAACCAGTTCCGAGCTCTGACCAACCTCACGCGCAAGCGCCTTCTCGACAATATCGAATGGGATTTTCCACGCCTCCCCTCAGGCTGCCAGATCCTCCTTGAGGAGAAGGCGAAGCACACCATCATCGACAACATCAAGGCCCAGATCGGCATCAACGTTACCGCGCTCACCCGCGAGGTCGCCGACTATGCAGAGATGGAACTGCACCGCTATCTTGAAGAGAGCGGGCGGGAGTTGAAGGACATTTACCGCGGCAGCGGCAACTCCTGGACCGGTTTGCTGCGCCGCGCAGGCCTGCTCAAGGGCGAGCCGCCGGCAGGCGAGGCAGCGCTCCTCAAACGCATGCCCTCCTTCCTCCACGTCGACGATCCCCTGCGCGTCGCCGCGTACACGCGTCTCGTTGAAGATGACGCCCCTGCCTACGACGACCTTGACGAGCAAGGACAGGCCTATGCCCGGATGCTCTTCTTTCAGATCTGGCCGCTCGGCGGTGTGACACGCAAAGGCTTCGCCTCTTACGACGCTGGTTTCGCTGTCTTGCGTGAGCACTTCGCATTCCGCAGCGAGCTGCGTCAGGTCCTCGCGTACAACCTGGCGCACACCGAGCACGTGCCGGTCCCGCTACTCGGCAGCCATGCAGGTATCCCGCTCACCGTGCACGCCTCGTACAGCCGTGAAGAAATTCTCCCCGCGCTCGGGCAGTCGTACATCGGTGGCTTTATGCCAGGGGACTTCAGGGAGGGCGTCAAGTGGTGCGAGTCCATCAAGACGGACGCGCTGCTGGTTACGCGGGAGAAGGATGAGAAGGATTTCTCACCCCAGACGCGGTACCACGATTACGCATTGACGACGAGGAACTTCCACTGGGAGTCCCAAAACCAGACGTCAGACACCTCCCCCACCGGGCAGCGCTACCAACATCATGCGGCTGAGGGCTCTCACGTCTTGCTCTTCATCCGACGCTACAAGAACACCGATATTGGCGGTGCCCAGCCTTGGATGCTGCTCGGCCCGGCACACTACGTGGAGCACAAAGGCAGCAAGCCCATGGCGGTCACGTGGAAACTCAAGCACGAGATCCCGGCAGAGGTATGGACGTACTCAGCGATTAACACGGCTTAGTGACCGAGGGCTTTGGTCCCCCAGGCCAAAGACCTTGGCTACCCGCTCTCGTGCCATGTCCCCCCCTCAGTGACCGCGTCCTAGGCCTCGGTCGCCATAGAAGCTGCGCACCGCCTCAGCCCTTGCACCTGTTGACCCGCCATCGTGTCCATCGGGGGCAGCTGAGTCGGTTGCCAGCTCGCACCAGGTGGTCTTGCGATCGGCATCGAGTAGGACACCCCATCGGTCGGCAACGGCGTCTACCAGCGCCATACCCCGACCCGTCTCCATCTCCATTTCCGCATCGAGAAGTGTCGGGAGAGCTCGAGGATCCGGGTCGTGAACCTCCATACGCACCCGGGTTTCGTTCATGGACACGACGAGATTTGTCGGGGTCCCCGATCCGACATGCGTGATGACGTTGGCAACCAACTCAGACACACAGAGTTGGGCCACATCAACGACCTTGTGGAGCCCCCACAGCCCTAGATGGTCACGCACGATCCGTCGCAGCGCTGCCACTTCTGATGGCTCAGCCAGGAAGTCCAGGTACAAGGGTTCGCGCGCCATGCACTTCTTCTGGATCACATCCAGCCCCTCTCGTCGTCCGATGGCCACCCGAAACCGGCACAACTTCCCGTGCCTGAACAGGCGTTGTCGGCCCCCTTGAGCTTCTGCCTCTCCACCGGAAGCATGAAGCCGGAGGACATCGACCGGGCCGTACGCGTGCGCATGGAGCGCCAGACCATGCTCACGCGGGCAGGCGGCCCTGAGGCCTGGTTTATCGTTAGCGAGGCTACGCTCCGAAACACCATCGGAGACCGGGAGATCATGCGCGACCAGCTCGAACACCTCCTAGATTCCATGACGTTGCCGTCAGTGACGCTCCAGGTGCTCCCCTTCGACTCCGGCACGTACCCGATCACTGGCCCCTTCACTGTGCTCGGGTTCCCGGACCAGGAAGATCCGGACGTCATCTATCGGGACGGCATCACTGATGCGACCTACCTGGAGGGGGAGCATCATGTTCGGGAGTACACACGAGCCTTCGATGGACTGAGGGCAGCGGCGCTAAGCCCTCAGCGGTCCGCCAGACTTATCAAGTCCGTTCTAAAGGAATACGCGCGATGACGATTGCTAACAGCAACCCCTTGCCCTGGTTCACCTCCTCCTACAGCAACGGCGCAGGGGGCGAATGCGTGGAGTGCGCACCTCTTCTCGGCACCATGCTGGTCCGTGATTCCACGCGGAGGCAGGGCCCTGTGGTCGCCATACCCTCGGACGCCTGGCAAGCGTTCATAGCCGGATTCACCACGCACTGCGCCAAGTAGCCGGCCCGGCGCGGCTCTCAGGAAACGGACTGGTCGGGATCGCGAAGTACCTCGCCAGCCCTGTCAAGGAACTGCGTACGCATCTCAGTAACGTGCTGGCTCTTCTCTAACCAATCTCGCCATCTCGCCTCTGTCTCAGCGACCCCCTGAACCGCCCCCTGCTCCGCGAGCTTCAGGGCCTGCGCTGCATCGGCCGTGGCCGCCCTGAGCACTTGAGCCACGATGACTACATCTTCCGGCCCCCAGAGGGCGAGTTGACTCGTACGCGACTGCATGGCAGCGACCTGCCCCCTGAACTCATCGCGTTCAGTGGCGGGGAAGACCTCGCCGCGACGTATGGCTACTGCCGCCCTCTTTAGAGTGTCCTCAGCTGTCGAGTGAGCATCGAGCAATGCGGCGCAGGCTTGCTGCCTTTGTTCCTTGACCCACTGGAGATGCCCCGTCGCGGCCTGCCGATCTACTTGCGCAAGCGCCGCTTCGACCCCCTTCTCTCCGCCAATGCGCGCACCGCGCACACTTGCGAACGCACCGACAGCGGCACCGCCCACTGCGCCAGCCACCCCGACGATTGCAGCAACCATCGTCGCTATCCCACCATCCATGCAGCCATCATCTCCCGAGGGCCCTCCTCCCCGCGTAGGACCGCCAAAGAACAGTGCATGCTGGCGAGTTGGCCTGCCTCGTGTCAGCTGTGCCCACTAGCCTGTGAGCATGTCAACTGTTGTGCCCTCCTTCCAACCTGGCGACATCCTCACGCGGACGGACATTCGGAGGGAACTAGGAGGAAGCCCCCAGGGTGGTATCTGCCCCTCCGTGGAAAAGAGGACAGTGGTTCTCTATTCCGACATCAAGTCGGGGGAGCAGTATGGCTACCGCGATGGGTGGCTTCGAGAAGAGGATCGATTAGGTCCCATTTTCGAGTACACGGGAGCTGGAACGCAGGGGGATCAAAAATTTGTTGGTACCACCGGTAGTGGAAATGCAGCGATCCTCCAGCATGCCGTTGACTCCCGCACTCTCCATCTCTTCATTGGGCACGGCAAAGTTCCCGGAAGTGACACAAGGACCCACCGCTACATCGGCGCATTCGCTGTGGATAGCGAGCGTCCATATTTCCGAAGGCAAGCCCGCGACAAGCTTCAAAATGATCGCGATGTCATAGTCTTTAGACTGCGACCGATCGGCATCTACGATCTTTCTAGCGATGACGTGATCCCGCCGGCGGCAGAAACTAGGGTCAGGTTCGTTCCTTCCAGATCCAGACGCCGACCCGAGGTGCCAGAACGCCTTCAGCGGGCATGGGAACGGGATCGTTCGGCGGCAAGTTCGACGTACCGACGTGAGCAGATAGCATCCGATTTCGGCGACATACTCAGCACCCGCCAACACCGTGTCGGACGGCTGGAAGTCCATGTCAGAGGCGTAGAAGAGGCCATGGAAGCAGCTCTCTTCGACCAGAGCGATCGTACCGCCTACGAGCCAGCAGACAGCAGCTCGCGGAAAGCACTTCGGGATGCCCTGATGACGCTCATGGACATCCGCATGCATTTGAACGCGATAGAGGACGGCATGCCGCTGCGCTGCATGGTCATTGCGCCGGGATTACCCAGCGAGGATACGCGTCAATTATTGGCACAGTACAGCGTTGGAATCGTCTACCGTAACGAGAACGGCGACTTCACGGAACTACAAGGTGACGGAGTTCACCCTCCGGCGGCCGGCACCCCTAGCACCTCTCTATGCTTCAACTGCCCTACGCGTTCGATCTAGCCTTTCGATGGTGGCAAGGAAATCCCAGTGCCGCGCCGCCTGAGAGACCGGCCCCCGGGATTTTTCTGCAACCCGCCTTCTGGACGGCTCCACCAGCGCCAACTTCCTCACCCGCTCACCCCGATCAATCCCATGCTTAACGACCAAGCCCCCATGCCGCATGCAAGCGCCACGCCGAAGGGGGCCCGATCTCAGCGGGCCCCCTTCGGGTGTGGTGTGAGTTGACGGTGGATCAGTCGTCGTCGTGGTGGTTGCCCTCGAAGTGGCCCACGGCGTCGGTGATTCCGGCGAGGCCGCCCAGGTTCTCGTAGGCGAAGCCGCCCCGCATGCCGCCGTCGTGGTCATCACTGTCGAAGTGACCGGCTGCCTCGGTGATCCCGGCGGGGCCGCCGAGGTTCTCGTAGGCGAAGCCGGCCCGCCCGCCCTCGTGGTCGTCGTCGGCGAGGGCGGTGCCGCTGGCGCCCAACACGGCAGCGGCGGTGAGGGCGGTGACAGCCAGGGCGGTACGGATACGCATGGGGTCCCTTTCGGTACGCGATCTTGGGGTGTGTTCAGGTTTGCCCTATCTACCGACCGCACAGACGTGCCCCGCCGCAATTCACTCGCACAGCGGCGCCGCTCGACGGCACCGGCACCCGCACAGCCGTGCCCTCGGCGGCACCGGCACCCGCACAGCGGCGCCCCTCGAAGGCACCGGCAGGCCGCTGGGCCGCCCCGCTCACCCGCCTGCCCTACCCGACCCGCTCGTCCCAGTCGATCCGGTGCTCGAACTGCCACGCCCCCCACACCGCTCCCCCGCCCCCGCCCACCTTCGTCGCCACCGGCAGGACCGCGTCCCGTAGCACGCGGCTCAAGGGCCCCGCCGGCTTCGGGGTGGCCGTGCGGGCCGCGGCCGAGGTGGCCGTCGACGTGGCCGACGTGTGTTTGAGGATGCGGTCCACCCTTGGGCGGCGCAGGGACTCGTAGGCCTTGAAGGCTGCCCGTGGGGGCAAGTCCCGCAGACAGCGGGCCAGTTCGACCGCGCTCTCCGTGGCCAGCGATACTCCCTGGCCCGATGTCGCCGGCGTCGCGTGAGCCGCGTCGCCGATCAGGATCATCCGTCCCCTGCTCCAGGAGGTCACCGGAGGCATCGTTTCTGTGGGGCCCGTGATCAGCAGGTCCTCGGGGGCGGTCTCCCGGACCAGGTCCGGTGCCGGAGTGCGGTCGTCCGCGAACGCCTCGCCCAGGCGCTTCAGCCACTCCGCCGCGCCCACCGCCTGCGCCTCCGCCGACGTCATCGGCTCGCGGTGCGGCAGGTTCACGAACCAGGCCGCCGAACCATCGTCGAAGATCTGGTAGCCGAAGTACGCCCTCTTGCCGTAGCACATGTACAACACCCCTTCCGTGGAAGGGAGTTGCGTCGCGCGTACGCGGGCCGTGAACGTCAGCACGCCCGCGTAGTGCGGTTTCGGCGTCGTCGGGTCGATGAGCGCGCGCACGGTCGAGCGCAAGCCGTCCGCCCCGATCAGGATGTCCGCCTTCGCCAGTGAGCCGTCCGAGAAACGGGCCGTCACTCCCGCGCCCGTGTCGGTCGCGTCCAGCAGGCGCTTGCCCCGGTGGAGAGGGATCCCCCGGCGCGCCGCCTCCGCCGCCAGCGCCTCGCCCAGTTCCGTGCGCCAGACGAAGCGCGTCGTCGGGAGGTCGGCGGGCGGGGTCAGCTGGCCCAGGTGTCTGCCCGTCCAGCTGCGCAGGACCAGCGACGTCACCGGGGTGCCGATCGCGCTCACCGTCTCCGCCGCGTCGATCGCCTCCAGCGCCTGCATGCCGTTCGGGGCGATCGTCATGCCGGCGCCACGGCCTCCTGGCTTGGTGTCGTCGTGCGTCTCGCGCGCCTCGCCCGCCGGCGCCGCACGCCCGGTCGCCGCACGCTCGGTCGTCTCGCCCGCGACCGCCTCGCCCGCCGGCGCCGTGCCCGCCGTCGCCTCGTACACCGTCGCCTCGATGCCCGCCTTGCGCAGCGCCATCGCCGCCACCGTCCCTGCGACACCACCCCCGATGACCAGGGCTGTTCGGATGCGGTGGGCAGTGGTGGGGGGCGTGGTTCGCGCGGTCATCTCTACTATCGGTCCCTCGTCGGCAGTGCCTTCGAGCACGCCGCGGAGGCGCAGCGCACACCCGCCCCAACCTACGCGGCTCCGACCCCCTCGCCGCAAGGCTTTCCCGGCGCGTTAGCCTCGGGCCGAGAGCCCATAGAGGACGTATCGGCCGGAAGCATTCGCTGCGGGCCGTGGAAGCGAGGCAGGCATGGCGGGCGAGGCAGGTTCGGCGAAGGTACCGGCGGCAGCGGTGGCCGCGAGCGGGCTCGTCGGCGGGTACGCCGTCGCCCGGTGGACCAAGAAGCGGCCCCTCGGTGGCCTCGTCCTCGCCGCCGCGGGGGCCACCGCCGCTCAGCAGTGGCGTGCCACGGCCGGGGGCAGGACCGCTGCCGCGCTCAGTGCCACGTACGTCGCCGCCTTCGCCGGATCGCATCCGCTCGCCAAGAAGGTCGGGGCCTGGCCCGCCGTCTTCGGGGTCGCCGGTGCGGTCGGCCTCGCGTCGTGGGTGCTTGCCGATCGGCGTGGGTGACCCCCGGCGCGGGGCACTCAAGTACGCGGGGTGCCCCCACTCCGCGGGCCGCGTGGCTCAGGCCTCACTGTCCCTGAACAACCGCGCGAACCCCGCCACCGCAAGCACCCCCGCCCCCATCACCAGCACGAAGAACCCCCACGCCAGCGGCCACACCGCCGCGTCCGGTTCCGGGTGGCTGTCGAAGGAGACGTACATCAGCGTTGCCGGCGGGCCCGCCACGAGGAGCAGTGCCCATGCCAGGCGGTCCCGGTAGCCGAAGTAGGCGGCCAGGGCCAGCATCGAGATGGTCAGGGCGGCTATTCCGAGCGCCGTCACCGGTGACGTCTCGTTGATCGCGCCGGGCGTCTCGGGGCGGTTGCGCAGGTCCCAGGGCAGGCAGACGAGGTACGCCGCCACCGCCAGGCCCGCTCCGAGCAAGCGCGTCACCCAGCGCCGCAGCGGCGGGCTGCCGGGCAGGGACGTCAGCAGGTTCCGCGGATTCATGGGGCTCAGTTCGTGGCGCGGGCTGATCCGCGGGCTCATGTGCATCGACTTTGCCGTCATGCGTACGAGCCTGCCGACCTCTCCAGGGGGCGCGACAGAGTACGCGTACTCAGACCGAGCACGCGTACCAAGACCGAGTACGCGGACTCAGACCGGCCCATCCTCTAGGCCCGTCCCCTGAACGTCATCCGGTAAGCCCCCGGCGACACCCCCAACCCCGCCTGAAAGTGCTGCCTCAGCGACGCGCCCGTGCCGAAGCCCGCCTCCGTCGCGATGCGGTCGACCGTGCGGTCCGTCTCCTCCAGGAGCTCGCGTGCCCGGTCCACGCGGCGCTGCGTCAGCCACTGCATCGGCGTCAGGCCCGTCTCCTCGCGGAAGCGGCGGCTGAAGGTGCGGACACTCATCGACTCCTGCTCGGCCATCTCGGCCAGTGTCAGGGGCTCCTCCAGACGCTTCTGTGCCCATTCCCTGGCCCGGCCCGTCGACGTCAGCCGCGGCTCCGCCACCGGGCGGCGGATGTACTGGGCCTGGCCGCCCTCGCGGTGCGGGGGTACGACGGTGCGGCGGGCCACGTCCGCCGCCACCGCCGCGCCGTGGTCGCGGCGGATCATGTGCAGGCAGAGGTCGATGCCCGCGGCCTCGCCCGCGGAGGTGAGGACCGCGCCCTCGTCCACGTACAGGACGTCCGGGTCGACCGTCACGCCCGGGAACGTGCGGGCGAAGAGGTCCGCCGACAGCCAGTGGGTCGTTGCCCTGCGGCCGTCCAGGAGGCCCGCTGCCGCCAGGACGAAGGCGCCGGTGCAGATGGAGGCGACACGGGCGCCGGTGGCGGACTCCAGCGCCTCCGCCAGGGCCGACGGCAGCTCGCCCGGCCGCAGGGACTCGTCCTCTTCGTGCGAAGCCGGGACGATCACCGTGTCCGCGGCGGCCACCGCCTCGGGGCCGTGCTCGGCGTGGACGGGGAAGTCGGCGTCCGTGCGGATGATGCCGGGGGTCAGGGCACAGGTCGTCAGGTCGTAGAGGCGGGTTCCCCGCTGCGAGCGTGCGTTGCCGAACAGCTGGTGCACCAGGCCCAGTTCCATCGGCAGTACGCCGTCCCTGACGAGCACCGCCACCCGGTGCGGGACCTCCGGGTAGTCCACAACTCCCTCTCCGCCCATGCCCGGATCCTTTCATCCAACTCGCCTACGCCTCCGCCTTCGCCTCCGACAGCGGGCTCGCGATGTCCTCCAGCGAACGCCGCTCCGCCTTCACCGCGAACACCGCCGCGACAAGCCCCGCCGCGCACATCAGGCCCGCGCCGATCTGGAAGGCGAGCACCGTGTCGCCGACGACGCCCGACTCCGTCAGCTTGGCGAAGATCAGCGGTCCGCTGATGCCGCCGGCCGCCGTACCGATGGCGTAGAAGAAGGCGATGGCCATGGCCCGGGTCTCCATGGGGAAGATCTCGGAGACCGTCAGGTAGGCGCTGCTCGCGCCCGCCGACGCGAAGAACAGGACCACGCACCAGCAGGCCGTGAGCGTCGCCGCGCTGAGCGAACCGCGGTCGAAGAGCCAGGCCGTGCCGAAGAGCAGGACACCCGACACGATGTACGTCGACGAGATCATGATCCGGCGGCCGACCGTGTCGAAGAGCTTGCCGAGGAAGAGCGGGCCCAGGAAGTTGCCCGCGGCGATGACGGCGAAGTAGTAACCCGTGTTGCCCGAGGGGACGTCGAAGAACTTGGTGAGGATCGCGCCGAAGCCGAAGGTGATCGCGTTGTAGAGGAACGCCTGGCCGATGAAGAGGGACAGGCCGAGCACCGCGCGCTTGGGGTAGTCCCGGAAGACGGTCCTGGCGATGAGGCCGAAGCCGATGCTCTTGCGCTGGTGGATGGTGATCTCGCGCTCGGGCGGCGGCAGGCGTTCGCCCTTCTCCTCCTCGATCTCCCGCTCCACCGCCGTGACGAGGGTGTCCGCCTCCTCGCCGCGGCCGTGGATGAACTGCCAGCGCGGGCTCTCCGGGACATGGCTGCGTACGAGCAGGATCACCAGGCCCAGGACGACGCCGAGGGCGAAGGTGAGCCGCCAGCCGAGGTCCTTGGGGAAGATGCTGGTGTTCAGCATGACGACGGAGAGCAGCGAGCCGCCGATCGCGCCGAGCCAGTAGCTGCCGTTGATGATCAGGTCGACCCGGCCGCGGTACTTGGACGGGATCAGCTCGTCGATGGCCGAGTTGATGGCCGCGTACTCACCGCCGATGCCGAAGCCGGTGAGGAAGCGGAAGAGGAAGAACCACCAGGCGTCGAAGGAGAGCGCGGTGAGGGCGGTGGCACCGAGGTACACCGCGAGGGTGACCATGAAGAGCTTTTTCCGGCCGTACTTGTCGGTGAGGCGGCCGAAGAAGAGCGCCCCGGCGCAGGCGCCCGCCACGTAGAGGGCCGCCGCGGTGCCGGTCACCTGGGCGGAGCTGATGGCGAGGCCGCTGCCCTCCTCGGAGAGGCGGCTGGCGATGTTGCCGACGGTGGTGACTTCCAGGCCGTCCAGGATCCAGACCGTGCCGAGGCCGATCACGATCATCCAGTGCCAGCGGGACCAGGGCAGCCGGTCCAGGCGGGCGGGGACGGCCGTGGTGACGGTGCCGGTCTCACCACCGGTGGCGGTCCCGTCATCGGCGCCGGTCCCGCCACCGGCTCCGGCTCCGGTCTCGCCATCGGTGCGTTTCCGGTCGGGGGGCGGCGGCGATGCGGGCGTGGACGACGCGGTCATGGCGGGCGGCTCCTTCCGCTGTTCCCACGTCGCCGGCCTGCTGTTCCCGCGGGCCCCGCGGGCCGGCACGGCTCCCGCGGCTCGGGCGACGGCCCTCTCGGCATCGGGAGAGCTCCTCCAGAGTGCCCGGCAATGGCGCCCTCACGCGCGCTGAGCCGCCGGAAGGCCCCCGCCTCGGCCCGCAGCCCCCTACGCCCCCAGCAGCCGCGACACCGAATAGATCGCGAGCCCCGCCAGCGCCCCCACGACCGTGCCGTTGATCCGGATGAACTGGAGGTCGCGGCCGATGTGGGCCTCGATCTTCTTCGACGTGTGCTCGGCGTCCCAGCCCGCGACCGTGTCGGTGATGAGGGAGGTGATCTCGTCGCGGTACGTCGTCACCACGTACACCGCGGCGCCCTCGACCCAGCCGTCGACCTTCTGCTGCAGCCGGCCGTCCGTCGCCATCCGCGAGCCGAGCGAGAGCAGCGCGGCCCGCACCCGCAGGCGCAGTTCGCTGCGCTCGTCCTCGGCGGCGGCCACGATCATGCCGCGTACGGCCGACCAGGCGGACGCGATGAGGTCCTGCACCTCCCCGCGGCCGAGCACCTCACGCTTGAGGCGCTCCACGCGCTCGCGGGTGTCGGAGTCGGACTGCAGGTCGGCGGCGAAGTCGGCCAGGAAGCGGTCGACGGCTCCGCGCGCGGGGTGCTCGGGCATGTCCCGCATCTCGGCGAGGAAGCGCAGCAGTTCCTTGTAGACCCGCTCGCCGACCTTCTTGTCGACGAACCGCGGGGTCCAGCCGGGGGCGCCGCCCTGCACCGCGTCCATGACCGACTCGTCGTGCAGCACCAGCCAGTCGTGGGCGCGGGCGCAGACCAGGTCGACGACCCGCTTGTGGCCGCCGTCCGCGACGACCTTCTCCAGCATCTTGCCGATGCCGGGGGCGATCTCCTGGGCGTCGGCGCGGCGCGTGATGGCCTCGCCCACGACCGCCTGGACGTCGGAGTCGCGCAGGACGGTCAGGGCGCCGCGCAGGGCCGTGGCCAGTTCGGCGGTCACCCGGTCGGCGTGGTCGGGGTCCGCGAGCCAGGTGCCGAGGCGACTGCCGATGCCCACCGCGCGCAGCCGGCCGCGTACGACGTCGGACGAGAGGAAGTTCTCGCCCACGAAGTCACCGAGGGAGGCGCCCAGTTGGTCCTTCTTGTTCGGGATGATCGCCGTGTGCGGGATGGGCAGGCCGAGCGGGTGGCGGAAGAGCGCCGTCACGGCGAACCAGTCGGCGAGCGCGCCGACCATGCCGGCCTCGGCCGCCGCGGCGACGTAGCCCGCCCAGGCGCCGGCGCCGGAATTCTGGGCCCACTTGGCGAGTACGTAGACGAGTGCGACGAAGACGAGGAGGCCCGTCGCGGTGATCTTCATCCGGCGGACGCCGCGCCGCTTCTCCTCGTCGGCGGGGCTGTACGTGAAACCGCCTCCACCGCCGCTCGGGACGGAGCCGCCGGTTTCAGCGCCGGAGCCCGTGCCGGAACCCGCACCGGAACTCGCGCCGGAGCCTCGCAGGACGCCGCTTGAAGGGCGGAGCTCACGGGCATGCTGCCCGGAAGCCACCCCTTCGGACGCATCCTCCGGAATTGAACGATTCGTACGTTCCACTCACTCCACCTGACCCGTTCGCGTGGTTCGCGGCGTCCTCATCCGTATTGTCCCTGCCGCTCTGCGTCCCTTCCTGACCGACTCCTGGAACGGACCACAAGTTCCCGGCGTCTCAATGGTCGGAGGGGGGCAGTGTCGGCCGCCTCACGGCCCATGACGCATCATGGGGTGATCACATCGGAGCCTCGATCAGGCTCCCCCTGCTCGAGGAGACACAGCCCGCATGACCAAGCGTCACGGTTATGCCCTGCTTGCCGCGGTCCTCGCGGTAATAGTGGTGATTTCCGCCGCCATATACCTCGGTGTATCCACCGACGACGGATCTCAGGACACCATCAGCGCGGGGCCCCGCGGCCCGCGCAATTCCGCGGCGCCCGCCTCGGCCGGCACCTGGGTCGGCACCTGGGCCGCATCCCCCGCGGCGGCCGAACCAAACACGCACCGCAACGGTTTCGCGGGCAGCTCCATCCGCAATGTCGTGCACACCAGCGTCGGCGGCGACAGCGCCCGCATCACCCTGTCGAACCTGTACGGGCAGCAGCCGCTGAGCATCACCCACGCCTCCATCGCCGTCGCGGTGGGGTCGAACAACCCGGCGGCCGCGCCGGGCACCCTGCGCCGCCTGGCCTTCAACGGCAACACCTCCGTGGTGATCCCCGCGGGCCAGCAGGTCATGAGCGACGCGGTCCGGCTGCGCGTGCCGCACGACGGCGACCTCCTGGTCTCGACGTACTCGCCGACCCCTTCGGGCCCCGTCACCTTCCACCCGCACGCCCGCCAGGTCAGCTACGTCGCCGAGGGCGACCGCACCGAGGACCAGAACGGCGCCGCGTACACCCAGCAGAGCACCTCCTGGCGCTACCTCTCGGCGGTGGACGTCCTGAGCAACCAGTCGGACGGCACCGTCGTCGTCTTCGGTGACTCGCTCACCGACGGCATCTCCTCCACGATGGGTGCCAACGCCCGCTGGACCGACAACCTGGCCGACCGCCTGCGCGACGAGTCCGGCGCCCCGCGCTACGGCGTCGTGAACGAGGGGATCAGCGGCAACCGCGTCCTCTCGGACGGCAACGGCACGCCCGCGGACAACCCGAGCGGCCTCTCGCGCTTCGACCGCGACGTTCTCGACCGGACGGGCGTCAAGGCCGTCGTCGTCGCGCTCGGCGTGAACGACATCCTGCGCAACCCGCACCAGAACAACCCCGACCGCATCGTGGAGGGCCTGCGCGAACTGACGCGCCAGGCGCACACGCGCGGCCTGCGGGTCGTCGGGGCGACCCTGATGCCGTTCGGCGGCCACCGGGGGTACGAGCCGGCCCTTGAGAACGTGCGCCAGGCGGTGAACGAGCAGATCCGCGACGGCAAGGTGTTCGACGAGTTCGTCGACTTCGACCGGGCCCTGCGGGATCCGTACGACCCCCGCAAGCTGCGCGGCGCGTACGACTCGGGCGACCACCTGCACCCGAGCGACCTGGGCTACCGCAAGATGGCCGAGACGTTCAACCTGACGCACCTGCGGGGCTCCGCGGCCGCCGAGCTGTAATCCCCGCCGACCGCCGCCGAGCGCCGCAGGGCCCCACCGGTCAGGTCAGTCGCCGGAACCGCCGACCCCGTCGCCGGGCGACGGATGAGACGTGTCGGACTTGTGGCGGTGCTGGTGCCGTCGGCGGTGCTGGTCGGCGCGCTCCAGATGTCCGGCGCGCCGCTCCAGTTGGGCCGCGCGCCGCTCCTCGCGCCGTTCGAGACGCTCACGGCGGCGCTCCTCCTTCAGGCGCAGCTTCTCGACCCGGCGGATCTTGCGGTCCACGCCGACGCCGCCCATCAGGGCGAAGCCCTTGACGACCACGCGGGGCGAGCCGGGGGTGCCCTCCCCGGTCGCCTTGTCGTCGAAGCCGCCCATGAAACCGAAGCCCTTGACCAGGACGGTCATCTCGGGCGGCACGATGACCTGCATGCCGCCCATGACGGTCCAGCAGCGGATCTCCACGTCGCGTTCCGTGAACCGCGCCTCGCGCAAGTCGATCTCGCCGCCGCCCCACATCGCGAACCCGTCGAACTGCCGGCCGACCACCCAGCCGCCCTTGCGGCTGAACCCGCCCCAGAAGGCGAAGCCGAGCTTCGACGACGGTTCGCCGGCCACCATCCGCTCGGACCAGTCGATGGCGGCGGGGTCGTCGCTCACCGGCCCCTTCACCATCGACACCTTGATGCCCACCGCCGGAAGATCCCGCGTGATCGGCTCCAGCTCGCCGTACGTACGCGCCTTGTACGTCGCGTCCAGGCGCTCCTCGAACTCCTCCATGTCCAGGCGGCCCTCGGCCACGGCGTCACGGAGTCGTTCGGCGACACGTTCACGGTCGGCGTCGGCGGCCCGGAGATCCGGGAGATGAGGCTGCTCGTCGGTCATACGAAGCAGCCTACGAGGTCGACTTCTCCGCGTACATCTTGGCGATGACCGCCTCGATGTCGGGTTCCCTGACCGAGAGGTCGACCATCGGATACCGGGCCGCGACCCGGGCGACAAGCGGAGCTGCCGACTCCGCGGCGGGGAAGGCGAGCCACTGCCGCGGCCCCTCCACCTTCACCACGCGGGCCGACTCCACCTCTATGGCCGGCAGTTCGCGCTCCAGGTCGACGACCAGGGTCCGCTCGCTCTCGCCCACCTCGTGCAGCCCCGCCAGCGGCCCGTCGTACATCAGACGCCCGTGGTCGATAACCATCACCCGCTTGCAGAGCTGCTCGATGTCGGTCAGGTCGTGCGTGGTGAGCAGGACCGTCGTCCCCGCCTCCGCGTTCAAGTCCCGCAGGAATCCTCGGACCTTGGCCTTGCTGATCACGTCGAGACCGATGGTCGGCTCGTCCAGGTAGAGCACCTCCGGATCGTGGAGGAGCGCCGCCGCGATGTCACCGCGCATCCGCTGGCCGAGAGAGAGCTGGCGCACGGGGACGTCCAACAGGGCGGCCAGCTCCAGGAGTTCCACGCAGCGCTCCAGGTTCTCCTTGAAACGGGCGTCCGGGATGCGGTACATGCGGTGCATCAGGCGGTACGAGTCGATCAGCGGCAGGTCCCACCACAGCGTGGTGCGCTGCCCGAAGACCACACCGATGCGCCGCGCGAGGCGGGTGCGCTCGCGGGAGGGGTCGATCCCCGCGACCCTCAGCCGCCCGCCGCTCGGCGTCAGGATGCCGGTCAGCATCTTGATCGTCGTCGACTTGCCCGCTCCGTTCGGGCCGATGTAGCCGACCATCTCGCCGCGCGGCACGGTGAAGCTGATGCCGTCGACGGCACGCACCTCGTGCTTCTCGCGCCGCATGAAGCCGGTCTTCTTGCGTACGTCGAAGACCTTCTCGACGCGGTCCAGCTCGATGAGGTCCTTTTCCACGGCGGTTCAGCTCCCTGTGCTGCGGTACGAACGAAGGCCCGTGCGCCAGGCGAGGCCGGCCGGCGCGAGGAGGAGGGCGGCCACGAGCGGCGGCGTGAACGCCACCCACGTCGGCAGGTCCAGCGGATAGGGGCGCCCCAGGACATAGAGCGCGGGGATCCAGTTCACGAAGGCCAGCGGCAGGATGAAGGTGACGCCCCGCACCAGGTCCTTGGCGAAGACGGTCGGCGGGAACTGGAGCAGCGTGGTGCCGCCGTACGTGAAGGCGTTCTGCACCTCGGCCGCGTCCTGCGCCACGAACTGGAAGGCCGCGCCCGCCACGAACACGGCCGCGAAGATGCCCGCGCCGCAGAGCAGCATCAGCGGGACCATCAGCGCCTTCAAGGGGGTCCAGTCGATGTCCAGGACCACCAGCGCGTACCCGAGGACGAGCGTGCCCTGCAGCAGCCTCCCGATCCTGTGCAGCCCGAAGCGGTCGGCGGCGACCTGCGCGATCACCGGGGCCGGCCGCACCAGGAGGGTGTCGAGCGTGCCGTCGCGCACGCGTCTCCCGAGCCGGTCCATGGACCCCAGGGAGAGGTCGGCGAGCCCGAACGAGGTGCACGTGGCGCCGTACAGGAAGGCGATCTCGGAGAGCGAGTAGCCGCCGAGCCGGTCCACCTGGGAGAACATCAGCAGGATCGCCGCGAAGTCGAAGGCGGTGACGGCGAAGTTGCCGAACGCGGTCATCACGAAGGACAGCCGGTAGGCCATCAGGGAGCGGATCCACATGGCGGAGATCAGCCGGTAGGCCCGAAGCCCGTCGCGCACCTGCGTAAGGCCGCCCCGCACACGCGCCAGGTCAGCCACCCTGGACCACCACCCGACGCGTGGCCACGGCCTGCAGCAGCCGCCCGGCCGTCAGCAGCACCGCGGCCCAGCCGATCTGGAAGGCGTACGTCCGCACCAGGTCCAGGCCCGTGTGCTTGCCGAGGAACACGTCGGCGGGCACCTGGAGCAGCGCCGACCAGGGCAGCGCGCGGGCGAACTCGCCGAGCGCGCCCGGGAAGACGTTCAGCGGGAGCAGCATCCCGGAGAAGAAGGTGCCCGCGAGCATGGCCACCTGGGTGGTGCCCGCGCCGTCCATCAGCCAGAACGCGGAGAGCGCCACCAGGAAGCGGATCGCGAAGCTGACAAGGGCGCCGAGGATCACGGCGAGCAGGAAGGCCAGCCAGCGCAGCGGTTCGGTGGGCAGCGCCAGGTCGAAGATGAGCGCGCCGATCACCATCGGCACGACACCGCGCCCGAGCAGCTGGAACAGGGCGCGGCCCAGGTCGGTCGCCAGCCACCAGAGCTGCAGGTCGGCGGGGCGGTACAGGTCGACGGCGATGTCCCCGGTGCGGATCCGCTCGATCAGCTCGCCCTCGAAGCCGCCGCCCATCAGCGCCATCACCGTGAGCAGCGCCTGGCCCAGCCACACGAACGTCAACGCCTGCGACTGGTCGTAACCGCCGAGCCCCGGCCGCTCGTCCCACAGGGCGATGTAGGTGTACGCGAGGATCAGCCCGAAGACCGTGTTGGTGAACACTCCCGCCAGGGTCGCCGTGCGGTAGGTCGCGTACCGTCTGAAGCCTCCCCGGGCGACGGCCGCGTACAAGCGGAACCGTCCTGTACGCACACGCATCCCCTTTAGCGAGAGCCTTGACGAGTTGACGAGAGCCTTGACCGAAGCCCTGCCCGGCCTGGGCCAAAGAGACGGAGCCTAGTGCGGACGTCATCGCTCTTGCCAGGCATTTTCCGCACGCGGCGCGTGCCTGGCGGGGAACGCATGAAGCGACAGTGTGCAATGGGTCGTACGAGGCGTACGTGACGTACGACGCGAACCGGGAGTTCCACGAGACATGAGCAGCGACGAGCCGCAGCAGCAGGGCGCCAAGAAACCCGAGGGATGGGCGCCCCGCGAACCCGTGGACACCCCGGACGGCACACCGACCGGCACACCGGACGGCGCCCCGACCGGCACACCGGACGCGCAGGACGCCGAAGACACCGGCAAGAAGGGCAAGAAGAAGCGCCCCAAGCGCAAGGGCTGGCGGCGGATCTTCCCCACCTGGCGCATGGTGCTCGGCGGTTTCATCCTGCTGATCCTGCTCTGCGTCGGCGGCTTCGTCGCGGGCTACATGATCGTCGAGATCCCGCCCGCCAACGCGGCGGCCACCGCGCAGAGCAACGTCTACCTCTACGCCGACGGCACCCAACTGGCCCGCGACGGCGAGGTCAACCGCGAGAACGTCCCGCTGAGCCAGATCCCCAAGGAAGTCCAGCACGCCGCGCTCGCCGCCGAGGACCGGGACTTCTACAGCGAGTCGGCGGTCGACCCCAAGGCGATGATCCGCGCCGCCTACAACACCGTCACCGGCAAGGGAAAGCAGTCCGGTTCGACGATCACCCAGCAGTTCGTGAAGAACTACTACCTCGGCCAGGAACAGACGGTCACCCGCAAGGCCAAGGAGTTCTTCATCTCCATCAAGCTGGACCGCGAGGTGAGCAAGGACGACATCCTCGCCGGGTATCTGAACACCAGCTACTTCGGGCGCAACGCGTACGGCGTACAGGCCGCGGCCCAGGCGTACTTCGGCGAGGACGTCAAGGACCTCGACACCGCCCAGGGCGCCTACCTCGCGACGCTCCTCAACTCCCCCAACGCGTACGACGTGGCGACCCACCCGGAGAACAAGCAGCGCGCCGAGGGCCGCTGGAACTACGTCCTGGACGGCATGGTCAAGGAGGGCTGGCTCAGCGCCGCCGAACGGGCGAAGACCAAGTTCCCCGAGCCGAAGGAAGCCAAGGGCGCGTCCGGTCTCTCCGGCCAGCGCGGCTACCTCGTGCAGGCCGTCGAGGACTACCTGACGTCCCACGACATCGTCGACGAGGACACCCTGGCCAAGGGCGGCTACCGCATCACCACCACCCTCCAGAAGGACCGCCAGGACGCCTTCAAGGAGGCCGTCGACGACCAGGTGATGTCCAAGATCGACAAGGATGCCCGCAAGGTCGACCGCAACGTACGCGCGGGCGGCGCCTCGATCGACCCGAAGACCGGCAAGGTCGTCGCCATGTACGGCGGCATCGACTACACCAAGCAGTACGTCAACAACGCCACCCGCCGCGACTACCAAGTGGGCTCCACCTTCAAGCCGTTCGTCTTCACCTCGGCCGTGGAGAACGGCTCGGTCACCCAGGACGGCCTCCCCATCACCCCCAACACGATCTACGACGGCACCAACAAGCGGCCCGTACAGGGCTGGGACGGCGGGTCGTACGCCCCCGAGAACGAGGACGACGTCGACTACGGCGACATCACCGTCAGGACCGCCACCGACAAGTCCGTCAACTCCGTGTACGCGCAGATGGCCGTCGACGTCGGCTCGGACAAGGTCAAGGACACCGCCGTCGCCCTCGGCGTCCCCGAGAGCACCCCCGACCTGACCGCGTCCCCCTCCATCGCGCTCGGCCCGTCCACGGCCTCCGTCCTGGACATGACGGAGGCGTACGCGACGCTCGCCAACCACGGCAAGCACCCCACGTACACGATGGTCGAGAAGGTCACCAAGGGCGGCCAGGAGATCGAACTGCCCGAGCAGACGACCGCGCAGGCCGTCAGCCGCGAGTCCGCCGACACCACCACCTCGATCCTGCAGAGCGTCGTCGACGGCGGCACCGGCACGGCGGCCCAGGCCGCGGGCCGCCCCGCGGCCGGCAAGACCGGCACCGCGGAGGAGGACAAGGCGGCCTGGTTCGCGGGCTACACCCCCGAACTCGCCACCGTGGTCTCCGTGATGGGCCAGAACCCCGACACCGGCGCGCACACCCCGCTGTACGGGGCGCTCGGCGAGGCCCGCATCAACGGCGGCGCCTACCCCGCGCAGATCTGGGCCCAGTTCACCAGGGACGCCCTGGAGGGCGAACCCGTGCAGGACTTCGACCTGGAGCTCGAGGACGGCGCCGACGTGCCGCCCGTCCCGGACCCCACGGACGTCGAGGAGGACCCGGCCACCGGCGGGGCCGCCACAGGCGGTGACGACGAGACGCAGGGCCAGGACCAGGGCCAGACCCAGGGCCAGGACCAAGGGCAGACGCAAGGCCAGGACCAGGGCCAGACCGAGGGCCAGGACCAGGGCCAGACGCAGGGCCAGGACCAAGGGCAGACGCAGGGCGGACCGACGGACGGCGGCACCACCGACGGCTCGACCGTCGACGGCGGCGCCACCACCGACGGAGGCGCCGCCCAGGGCGGCCAGACCGACGGCTCCACCGCGGACGGCGGCACAGGCGTCGACGAAGGAGCCCTGAACGGCGGCCTCACGGAAGGCACGGCGTCCAGAAGGAAGGGCGAGGGCAGCCCGGCGTACTACTACTACGACTAGCGCCCCTGCGTACTAGTGCCCCGAGGTCGCCTTCAGACCCACGACGGCGACCAGCAGCAACACCACGAAGAAGATCCGGGCGGCGGTGGCGGGCTCACCGAGGACCATCATCCCGACCACCGCCGCACCGGCCGCACCGATGCCGACCCACACGCCGTACGCCGTACCGATCGGCAGCGTCTTGGCGGCATGCGAGAGCAGCATCATGCTCGCGACGATCCCGAGGCCGGTGAACACGCTCGGCCACAGCCGCGTGAACCCCTCGGTGAACTTCATCCCGATCGACCAGCCCACTTCGAGCAGACCGGCGACGATCAACAGAACCCAGGCCACGAGGCACCTCCGACACGTGAGACGCGAGATCGCGTCACTTGAATGGGGGTGCGTCGTCTTTGCGGAAACCCGGTACGGCGCGTCTCGTCGGGGTCCTTAAAAGGTAGCAAAGGACACGCGAAAGGGGCTGGTGACGATGGTCACCAGCCCCTCACGCACGTTCCTCGGCAGCCCTACAGATGCGGCGGCCCTACAGATAGAGCCCCGTCGAATCCTCCGAGCCCTCGAACCGGTCGGCGGCCACGGCATGCAGATCGCGCTCGCGCATCAGCACGTACGCCACACCCCGCACCTCCACCTCGGCCCTGTCCTCCGGGTCGTACAGAACCCGGTCACCCGGCTCCACCGCCCGCACGTTCTGCCCCACCGCGACGACCTCCGCCCAGGCGAGACGCCTGCCGACGGCGGCGGTCGCGGGAATCAGGATGCCGCCGCCGGACTTGCGCTCACCCTCGGCGGTGTCCTGCCGCACGAGCACACGGTCGTGCAGCATCCGGATGGGCAGCTTGTCGTCGTGGGGGCTGTGTCCCCGGCTCTTGGCGCTCACGCCCCGAACCTACCTGCCGAAGGACGCCACGGACGATGCCGGGTCAGCCCTTGCGGCGCCGCGTGCTCACCGCGAGCATCCCCACCAGACCCACGACCACCAGCGCCACCGGCACGATGCGCTCCAGACGCGGCCCACCGTCCTCGTGCACCAGCTGGGCCCGCACATCGGACACCACCCGGTTCGCGCCGACGTACGCCCGCCCGAGGGAGTTGTCCACACTCGCGACGACCTTGGCCTTCGCGTCACCCACGATCGTCTTCGGGTGAACCCGCACCCCGATCTCGTCGAGCGTCTCGGCGAGCGTCACGCGACGGCGCTTGATGTCCGCCTCGATCTGCGCCGGGGTCCTGATATCCGACGTGTCCGACACCGCGCTGCCTCCGTGGTCGTGTCCGGCTGTCTGATTCTTCAGTACGTCTCGCCGACAGTCTGTCAGCTCCACGCGCAACCCACCCCACGGCACCCCTATTACGCTCGACTCCGTCACCACACGTTTTCCGAACAGCCTGTTACGAGCACCCTGCGCGAGGAGACCGAAGATGAGCGAGCGACTCAACCCCGGCGACACGGCCCCGGCCTTCACCCTGCCGGACGCGGACGGCAAAGAGGTCTCCCTCGCCGACCACAAGGGCCGCAAAGTCATCGTCTACTTCTACCCGGCCGCCCTCACCCCCGGCTGCACCAAGCAGGCCTGCGACTTCACGGACAACCTCGACGCCCTCGCCACCGCCGGCTACGACGTCATCGGCGTGTCCCCGGACAAGCCGGAGAAGCTGGCCAAGTTCCGCGAGCAGGAAAACCTCAAGGTCACGCTGGTCGGCGACCCCTCCAAGGAGACCCTGGAGGCGTACGGCGCCTTCGGCGAGAAGAAGCTGTACGGCAAGACCGTGACCGGCGTCATCCGCTCCACGGTCGTCGTCGACGAGACCGGCAAGGTCGAGCACGCCTTCTACAACGTCAAGGCCACCGGCCACGTAGCCAAGATCATCAAGGACCTGGGCATCTGACCTGGGCATCTGACCTGCGTTCCCGCCCTTCCCGACCACTGTGACGAACGCCCCCTTCCAGGGGGCGTTCGTTTGCGTCGGCCAAGTTCGAGCAAGTGATGCCAGGAGGATTGTTCGCAGAACGGAAGGACTACCCATGGCGGCCCACGACGAGGCAGCGGCCGACGCCGATGCGGTCAAGCGGCACCGCAACCTTTTCCGGGCCGTCAAGCGGCGCAAAGACCCCCCGCTGCGCCGCACCGACATCACGGTCACGGACGAGGCGGCGGTCAAGCGGGCGGTCAAAGCCGCATCGCTCGGCAACGCCATGGAATGGTTCGACTTCGGCATCTACAGCTACCTCGCCGTCACCATCGGCCACGTCTTCTTCCCGTCCGGGAACGACACGGTCCAGCTGATCTCGTCGTTCGCGACGTTCGCGGTGTCCTTCCTCGTGCGCCCCATCGGCGGCATGGTCTTCGGCCCCATGGGCGACAAGATCGGCCGCAAGAAGGTCCTCGCACTGACGATGATCCTCATGGCCATCGGCACCCTCGCCATCGGCCTGATCCCGTCCTACGCCACCATCGGCTTCTGGGCCCCCGTCCTGCTGATCTTCTTCCGCCTCGTCCAGGGCTTCTCGACCGGCGGTGAGTACGGCGGCGCGTCCACCTTCATCGCCGAGTACGCCCCCGACAAGCGCCGCGGATTCTTCGGCAGCTTCCTGGAGATGGGCACCCTGGCCGGCTACACCGGCGCGGCAGGCCTCGTCCTCATCCTCAACAGCGCACTCGGCGCGGACACCATGGAGCAGTGGGGCTGGCGCGTCCCGTTCCTCGTCGCCGGACCGCTCGGCCTCGTCGGCCTCTACCTGCGGCTGAAGCTCGACGAGACGCCCGCGTTCCAGAAGATGGAGGACGCCACCTTCCACTCGGCGTCCGAAGGGGCGTCGACCGTCGAGACGACGGCCAAGGGCGACCTCGCCAAGATCTTCCGCGAATACTGGCCGACGCTGATCCTCTGCATCGCCCTCGTCGGCGCGTACAACGTCACCGACTACATGCTCCTGTCGTACATGCCGACGTACCTCTCCGACGAACTCGGCTACGACGACTCGCACGGCCTGCTGATCCTCATCGGCACCATGATCATCCTGATGCTGCTCATCACCCAGGTCGGCAAGCTGTCCGACCGCTTCGGCCGCAAGCCGCTCCTGATGACCGGCATGGTCAGCTTCTTCGTCCTCTCCATCCCGGCGTTCCTCCTGATCAAGCAGGGCAGCCTGATCGCGGTCTCCGGCGGCATGCTCCTCCTGGGCCTCTCCCTGCTCTGCCTCCTCGGCACGATGTCGGCGACGCTCCCGGCGCTGTTCCCCACCTCGGTCCGCTACGGCTCCCTGTCGGTGGGCTACAACATCTCCGCCTCCCTCTTCGGCGGAACGGCCCCGCTGGTCATCACGTCCCTGATCAGCGTCACGGGCACGGACATGATCCCGGCGTACTACTCGATGGCGGCGGCGCTCGTCGGCATCATCGCGGTGTCCTGCATGAAGGAAACGGCCCAGAAGCCGCTGTCGGGCTCGCCGCCCTCGGTGGGAACGAAGGAGGAGGCAGCGGAAATGGTGGAAGCGGCGGCTCCGACTCCCCGCTTCTGACCTCTCCCTTCCCTCCCTCCCCTCCCTCTCCGAACGGCCCGCGGGGAGAGGGCCACTCGCCGGACAGCCGTCGGCCGCCGTACACTTACAGCCGCCCGTCTCACTCGACGATGGGCGGCTTGCGGCCTTGGCGGAACGGCAGACGCCTCGCGTTTAGGGCGCGATGGGAGCAATCCCGTGAGGGTTCGAATCCCTCAGGCCGCACTCACCTTCATATGCAAGGTCCGGCTTGCGACTATCGCAGGCCGGACCTTTTGCGTGCACCTCAGCCCAGCAACTCCCGAACCACCGGCACCAGCCCCCGGAACGCCTTCCCCCGGTGGCTGATCGCGTTTTTTTCCTCCGCGGAGAGTTCCGCGCACGTCCTCGTCTCGCCGTCCGGCTGGAGGATCGGGTCGTAGCCGAAGCCGCCCGTGCCTGACGGGGTGTGGCGCAGGATGCCGCGCAGCTGGCCCTCGACCACGCGCTCCGTGCCGTCCGGCAGGGCGAGGGCCGCCGCGCAGGCGAAGTGGGCGCCCCGGTGGGTGTCCGCGTCGATGTCGCCGAGTTGGGCCAGGAGGAGGGCGAGGTTCGCGGCGTCGTCGCCGTGCTTGCCTGCCCAGCGGGCGGAGAAGATGCCGGGGGCGCCGCCGAGTACGTCGACGCAGAGGCCGGAGTCGTCGGCGACCGCGGGGAGGCCGGTGGCCTTGGCGAGGGCGTGGGCCTTGAGGAGGGCGTTCTCGGCGAAGGTGACGCCGGTTTCCCTGACGTCGGGGATCTCGGGGTAGGCGTCCGCGCCGACGAGGTCGTGGGTGAGACCGGCGTCGGCGAGGATCGCCCTGAGCTCCGTGATCTTGCCGTTGTTGCGGGTGGCGAGGATGAGGCGGGTCATGCCCACCAGTATCCGGCCTGCCGGGGGTGCTACGGCGTGCAGACCTTGGTCAGTTCACCCGCCGCGTCCGTGATGGGGCTGAGGTCGGGCGTCGCGTCACCACCGTCGATGGATTGGCGGACGTTGCCGACGGCCTTGTCGAGGTCGTCGACCGCCTTGTTCACGTCGGTGTTGTCGGTCTTCTCGCCGATCTCGTCGATGTTCTTGTCGATGTCGTCGAGGGCCTTGTCGGCCTGCGTGGGGTCGTCGCCCGCCTTCTCGACGGCCTGCTGCAGGTCGGTGACGCTGTCGGCGATGGCGTCGGCGGTCTGGACGCAGTCGAGGGCCTTGTTGACGGCGTCGCAACCGACAAGGCCGATGCCCGCCGGTACGGCGATCAGAACTGCGGTGATGGCGGTGGCTATACGGCGGTGACGCGCGGCCATGCTTGGGTCCCTCCCCGGGTGCTGTACGGGCACACGGCTTTGCCCGTGCGCCCGTATTCGTTAGAACGCTCGGGGAGGGCTGGATGGTTGCTTGCCGGGCCGTCGGGTTGGCGGCTGTCGGGTCGGCGGCCGCGTCGCCGGCCCGCCGGTCCTACTTGGTTGCTTCGAGTGCCTCGCGCTGGAACGCGGCCAGGTCCTCGCAGCCGCCGACGGCGAGGTCGAGCAGGGCGTTGAGTTCCTTGCGGTCGAAGGGCTCGGCCTCGGCGGTGCCCTGGACCTCGACGAAGCGGCCGTCGCCGGTGCAGACGACGTTCATGTCGGTGTCGGCCTTGACGTCTTCCTCGTAGCGGAGGTCGAGGAGGGGGACGCCGCCGACGATGCCGACGGAGACGGCGGAGACGGTGTCGGTGAGGGGCTTGCGGCCGGCCTTGATGAGCTTCTTGCCCTGGGCCCAGGCGACGGCGTCGGCGAGTGCGACGTAGGCGCCGGTGATGGCGGCGGTGCGGGTGCCTCCGTCGGCCTGGAGGACGTCGCAGTCGAGGACGATGGTGTTCTCGCCGAGTGCCTTGTAGTCGATGACGGCGCGGAGGCTGCGGCCGATGAGGCGGGAGATCTCGTGGGTGCGGCCGCCGATCTTGCCGCGTACGGATTCGCGGTCGCCGCGGGTGTTGGTGGAGCGCGGGAGCATCGAGTATTCGGCGGTGACCCAGCCTTCGCCGCTGCCCTTGCGCCAGCGGGGGACGCCTTCGGTGACGGAGGCGGTGCAGAAGACCTTGGTGTCGCCGAAGGAGATGAGGACGGAGCCCTCGGCGTGCTTGCTCCAGCCGCGCTCGATGGTGATCGGGCGGAGCTGTTCGGGGGTGCGGCCGTCGATTCGAGACATGGGTCCGACCCTATCCGGTACGCATGCAGGCCCCGTTCCGGTCGTCGGAGCGGGGCCTGCATGTGTGTACGGCTGGGTCCGGGGTCACCCCCGGGGTGCTGCGGTGCTGCGGTGCTGCTACATCATGTCTTCGATGTCTGCGGCGATGGGGTCGGCGTCGGTGCCGATGACGACCTGGATCGCGGTGCCCATCTTGACGACTCCGTGGGCGCCGGCGGCCTTCAGCGCGGCGTCGTCGACGAGGCTCGGGTCGTGGACCTCGGTGCGGAGGCGGGTGATGCAGCCCTCGACCTCTTCGATGTTCTCGATGCCGCCGAGCCCGGCGACGATCTTCTCAGCCTTGCTGGCCATGGTGTTCTCCCTGTTCTTAAAGGACGCGGCCTCACCACACCGTAGGCCCGCTTTGTCACGGTAACGCACGGTTGGAGCATCTTCGCGGGCGGCTACGGCACTCGTACCCAATGATGGCGATCAAGGTGCCATCCCCCACGGCGATCCTCATGCCATTCCTGCCGGGACGGCACCGCACTCGTTCCGCAACTGGTCTACACCAGTTTTCAACGCCCGCCAAACCTGGCTTGTTCTGGAGGGGACGCCGATGAGTACGGACGCAGCCGCGGTGCCGCAGAAGAAGTGGTGGAACGGCCTGTTCCAGGGTCTCCAGAAGATGGGCCGCAGCCTCCAGCTCCCCATCGCCGTCCTCCCCGCCGCCGGCATCCTCAACCGTCTCGGACAGCCGGACGTGTTCGGTGCGGACGGTCTCGGCTGGGACAACGTCGCCAAGGTCTTCGCGGCGGCGGGCGGTTCCCTCCTGGACTCCACGCTCGGTCTGCCCCTGCTCTTCTGCATCGGTGTTGCGATCGGCATGGCCAAGAAGTCGGACGGTTCCACGGCGCTCGCCGCGGTGGCGGGCTTCCTCGTGTACTACGCGGTGCTCCGCGCCTTCCCGGACGACTGCCCGGCGGACACCACGTTCGGTGCCGCGGGCATGTGGAGCGGGGTCTGCATCGCGGAGGACGGGACGCCCGCGCAGGCCGCGTACCAGAATCCAGGGGTCTTCGGCGGCATCGTGATGGGTCTGCTCGCCGCGTGGTTCTGGCAGCGCTATCACCGCGTGAAGCTGGTCGACTGGCTGGGCTTCTTCAACGGCCGCCGTCTCGTGCCGATCATCATGGCCTTCGTCGGCCTGGTCTTCGCCGGGCTGTGCGTGTGGGTCTGGCCGCCGATCGGTGACGGGCTGACCAGCTTCTCCAAGTGGCTCGTGGATCTCGGGTGGCTGGGCTCGGGCATCTTCGGCGTGGCCAACCGGGCGCTCCTCACCGTCGGTCTGCACCAGTTCCTGAACACGTTCGTCTGGTTCCAGTTCGGCGACTACGAGAAGCCCGACGGCACGATGGTCCACGGTGACATCAACCGGTTCCTGGCGGGCGACCCGACGGCGGGTCAGTTCACGTCCGGCTTCTTCCCGATCATGATGTTCGCGCTGCCCGCGGCGGCCTTGGCGATCACCCACGCGGCCCGGCCCGAGCGCCGCAAGGTGGTCGGCGGCCTGATGCTCTCGGTCGGTCTGACGTCGTTCGTCACCGGCATCACCGAGCCGATCGAGTACTCGTTCCTGTTCATCGCGCCCGCGCTGTACGCGATCCACGCGGTGCTCACCGGTGTCTCGATGGCGGTGACATGGGCGCTGGGGGTCAAGGACGGCTTCAGCTTCTCGGCGGGCCTGATCGACTACGTCATCAACTGGAGTCTGGCGACCAAACCCTGGCTGATCATCCCCATCGGGCTGGTGTTCGCGGTGGTGTACTACGCCCTGTTCAGCTTCGTGATCCGCAAGTTCGACCTGCATACGCCGGGCCGGGAGCCCGAGGAGGAAGCGGAAGCACAGGACGCGGAGCAGACGAAGGCTTAGCCGCTGGCAGGGCCGTCGCCCCGGCCCGTTCGCGCGTCCGTCCGGAAGGCCCCAGGACCCTTTGGTCCTGGGGTCTTTCGACGTTGATTTCACGTTATGGCGGACCCCACAAAACTCGTGGGTTCCTTACGTCACCTTCACCGTGCTACAACAGGTCTACACCACTTAATGGTGTAGACCACGCGGCCGTCCGCCGCGACCCCCGGAGACGCCGCCGTCACCCACTTCCCTGTCCCCAGGCGGCGCCTTGCCCACTGGAGGAAGTTGTGTCCACGGCCAGTGCCGCCCCCGCGGCCGACAAGAAGAAGGGCTCCGGCGCGATGGCTGTCATGCAGCGCATCGGCCGCAGCCTCATGCTGCCGGTCGCCGTGCTGCCCGCAGGCGCCCTGCTCGTCCGACTCGGCAACCCCGACATGCTCGGACGCCCGTCGTTCCCGACCTTCATCACGAAGATCGCCGGCTTCATGGCCGCGGGCGGCAACGCCATTCTCGACAACATGGCGCTGCTGTTCGCCGTCGGCATCGCGATCGGCTTCGCCAAGAAGTCGGACGGCTCGACGGCCCTGGCCGCCGTCACCGGCTACCTGGTCTTCAAGAACGTGCTCGCCACGTTCACCGACCCGAACCTCGACAAGATCGCCAAGGTCGTCGACGGCAAGATAGTCATGACCGAGGCCCCGGTGGACGCCAAGGTCCTCGGCGGTGTCGTGATGGGCATCGTCGTCGCCCTGCTCTACCAGAAGTTCTACCGGACCAAGCTGCCCGACTGGGCCGGCTTCTTCGGCGGCCGCCGCCTGGTCCCGATCCTCTCGGCCTTCGCGGGCCTGGTCCTCGGCATCGTCTTCGGCTACATCTGGCCGATCCTCGGCACGGGCCTGCACAACTTCGGTGAGTGGCTCGTCGGTTCCGGCGCCGTGGGCGCGGGCATCTTCGGTGTCGCCAACCGCGCGCTGATCCCGGTCGGCATGCACCACCTCCTGAACTCCTTCCCGTGGTTCCAGGCCGGTTCGTACGAGGGCAAGAGCGGCGACATCAACCGCTTCCTCGCCGGTGACCCGACCGCCGGACAGTTCATGACCGGCTTCTTCCCGATCATGATGTTCGCGCTCCCGGCCGCCTGCCTCGCGATCGTCCACTGCGCCCGCCCCGAGCGCCGCAAGGTCGTCGGCGGCATGATGTTCTCGCTCGCGCTCACCGCCTTCGTGACCGGTGTGACCGAGCCGATCGAGTTCACGTTCATGTTCATCGCCCCGGTCCTGTACGCGATCCACGCGGTGCTGACCGGTGTCTCCATGGCGCTGACCTGGTCGCTCGGCATGAAGGACGGCTTCGGCTTCTCCGCCGGCGCGGTCGACTTCTTCCTCAACCTCGGCATCGCAAGCAATCCATGGGGCCTGGCCCTGGTGGGCCTGTGCTTCGCGGCGGTCTACTACGTGGTCTTCCGCTTCGCGATCACCAAGTGGAACCTCCCGACGCCGGGCCGCGAGTCCGACGAGGAGCTCGCCGAGATCCTCAAGGCCGAGGCGAAGTAGCCTCCCGCCGCCTTTCGGGACGTAAGCCCCGCACCGTTGCGACCAACGGTGCGGGGCTTCGTCATGTCCTGCGGCTTACGGTCGGAGCATGACCACCCCCCAGGCTCCCCGGGCCCCCAGGACCCCCCGCATCCTCGACCTCGACCGCGACCGGCTCTCCGCGCTCCGTGGCCGCGCCCTGACCGAGTCGGTCGCCGCCGCCGAGGGCCGCACCATGGTCGGCGAGGTCTTCGCCGACCGGGCCGCCCTCGTCCCCATGCCGGGCATGCCCGGTGTGCACAACGCGGAGCTCGTCGCGGCCTTCGGCGCCGACATCGTCGTACTGAACCTGATCGAGCGGGCCTGGGACGGTGAGCGGCTCGACCTGCCGGGCCTCGGCACGTTCGCGTCGATCTCCGAGCTCGCCGCCTTCATCGGCCGGCCCGTCGGCATCAATCTGGAGCCCGGTGACGTCCCCGAGATCCGTCGCGCCAAGCCCGAGTACGCCAGGCGGCTGATCGACATGGGTGCGGCGATGCTGTGTCTGACGGCGAATCCGGGGACGGGCGGTTCGTACGAGGGGCTTGCGCGGGTCACGGAGGAGCTGCGGCAGGGCCTTGGTGACGACGTCGCGCTGTGGAGCGGCAAGATGCATCACGCGGGGCACCCGGAGCGGGTCACGGCCGCCCGGCTCACCTCACTGGTGGACGCGGGCGCGGACGGTGTCGTCATGCCGCTGCCCGGGACGCTGCCCGGCGTCACCAAGGAGCTGGCCGCCGAGGCGGTGGCCGCGGTGCAGGACGCGGGGGCGGTGGTGATGGGGGCGATCGGCACCAGCCAGGAGGGCTCCCACGCGAACGTGGTGCCGCAGCTCGCCCTGAACGCGAAGGAAGTGGGCGTCGACGCCCACCACTTCGGTGACTCCTACCTGCCGGGCATGTGCGATCCGGAGGTCATGTACGCGTACTCGGTCGCGATCCGCGGCCGCCGCCACACCTGGAACAGGATGGCCCTCGGCGGCCGCGGGACCAGGCGCCCGGCCGAGTCGCCCTAGGTCCCGCTAGATCTCGCCGGACCCCTCTAGATTTCGTACGTCCTGCCGGGCGCGGCGAGTTCGGCGGGCCCGTCGTACACCGAGCGCGCGTCCGCCAGGTTCACCTGCGGGTCCGTCCACGGCGGGATATGGGTGAGGACCAGGCGCCCGGCGCCCGCGCGCCGGGCGGACTCGCCCGCCTCGCGGCCGTTGAGGTGCAGGTCCGGGATGTTCTCCTTGCCGTGCGTGAAGGCGGCTTCGCAGAGGAACAGGTCGGTGTCGGCGGCCAGTTCGTCGAGCGCGCCGCACGCACCGGTGTCTCCCGAGTACGTGAGGGACCTGCCGCCGTGCTCGACGCGGATGCCGTACGCCTCGACGGGGTGGTGCACCTTCTCCGTGCGGACCGAGAACGGGCCGATGTCGAACGAGGCCGGCTTGACGGTGTGGAAGTCGAAGACCTCGCTCATCGAGGAGGCCGATGGGGTGTCGGCGTACGCGGTGGTCAGGCGCTGTTCCGTGCCCTCGGGTCCGTAGACCGGGATGGGGGCGCAGCGGCCGCCTTCGTGCCGGTAGTAGCGCGCCACGAAGTAGGCGCACATGTCGATGCAGTGGTCGGCGTGCAGGTGGCTGAGGAAGATCGCGTCCAGGTCGTACAGACCGACGTGGCGCTGCAGCTCGCCCAGGGCGCCATTACCCATGTCGAGCAGCAGCCGGAAGCCGTCGGCCTCTACGAGGTAGCTCGAACAGGCCGAGTCCGCGGACGGAAACGACCCCGAGCAGCCGACGACGGTGAGCTTCATGGAGCGGAGACCTCCGGGGGCGAAACGGGGGTTGTGCGGGGGCCTTGCGGGGGCTCTCGAAGGGCCTGCGACAGGCTCTGCGAGGAGTTCTGCGGTCCGTCGAGCGTAAGGCGCAAAAGGGCCGGTCGCTCCTCCGTCGTGGGCCGTTGTGGGAGAACTCACCTGTGCTGTCACCGGTTCGGGGGGCGCGCGGGGCGCAGAGCGCCCCGGTACCGTCTGCGGTATGAATACGTCGTGGTGGCTCGCCCTGGCCGCCGTGGTGGTGCTGGCGGTGGTAGCGGCGGTGGTGGACGGCCGGGGCCGCAGCGACCGCGGACCCCGCGGGCGGACCACCCGGCCGCCGGGCCGTCCGCGCGGCCCGCGGCGCCGGCCGGCCGCGCCGAGACCGGCGGAGATCTGGTGGGCGCGGGTGCCGTACGAGGACGGCCCGGGGGCGAAGGACCGGCCCTGCCTGGTGCTTTCGGTGCGGGGCGGGAGCGCGGTCGTCGCGAAGATCACCAGCAAGTACCACGACGAGCGGGCCGGGGTGATTCCGCTGCCGCCCGGGTCGGTGGGGGACGCGCGGGGCAGGCCCAGCTTCCTGGAGACGGACGAGCTGCGGGACGTGCCGGTGCGGGAGTTCCGCAGGCGGGCGGGGGCCGTGGATCCGGCGTTGTGGGATCAGGTGCGGTATTTGGCGGGTTGAGCAGCGAAAACGCCGGTCGGGCTGGAGGTTTCCAGTCCGGCCGGCGTTGTGTTCGCGGCTGTTCTCAAGCCCACAGTTGTCCCTGCACCGTTTCGATGGCCTCCTCGGTCGTCGCCGCGGTGTAGACGCCGGTCGAGAGGTATTTCCAGCCACCGTCGGCGACGACGAACGCGATGTCGGCGGACTCCCCCGCTGCCACCGCCTTCTTGCCGACGCCGATCGCCGCGTGCAGTGCGGCACCGGTGGAGACGCCCGCGAAGATGCCCTCCTGCTGGAGGAGCTCACGGGTGCGTGTCACCGCGTCCGCCGAGCCGACCGAGAAGCGGCTGGTCAGGACCGACGCGTCGTAGAGCTCGGGCACGAAGCCCTCGTCGAGGTTGCGCAGGCCGTACACGAGGTCGTCGTAGCGGGGCTCGGCGGCGACGATCTTGATGTCCGGCTTCTGCTCGCGCAGGAAGCGGCCCACGCCCATGAGCGTGCCCGTCGTGCCGAGGCCCGCCACGAAGTGCGTGATGGAGGGCAGGTCCGCGAGGATCTCGGGGCCGGTCGTCGCGTAGTGCGCGCCCGCGTTGTCCGGGTTGCCGTACTGGTAGAGCATGACCCAGTCCGGGTGCTCGGCCGAGAGTTCCTTGGCGACGCGTACCGCCGTGTTGGAGCCTCCGGCCGCCGGGGACGAGATGATCTCCGCGCCCCACATGGCGAGGAGGTCGCGCCGTTCCTGCGAGGTGTTCTCCGGCATGACGCACACGATGCGGTAGCCCTTGAGCTTGGCCGCCATCGCGAGCGAGATGCCCGTGTTGCCGGACGTCGGCTCCAGGATCGTGCAGCCGGGCGTCAACCGCCCGTCCTTCTCCGCCTGTTCGACCATGTGCAGCGCCGGGCGGTCCTTGATGGAACCGGTGGGGTTGCGGTCCTCCAGCTTCGCCCAGATGCGGACGTCATCGGAGGGGGAGAGGCGCGGCAGGCGGACGAGGGGCGTGTTGCCCACGGCCGCCAGCGGGGAGTCGTAGCGAGGCATCCGCGATCAGACCATGCCGCCGGCCACGGCCGGGAGGATCGTCACGTTGTCGCCGTCCGTGAGCTTGGTGGAGATGCCGTCCAGGAAGCGGACGTCCTCGTCGTTCAGGTACACGTTCACGAAGCGGCGGAGCTTGTCGCCGTCCACGATGCGCTCGGCGATGCCCGCGTGCCGCGAGTCGAGGTCGCTGAAGAGCTCGGCGAGGTTGTCGCCGCTGCCCTCGACGGCCTTGGCGCCGTCGGTGTAGGTGCGGAGGATGGTCGGGATGCGGACCTCGATGGCCATGGCTTGGGCTCCTGTCGGGAGAAGTCACGTGGGTGGGCGCGCGGCGGCCCGGTCGTGCGGGTGCGCAAGTGCGGGTGCGTAGGCGTTACGCGGGGGTGGCGCCGCGGCTCACGGCCGTACGGCGGCGGCTGTCAGCGCGAACAGATCGCGCTGGAGAGCCTGCACAAATCGACGTGCAGACGCGCAACGAGCAGCATGCCCGGCATCTTGTCGCTCACGTCGTGGGGAACCATGCGGTCATCGTATCGATTCCCGGTCCGGGTTCTGGAATGTGATCTCACATGGTGGATGTTCTGCGTCCATCACGTGGATGACGGGAGCTGCGGCGCAGCTGAGGGCAGGTAGGTGACCGTCGGGGCGCCGGTGGCCGGATGCACCGCCACCTCCGCCGTCACTCCGTACACCTCGGCGAGGAGCTCGCTGGTCAGGACCTCCTTCGGCGCTCCCGACGCGACGAGACGACCGGCGGCGAGGACGTACAGGCGGTCGCAGTAGAAGGCCGCCAGATTGAGGTCGTGCAGGGCGAGCAGATTCGTCGTGCCGAGATCGCGGACCAGGCCGAGGATCTCCAGCTGGTAGCGGATGTCCAGGTGGTTGGTCGGCTCGTCGAGGACGAGGACGCCCGGCTGCTGCACCAACGCCCTCGCCACGAGCGCACGCTGGCGCTCGCCGCCCGAGAGCCCGGCGAAGACGCGATGGGCGAGGCCGTCCGCGCCGACCCGCTCCAGGGCCGCAAGGACCAGCTTCTCGTCCTCGGCCGTGTCCGCCTCCCAGAAGCGTTTGTGCGGGGAGCGGCCCATGGCGACGATCTGCCGGACGGTGAGCTCGAAGCCGGTGTGCCCGTCCTGCGGGACGGTGGCGATGCGGCGGGCGCGGTCCTTGGCCGAGCGGTCGGCCAGGTCGGCGCCGTCCAGGAGGACGCGGCCGCCGGTGGGCGCGAGGGTGCCGTAGACGCAGCGCAGGAGGGTGGTCTTGCCGCTGCCGTTGGGACCGACGAGGCCGACGGTCTCGCCTCGGCCGGCGTGCAGGGTGACGTCGTCGACGAGGGTTTTCTCACCCACGCGGTAGGTGAGGGACTCGGTGCGCAGGACTGCCGGTTCGCTCATGCGGTCACCTCCGTACGGTTCTTGCGCAGCATCCACAGGAAGAACGGACCGCCCGTCAGCGCGGTGAGGACGCCGACCGGGATGTCCTGCGGCGCCGCGACCGTGCGCGCGGCGAGGTCGGCGGCCACCAGGAACACCGCACCCATCAGGGCCACCACCGGCAGCAGCGCCCGGTGCGCGGCGCCGACCAGCATCCGGGCCGCGTGCGGCACCATCAGGCCGACGAAGCCGATGGCCCCGCTGTACGCGACGAGTACGCCCGTCAGGAGCGAGGCGAGGACGAAGACGCCGGCGCGGAAGCGGGCCGTGTCGAGGCCGAGGACGGTGGCGCCTTCCTCGCCGACCAGGAGGAGGTCCAGGGGCCTGGCGAGGGCGACGAGCAGCGCCGTGCCCGCGATGAGTGCGATGCCGGGCAGGGCGAGCATGTCCCAGCGGGCGCTGCCGAGGCCGCCGAGGGTCCAGTACAGGACTTCCTTGAGGTGGTCGGCGCTGTCGGCGGTGATCAGGATCAGGCTGGTCAGGGCGGAGAGGATGTATGAGACGGCCACTCCGGCGAGGATCAGGCGGCCGGTGGCGAATCCTCCCCCGCCGGACCTGGCCAGGGTGTAGACGACGAGCAGGGAGAGCAGCGCTCCCGCGAAGGCCGCGGCCGGGATGGTGACGGTGGTGGCCAGACCCGCCCCCAGGCCGAAGACGCTGCCCAGGACGATGACGGCGACGGCTCCCGCGGAGGCGCCGGAGGAGACGCCGAGGAGGAACGGGTCGGCCAGCGGGTTGCGCACCAGGGCCTGGAGGACGGTGCCGATGACGGCGAGACCCGCGCCCACGGCTGCGCCGAGCAGGACCCTGGGGAGTCTTACGTCCAGGACGATGGTGCGGAACGGGGAGGGGTCCGCGCCGCCCGTCAGGATCTCCAGGACGTCCGCCGTCGGGATCCGGACGGAGCCCAGCGCGAGGCCTGCGACGATCGCCGCGGCGAGGGCTGCGCAGAGCGCCGCGACGACTGTCGCGTAGGCCAGTCGTCTGCGGGGTGGTGTGACCCTGGCGGGGCCGTCCCCAACCCCGCCCCTTCCCGAAAACCCGCTCGGCGCGGGGGCCCTGGTCGCCGTCATCACCGGCTTCGCCGAGTTCGTCCTCGAACGCCGGACCGGCTGGATGTTCACAGCTGGTCCGCCAGCTTGCCCACCGCCCCCGGGGCCCGCACCCCCACCACCACATCCGACAGCGGCAGTACCGCGAAGCGCTCGTGCTTGACGGCGGGGACGTCCGCGAGGACCGGGTCGTCCAGGAGGCGCTTCTTCTTCTGGGCGACCGTCGTGCCGCCGTAGTCGAGGATCACGATCGTCTCGGGCTTGCGGTCGACCACCGATTCCCAGGACGCGTCGCCGAAGGGCTTGTCCAGGTCGGCGAAGACGTTGCGGCCGCCCGCACGCTCGATGATGTCGTTGCCGATGCCCCGGCCGCCGGCCGTGAAGGCGGTCTTGTCGCCGCTGTCGTAGACGAAGACGGGGACGGGCTTCCCGGACTTCGACTCCTTCGCCGTGGCGGCCAGTTCGCGCTTCGCCGCGGCCACCCACCTGTCGGCCCGCGCCCGGACCCCGAAGGTGCTGCCGACCTCGCGGACCTCCTGGTAGACGTCGTCCATCGACACGGCCCGCTTCGCGCAGCCCTCGACGTTGAGCCGGCTCTCGACGCCGGATTTGGCGAGGGCCCCGCGGCTGCGGCCCTCGCCCGCAAGGAAGGCGCTCGCGTAGCCGCCGTAGACGAAGTCGGGGTTCGCGGCCAGGAGCTTCTCGTAGGAGGGGTACTCCTTGGCGAGGACCGGGGTGTCCGCGTAGGCCTTGGCGTACTTCGGCAGGACCGTGTCGTCCAGGTACGCCGTGCCCGCGATGCGGTCCTTCAGGCCCAGCTCCAGCATCACTTCCGTCACGTGCTGGTTCATCGTGACGGCGCGCTTCGGGGGTGCTTCGTACGTCGTCTTCACACCGCAGTTCGTCACCGTGTACGGGAAGCCGGGTGCCTTGGACTCCGGCTTCGGGTCGGTGCCGCCGGAGGACGAGCACGCGGCGAGCGGGACCAGCAGGGCCGCGGCGACAAGCGCGCGTATGGGGCGGGACATGGCTGAGCTGCCTCCTCCAGGGGATTTCCGCGTCCCCTGCGTCGTGGGAGAAGAAGGCGGCAGGTCAGTTCCTGACTGCCCCACCCGCGAAGGGTGGGGTCACAGTGGCGGGACCGTGCCGGATTCGCACCGGCTTCCTGGGTCCTGCCGCCTCATAGGTGAAGCTCAGTATGCCTGGACGACCTTCACCTCTTCTTCGGTGACCTCGCCGTCCACGATCCGGTAGGAGCGGAACTGGAACTCGCCCGCGTCGTCGGTGTCGGCCGTGGAGACCAGGACGTAGTGGGCGCCCGGCTCGTTGGCGTACGTGATGTCGGTGCGCGAGGGGTAGGCCTCGGTCGCCGTGTGCGAGTGGTAGACGATCACCGGCTCCTCGTCGCGGTCGTCCATCTCGCGGTAGAGCTTGAGGAGGTCGCCCGAGTCGAATTCGTAGAACGTGGGTGAGCGCGCCGCGTTCAGCATGGGGATGAAGCGCTCGGGGCGGCCGGTTCCCTCCGGGCCCGCGACCACACCGCAGGCCTCGTCGGGGTGGTCCTGGCGCGCGTGCGCGACGATCTGGTCGTGGAGGGCCTGGGTCAGGGTCAGCATGGCAGCCAGGATAAGCAGAAGGGCCGGCCCGTACCGAAGAGTGGTACGGACCGGCCCACATGCTGGGATCAGGCAGGTTGATCGGCCGGGGTCAGGACTTGAGCACGTCCTTCGG
Source organism: Streptomyces sp. NPDC054872 (assembly GCF_053610705.1). Taxonomy (NCBI): domain Bacteria; kingdom Bacillati; phylum Actinomycetota; class Actinomycetes; order Kitasatosporales; family Streptomycetaceae; genus Streptomyces; species Streptomyces sp. NPDC054872. The sequence continues at coordinate 151,154 of NZ_JBSGYY010000002.1, read as the reverse complement.
GCCGGCCTCGCCGCCGCCCGTCGCCTGCTTCTCGCGCTTCTGCATGGCCAGGTAGCCGATGCCCAGGATCAGGGCCCAGACCGGAGCCGCGTAGAGCGAGATCCGCGCGTCCTCGTCGATGCCCATCATCACGATGACCATCGCGATGAAGGCGAGCGCGAACCAGCTCGTGTACGGGGCACCCGGCGCCCGGAAGGTGGACTGCGGCAGCTCGCCGCGGTCGGCCTTGCGGCGGTACTTGATCTGGCAGACCAGGATCATGATCCAGGCCCACATGCCGGAGATCGTCGCGAAGGAGACGACGTAGTTGAACGCCTCGCCCGGCCACTGGTAGTTGATCCACACGCCGACCAGCATCAGGGTCGCGGAGAAGGTGGTGCCGACCAGCGGCAGACCGTTCTTCGTCAGCTTGGTGAAGAACTTCGGGCCCTGGCCGTTGAGCGCGAGGTCGCGCAGCATGCGGCCGGTGGAGTACATGCCCGAGTTGCAGGAGGAGAGCGCGGCCGTCAGGACGACGAAGTTGACGATCGCGGCGCCGATGCCGAGGCCCATCTCCTGGAAGGCCGCCACGAACGGCGAGACGCCCGGCTGGAACGTGGTCCACGGCACGACCGAAAGGATCATGATGAGTGCGCCGACGTAGAAGACGGCGATGCGCCACGGCACGGTGTTGATGGCCTTGGGCAGGACGGTCTTCGGATCCTTGGACTCGCCCGCGGTGACGCCGACGAGCTCGACGGCGAGGAAAGCGAACATCACGATCTGCAGCGTCATCAGCGTGGAGCCGATGCCGTTCGGGAAGAAGCCGCCCTGGTCCCACAGGTGGGAGACGGACGCGGTGTCACCGGCGTCGGAGAAGCCGATGGTGAGGATGCCGGCGCAGATGAGGATCATGCCGATGATCGCGGTGACCTTGACCATCGAGAACCAGAACTCGAGCTCACCGAAGAGCTTCACCGAGATCAGGTTGGCGCCGTACAGGATGACCGTGAAGATCAGCGCGTACGCCCATTGTGGAATGGCGTCGTGTGTCCAGTACTGCATGTACTGGGCCGCGGCCGTGACTTCCGTGATGCCGGTGACGACCCAGAAGAGCCAGTACGTCCAGCCGGTCACGTACCCGAAGAACGGGCCGATGAATTCACGCGCGTACTCCGAGAAGGAGCCCGACACCGCGCGGTACATGAGCAGCTCGCCCAAGGCGCGCATGATGAAGAAGATGACAAGGCCGGCGATGGCGTACGCCAGGATGAGGCTCGGACCGGCCTTGTGAATGGCCTTGCCCGCGCCGAGGAACAGGCCGGTGCCGATGGCACCGCCGATCGCGATCATCTGGATCTGCCGGGCACCGAGCCCGCGCTGATATCCCTCGCCTGACGTACCGGACGAACCGCCCGTTCCGTCGGCCTCATTGCCGTCGTGGTGCTCTTCGACCTGCACTGAGGTCATGGTGACGCCTTTCTCCACGCTGATCCGTGCCCGCAGTCTGCGTATGGCCACGGATCAGGTCCTGATCCCCCCGGATATGGATGGAGTGCTACCGGCGGTCTGCCGGCCCGAGCGCCACCGGTGACATGGGTGGCGTCACCGAGTGGTCGTGAAGATTTATCACGGCCGCAACAGTGATCGGCCGGGGCGCGTGTGGCCCATGCCACGAGAAGAACCGGACAAAATTCCCCTGACGCGTCAAACGTGGGCATTGAAGTGACGCGATCGTTATCCGGATTTGAGCGTCCGATGAGCGAACGGGGGGTAACGCTGCCCCATACATCGACTTTGCGGGTGCACCGATCGGCTCACGTGTGACGCGCGCGACTCGCCGCGCGTCCCCCGCGGGACTTCTAGCCGATCAGCGTGGAGACGAGCGTCTCCTGGAGGCCACCGAGCCAGAGGTAGGCCATCACCATCGGTTTGCGGGCGTCGGAGTCCGGCAGCTGGTAGAGCAGGTCCGTGTCCTCCTCGTCGGTCACCTCGAGGCGGGCGCCGATCGCCAGGCGCAGGTCGTTGAGCGCGCCGAGCCAGTGCCGCGACTCGTCGGCGGACAGCTTCAGGACGGCGCCACCCTCGCCCCTGGACGCCATGGCGTCCAGGGAACGGATCACCACCAGGGCGTCGTCGCGCTTCTTGGCCCGCAGGTCATTCTCGGTGAAGCGCCTGAACTCCGATGAGTACGCGCGCAGTTCGTCCTCGTCGGCCTTCTCGCTGCCGGGGCCGCCGTACGCGTCGGGCAGCAGCCTCTGGAGAACGGGGTCGGTGGGCGGCTCGCTCGGGCCCTCCGCGAACAGCTCCGCGAGGGGGTCGTCGGAGGCGTCCTCGGCCGGACCCGGGCCGATCAGCTCCAGGAGCTGCACGGCGAGGGAGCGGATGATCGAGATCTCGACCTCGTCGAGCGCGACGGCCGCGCCGCCCCCGGGGATGGCTTCGAATTGTCCTGGCATCAGATGTGTCGCTACTTCCGGTCCTGCTGGAGGGTGGCCCAAAGACCGTATCCGTGCATGGCCTGTACGTCGCGCTCCATCTCCTCGCGGGAGCCGGTGGAGACGACCGCGCGGCCCTTGTGGTGCACGTCCATCATCAGCTTCGTGGCCTTCTCCTTCGAGTACCCGAAGTAGGACTGGAACACGTAGGTCACGTAACTCATCAGATTGACCGGGTCGTTGTGGACGAGCGTGATCCAGGGAACGTCGGGCTCCGGGACGGCGAAGGTCTCTTCGTCGGATTCCGGGCGGGTGATCTCTGCGGGAGCCGTACTCACTTGTCCCATGCTGCCACCCGCAGGGGGCCCTCGCACAAATGGACCCGGGAAATCGTCAGAGTGACGAGATGCGGGGTAGCATCCTTCGTATGAACACAGCGGACCTTGGGCTGCCGGTGGATGTTCCGTCGACAGCGCTCTTCACGGATCACTACGAGCTCACGATGCTGCAGGCCGCGCTGAAGGCCGGCACCGCCGACCGGCGCTCCGTCTTCGAGGTCTTCACGCGCAGACTGCCCGAGGGGCGCCGCTACGGAGTGGTGGCCGGGACGGGCCGGGTCCTGGACGCCGTGGAGAACTTCCGCTTCGACGCCGACGTCATCGGCTTCCTGCGCGAGCGCCGCGTCGTCGACGAGGCGACCCTCCAGTGGCTCTCCTCGTACCGCTTCGGCGGCGACATCTGGGGCTATCCGGAGGGCGAGGTCTACTTCCCCGGCTCCCCGATCCTGCGCGTGGAGGGTTCCTTCGCGGAGTGCGTGCTCCTGGAGACGGTGATCCTCTCCATCCTCAACCACGACTCGGCGATCGCGGCCGCCGCCTCCCGGATGGCCTCGGCCGCCGGGGAGCGCCCGCTGATCGAGATGGGCGCACGGCGTACGCACGAGCTGGCCGCGGTGGCCGCCTCGCGCGCCGCGTACGTCGGCGGTTTCACCACCACGTCCGACCTCGCGGCCGGGTTCCGCTACGACATCCCCACGGTCGGCACGTCGGCCCACGCCTTCACCCTGCTGCACGACAACGAGCGCGACGCGTTCCAGGCCCAGGTCGACTCGCTCGGCCCCGGCACGACGCTGCTCGTCGACACGTACGACGTGACCGAGGCCGTCCGCACGGCCGTCGAGGTCGCCGGACCCGAGCTCGGCGCCGTGCGCATCGACTCCGGGGACCTGCTCCTGGTCGCCCACCGGGTGCGCGACCAGCTGGACGAGCTCGGGGCGACCAAGACGAAGATCGTCGTCACCTCCGACCTCGACGAGTACGCCATCGCCTCGCTCGCGGCGGCGCCCGTGGACGCGTACGGCGTGGGCACGCAGCTCGTCACCGGCTCCGGACACCCGACGTGCTCGATGGTCTACAAGCTGGTGGCCCGGGCGCACTCGGCGGACCCGAAGGCCCCGCTGGAGCCGGTGGCCAAGAAGTCCCTTGGCGCCAAGTCGTCGGTGGGCGGTCGCAAGTGGGCCGCGCGGCGGCCCGACGAGCACGGGACCGCCGAGGCCGAGGTGATCGGCACGGGAGCGGTGCCGGTGGAGCTCGCCGAGCACCAGCTCCTGGTCGAGCTGGTCAAGGGCGGTGAGGTGGTGGCACGTGAGCCGCTGGACACCGTGCGCGAGCGGCACGCGGCGGCGCGGGCCCGGCTGCCCCTGTCGGCCACGCAGCTGTCGAAGGGCGAGGCCGTCATCCCGACGGAATACATCTGATTGTGCGCCGGAGCGGAGAAGGGGCGTTCGAACGCCCTCTCCCGCTTCGCGTGTGAAGTCTCTACGCTCGGTTCATCCGGCCGAGTCCCCTACTCCCCCGAGCCTTGCCGAGCCGAAGGACACCCGATGCGCCGCGCCCTGATCGTCGTCGATGTGCAGAACGACTTCTGCGAGGGCGGCAGCCTCGCGGTCGCCGGGGGAGCCGATGTGGCCGCCGCGATCACCGAGCTGATCGGCCAGGCGCCCGCGGGCTACCGGCACGTGGTGGCCACCCGTGACCACCACATCGAGCCGGGCGACCACTTCTCCGACCAGCCGGACTACGTCGACTCCTGGCCGCCGCACTGCGTGGCGGGCACGGAGGGGACCGGCTTCCACCCGAACTTCGCGCCGGCCGTGGCCTCCGGTGCCATCGAATCGGTCTTCGACAAGGGGGCCTACTCGGCCGCCTACAGCGGCTTCGAGGGGGCCGACGAGAACGGCGTCTCGCTGGCCGACTGGCTGCGGGCCCGGAAGATCACCGAGGTGGACGTGGTGGGGATCGCCACGGACCACTGCGTGCGCGCCACGGCCCTCGACGCGGTCCGTGAGGGCTTCGGCACGACGGTCCTGCTCGACCTGACGGCCGGCGTCTCCAAGGAGACGACCGAGCGGACGGTGGAGGAGCTGCGGGCTGCCGGAGTGGAGCTGACGGGCAAGCCGGTGGTCTAGCCCCTCCAAGGGCGCGTACAGCCCGCAGAGGCAGATCACACGCCCGAGGTGCTCGCCTCCGGCCGCCCGGGTCTCTGACCCTGGAGCGCCTGCCGCTTCAGGGCGCGGATGGGATGCCACAGCTCGGCGGCAGCGTCCGGCGACGTACGCCATATCAGCCCGTCCGGGTGATGAAGGACCGCGGTGATCTCGTCCGGCGTCGGCGGCTCCGCGTTGCCCCGCAGATAGACGGCCCGCATGCCGAGGTTCCGCAGGCGGGTCAGCGCCCTCGCACGGTTCACCGCGTGGACGACCATGCGGACGCTGCCGCCACCCAGAGCCGGGTTCGGCAGGGTCAGGGCCACCACCACGCTGCCGTTCGGCAGCTTGCTGAAACCTCCTGCGGACATGGCTGGTCACACCCCCGTGAGACGTCGCACAGGGTCCGCCATCGGTACAGCCGGGCCCTGTGTCAATAAGAGATCCACAGGACGCACCTAAACACGATCGGCCGCCGCCCGCTAGAGGGCGACGGCCGATCATGGCTTGACCTGCATAAATGCCGATTACTTCGTGGAGGGGCCCACCTGGACCGTGATCGACGAGCCGTCCTTCGGCTGCTTCACGATCTTGATCTGGGTGTTGGTGTCAGTGACCTTGACACTTCCCGTGCCGTTCTCCTTGAACCAGTAGGTGCCCTTGCGGTCGTCGAAGACCGGGACGCCCTTCTGGGACTTGATCTTCAGCGCGACGTCCGCGTTGTGGAGCGTGAACTTGTCGGTCGCGTACTTGCTGAAGGGCGCGTCGAACGGCTGGATCTTGTTCCGCAGCAGGGTGCCGTCCGCCCACTTGAGCGGCTTGGCGTGCGCGTCCACCGGCAGGATCAGACCCTCGCCGGGGTGCGCGCTGGTGTTGTTGTCCTTCTGCGAGGTGTCCCACTGCCAGACCATGAGACCGGTCTGGTACGGGTAGTGCTCCACCCAGTCCGGACGCGACTTCGAGAAGCCGAAGTTGTACGGGCCGACCTTCAGGGTCTTGTCGTACGACACGTACTGCCGGTTCTCGGCGAGGTAGTACTGGTCGTACTTCTTGGTGAAGGACTCGCCGATGCGCGAGAAGCCCTTCGCCGTCCAGCCGTTGTCGTCGCCCTCGGCGCCGTCCTCGAAGACCTTGGCGCCGTCCGCGGTGATCGCGAGGGCGTCGGCCGCGAAGCCCTTGCCGCCCGCGCCGCCGTCCGTCGAGTAACGGAAACGGACGTCGACCTTCTTGCCGGCGTACGCGTCGAGCGAGAACGCGAGCTTCTTGTACGCGCCCGACGCACCGGTCAACGCGGGCTTGTCACCGGCGTCGCGCGGGATGGGCTTGCCGTCCGCGGTGCCGTCCACCGGCGTCCAGTTGGCGCCGCCGTCCGTCGACACCTCGGTGTAGAGGTAGTCGTAGTTGGCCTCGATGTCCCACCAGCCGTCGAGCGTGAGCTCGGCCTTGGACTTGCCGGTCAGGTCGACCGAGCGCGTCAGGGTGTTCTTGAGGTCGTCGCCCTGGTCGCTCCACCACTGCTTGGAGCCCTCGGTGGGCTTGGTGACCGTGGTGGTGACGGCCTTCTTGGGGAGGTCGACGACGAGCGCCTGGCGGTGGCGGGTGTTGTACTCCGCGACGCCGAGCTTGTGCTCGGACGTCGTCGCGGCCTTGGCCTTGGCGTAGTCGAGCCAGCCCAGCTGGAACTTGTCCCAGGCGGTCATGTCGCCGGGCAGGTCACCGATGGCGTTCTTGCCGGTGCCGAGCCAGGAACCGGCCGACATCAGCGACCAGAAGCCGACCGAGTTCTCGCCCTTGCCCGAGGTGTCGTACAGGTCGGGCAGGCCCAGGTCGTGGCCGTACTCGTGGGCGAAGACGCCGAGGCCGCCGTTCTCCGGCTGCATCGTGTAGTCGCCGACCCAGATGCCCGAGTCGCCGATCTGGGTGCCGCCGGCCTTGTTGTTCGAGGGGCCGGTGTTGCCCGCGTCGTTGCCGTACGCGTACCAGCGGTGCGCCCACAGGGCGTTGGTGCCCTCGGCGCCGCCGCCGGCCGACTCGTCCTCGCCCGCGTGGACGATCTGGAAGTGGTCGATGTACCCGTCGGGCTCGTTGAACTCGCCGTCGCCGTCGAAGTCGTAACGGTCCCAGAGGTCGTACTTGGCGAGGTCCGCCTTGATCTGGGCGTCCGTGCGGCCCTGGGCCTTCTGGTCCTTGGTCCAGGCGGTGACGCCGTCCTTCACCGCGTCCCAGACGTTGGCGCAGTTGGTGTCACCGCAGTAGTTGGAGCCGTAACGGGCCTCGTTGTAGTCGACCTTGACCCAGTCGGAGACCTCTCCGTCGACCGAGTAACGGCCGGACGAGGTCTTCTCGTAGTAGGTCTTCAGGGACTCCTTGGTCTTGCCCTTGGAGTCCTTGCCCTCACCGAAGTAGAGGTCCTGGAAGTGCTTCTGGTTGTAGTCCTTCTGCCAGGCCGTGCTGTTGTCCTTCGCACGGTCCGGCTCGGCTATCTTGTTGTGCGCCGGGCCGGGCTTGCCGCCGTACTTCTTGACGGGCGCCTCGGGGCCTTCCGGGCCGTCCGGGTCGAACATGGTGGTGTCGTCCACCTTGTCCCCGAACTCGACGAGGATCGTGAAGATCTTGTCGGTCTTCTCCCGGCCGAGCTCGACGTACTTCTTGTCGTCGAGCTTCACGACCTGCGAGCCGCCGCGCTTCTGCACCTTGGCGTCGCCCTCGATGACCTGCTCGAGGGCCGCCTTGCGCTGCTGGGCCTGCTGCTTGCTGAAGGGTCCTTCGAGGTCGTGGTCGACCTGCGCCTTGGCCCTGCTCGGGTCCTGCCGGTCGATGGCGGGTGCCCCGCTCGGCTCGCTCTCGTCGGCCGATGCGGTGGCTGCCGAGAACGTGGCGGCTGCCGCGGCCATCGCCACGGCAGCCGCGGTGGCTCTGAACGTCCGTCTGCTGACTCTCACTTGATGCTGTCCTCCCCCGCGTCCGCGCGGAGGCGGGCCGAGGTCCCGGTCGGAGGAGGTCCGCGCGCGATACGCGTCACAAGTGACGACATTGGACCGGAGATACGGGAGAAAAGACAGACCTTGACTTGAACAGGCCAAGTACACTATGCAGGCCGGGAGATCCGCTATCCGGACGTGCACGCCCGGCCTTCGGCATGGTCAACAGGCGCGTCCCACCGTCCACTTGATGGACGTCATGAACCCGTGCGCCCCCTGTGCTGCCGCACCGTGGGTTAGGTCACGCTTACCGCCCGTTCCCGTCGGGCATGCAGCGGAATAGAGTCAATCGACGGTGCGCTCCTGCGCGAGGCGGCACATCGCAAGTCGTCGCAGCCGAGCACCCTTTGATTCGTATACAGCTTCACATTGGGCTCGACCACCTCCGCATCCGCTGCCCCGAGGACGGATTACGCCATGCCTCGTCCCATGCCGCTGCCTCGTCCGACCCCTGCTCAGGTCACCTACGGCACGCTGACGGTCATCTTCTCGACGCTCGCCATGCTGCTGCTGTCCCAGACGAGTTCGGGCCTCGCGATCGCGGTGATAGCCGTCGCCGCCCTCGGCCTCGGCTTATTGGTGGCGATGACGGTCCCCCAGCCGAAACCCGCGGCCGCACCGGCCGCACGCGTCGCTCCCGCCACCACCGTGGAGCGCGTCCCGGCCCAGCGCGCCTCCGCCTCCGTGCTCGCCGAGTCCGTACGCGAGCCGGCGGGCCCGTGAGGATCACGAGCCCGCCCGAACTGCCGATGTTCTTGCCGCCGAGGCGGTCTGCCGTGGTCAGCCGGTGCTGACCACCACCGTCTTGGCCGCCTTGTCGTGCAGGCCCTGCTTGTAGGGCTTGTCGAAGAAGCTCCAGCCGCCGCAGATCGCCGTCCAGATGCAGGCGCAGCAGAACGCGAACGGCAGCCAGAGGACGGCCGCGCGGACGAGCGCGGTCTGCAGGGTGGGGGTCGCCCCGTCGTTGAGGTTCGCGACCCGGAGCCCCAGCCACTTCTTGCCCAGGGTCTGACCCGTCCTGGAGATCATGAAGCTGTCGTACGCGATGTAGAGCACGGCGGCGAGCAGCGACTGCCCGAAGCTCTTCCCGTACTCGACCTTGTCCGGGTCCACGTCGAACTCGCTCGTGCCGAAGCCCCACGAGAGCAGCCAGACCACCACGCCGACGAGGATCATGTCGAGGATCCGGGCCAGCACACGCTTGCCGCTCTCCGCCAGGGGCGGCATCCCGGCGAGAGGGTCGTTGCCTCCGCCGTACGCGCCTCCGCCGCCGCTCCCCCCGTAGGGATCTCCACCGCCGCCGTACGGCGGGGGCGGCGGCGGTGTGCCATAGGGCGATCCGGAGCCGCTGCCGGGTGGGGGCGCGCCGTAGGGGGAGCCGCCTGGGGAGCCCCCGCCCTGCGGGGGCTGCTTCCTGAAGGGGTCGTTGTCGTCGGGGGGCGGGTACTGCGGCGGTTCGGTGCTCATGGGCCGAGTCGACCGCGAGTGCGCCGGGGGCGCATCCGGCGAGCGGCTGTCTGGGTTAAGCGGCGACCGTGGCTCGGTGGCTCACTGCCGCCCCCCGCATCGCGCGGTGCTAGCCCGCCACAAACGTTCCCGCAGCCTTGTCGTGCCAGCACTGCCGCCACGGCCGGTCGAACAGGCCCCACAGGACGCCGACGACCCCGATGACCAGGACTCCCGGCACCGCGTAGACGAGCCAGCGCTTCAGCGCCGAACCGAACGACGGTGTCTCGTGCTCCTCCATGTCCCGCACCTGGAGCCCGAGGACCTTCTTGCCGAGCGTCCGCCCCCACTTGGCCGTGGGCAGCACCTCGTAGAGCACGCCGAAGAGGAGCAGCACGGCCAGGACCATCCCGAGATATCCCGCCGTGGTGCCGTCGAGCAGCCACACGGTGACCTTCTCGCCGGACATCTTGGCCGCGTCGATCTTGCTGTCGACGTGGTCGGCGGCCTTCGCGCCGAGCGGCAGCGCCGCGGCGCCGGTCACGGCCACCAGGACGAGGGTGTCGATGAGCCGCGCGGCGAACCGCTTGCCGAGCCCGGCGGGCCGTCCCGCCGCCTGGTTCTGCGCCATCGCGAGGAACGGGTCGTTGGCCACCGGCTTCCACGGCACGACGGGCTGCTGCTGTCCGTCGCCCTCGGCGAGCTGATGCACCTGCTGCGCCCACGAGGGCGAGCCGCCGCCGGGCCCCGAGGTCACGGGCGAGGCCGCGCCACCGGGCGCACCGCCCTGCTGCGGGACGGTGGGCTGGACGGGCGCGGGCGCCGGAGCAGGTGCGGGCGCCGGGGCGGGCGCGGCTGCCTGCGGGGGTACGGCGGCCTGCGGGGGTACGGCCGTCTGCGCGGGCGCCGGAGTCTGCGCCGCCGCGCCGGAGGACTTCGGGCGCAGGGCCCGGATCGCCATGGTGCCTTCGGTGCCGGGCGAGGCCGCGGTGGGCCGCACGGGACCCGAGGGCCTGCGGAACGTCACGGTGCCCTCCGTCGAGGGCTGCTCCTGCTTGGGCGGTGTGCTCGCCCCCGGCTTGATCGCGCGGATCTGCACGGTGCCGGGTCCGTTCGCCTCGGGGGCGGCGGAGGGAGCGGAAGAAGCAGGGGCAGGAGCGGAGGCAGGCGTGGGGGAAGGGGCGGAGGCGGGCGGTGTCTCCGCCGGGGCCGAAGCGCTCGGCACCCGCGGATCCCGCGGGTCCCGCGGACTCCCGGCCCCCGAAGCGTCCCGCTGCTCGGGCTCGCCCCAGGAGACCCGCCGGTCCTGCTCACCGCCGAGCCCCGTCTGCCGGGCCGCGTCCGCCTGCCACGCGGAAGCGGGTTCGGGCCTGGCCCCGTGCTGCGAGACGTCCGCGTCCACCGCTCCGCCCGTCGCCTCGGACGCCGGCATGGGCTCCTCGTCGAAGAAGTGCGGCCCGGTCTCCTCCGCGGGCGCGGGCGCCGCGCTCCCGGTCCCCGCCCCCGGAGGTGCCGGGAGCGATTCGCCGTCGGTCGGGGCGGGACGACTGGTCCCGGGTACCCAGGCCGCGCCGTTCCAGTACCGGACATATCCGGGAATGGACGGATCGGGGTAGTAGCCTTCGCGGGGCCTGTCGTCGCCTGCGGCCGGAGTTGGGGCGCTCATGTCCGTCGTCCCGTATCTGCTCGGGGGTCTTTTTGAGGCTCCACATCTATCAGACCCTCGCGTCCGCCTGGGCTACTCCTGCCCTACAGACCACTTTCCGGGCACAGTTCAACCACGTATCGACTGCGTACGGAAAAAGTTTCCGGAACCCGCGTAATGCTTCGCGCCCACCGCGCTCTCTCCTTGCACGGGCCCGCTCCAGGGCCCAGGACAAGGAAGGAACAGCACCGACATGCACACCGTGGTGGAACGCGAGCTCGAGCTCAAACTCGTCCTGTCCCCGGAACGCGCGATCGCCGTACCGGCCCGCCTCAGTTACCGCACCGATGATCCCTACGCCGTCCACATCGCCTTTCACATCGGCTCCGAGCACCCCGTGAACTGGACGTTCGCCCGCGAACTCCTGGTCGAGGGGGTGTTCAGGCCCTGTGGGCACGGCGACGTACGGGTCTGGCCGACCAAGGTCGAGGGGCGCAGCGTCGTCCTGATGGCGCTGAGTTCACCCGACGGAGACGCCCTCCTCGAGGCACCGGCGCCCGCCGTGTCCGCCTGGCTGGAGCGCACCCTGCGGGTGGTCCCCCCGGGCTCTGAGGCTGAGCGGCTCGGCATCGACGACGGCCTCGCCGAGCTGCTCACGCCGACCACGGGCCGCTCCGACGACCTGTGGCTGCGCGACCCCTGGCCCTCGGACGAGTCCACGGACGGTGAATGAGCCGACTCACGGGGGCCGGTGTCAGAACAGCTTGCCGGGGTTGAGGAGGGAGAGCGGGTCGAAGGCGGCCTTGATGGCGCGCTGCATCTCCACGCCCACCGGGCCGATCTCGCGCGCGAGCCACTCCTTCTTCAGGACGCCCACGCCGTGCTCGCCGGTGATCGTGCCGCCGAGTTCCAGACCGAGGGCCATGATCTCGTCGAAGGACTCGCGGGCGCGGCGGCCCTCGTCGGCGTCGGCCGCGTCGAAGCAGACGGTGGGGTGGGTGTTGCCGTCGCCCGCGTGGGCGCACACCCCGATCGTGAGGCCGTACTTGTCGGCGATACGGTCCACGCCTTCGAGCATGTCGGCGAGCTTCGAGCGCGGCACGCACACGTCGTCGATCATCGTCGTGCCCTTGACGGCTTCGAGTGCGGTGAGCGACAACCGCCTTGCTTGGAGCAGCAGTTCGGACTCCGTCGCGTCCTCGGCCGGTACCACCTGGGTGGCGCCCGCGGCCTCGCAGAGGGCGCCGACGGCCGCGAGGTCCGCCGCGGGGTCCGCGGTGTCGAAGGCGGCGAGGAGCAGCGCCTCCGTGGTCTCCGGAAGGCCCATGTGGGCGAGCGCGTTGACGGCCCTGATGGTCGTGCGGTCCATCAGCTCCAGGAGGGAGGGACCGTGCCCGCCCTCCATGATCTTGCACACGGCGTCGCAGGCCGCCTTGGCCGAACCGAACTCGGCTGCCAGGACGAGCTGTTGGGGCGGCTGCGGCTTGAGGGCGAGGGTGGCGCGGACGACGATGCCGAGGCTGCCCTCGGAGCCGACGAAGAGACGGGTGAGGTCGTAGCCCGCGACGCCCTTGGCGGTGCGTTTGCCGGTGCTCATGAACCGTCCGTCGGCGAGGACGACGTCGAGGCCCAGCACGTACTCCGCCGTCACGCCGTACTTCACGCAGCACAGGCCGCCCGAGGCCGTGCCGATGTTCCCGCCGATGGTGCAGGTCTCCCAACTGGACGGGTCCGGCGGGTAGTAGAGGCCGTGCTCGTTGACGGCGCGGGAGAGGGCGGCGTTGACGACGCCGGGTTCGACCACGGCGATCCGGTCGACGGGGTTGATCTCCAGGATGCGGTCCATCTTGACCAGCGACAGCACGATGCAGCCCTCGCTGGCGTTCGCGCCGCCGGAGAGGCCCGTGCGGGCGCCCTGCGGGACCACCGGGATCCGTAGCTCGGTCGCGGTGCGCATGACGTGCTGGACCTGCTCGACGGTGCGTGGCAGGACGACGACGGCCGGGGTGCCCGCGTCGCAGAAGCTCGCCATGTCGTTCGCGTAGGAGGACGTGATGTCGGGGTCCGTGAGGACGGCGTCGGCGGGGAGGGCCTCGCGCCCGACACAGAGACGTTCGATGAGTGTGCGGCTCATGATCACAGCCTCGCACCCGGGGCCATCGGTGTGAACCCGTGTGCGACGCCGGTCCGCGTGCCGTGATGTGCTCTTCGTATTGACGCACAGTGAGCGCCATGGAGATCGAGACCGGGTCCGAGTCCGTGACGGAGAAGGCCGGGCAGGCGCGGCCGACGGCCGCGCCCCGCCTCTGGAGCGAGACGCCACGGGGCGGGCGCCGCTCCCCCGCCATGCGGCGGGTCCTCGTCGCCTCCGTCGCCGGGTGTGTGGTGCTCGGCGGTGTGGTGGTGCTGCTGCCCGACTCGGGCGGGAAGGCGGCGCCGCCCGCTCCGGGGCCGGCCGGGCGGGCGATGGCCGCCGCGGGGGCCGGGGCTCCGGCGGCGCTGCCCGACCTGACCGTGCTGATCGGGGAGCGGGAGGCGCATCTGCGCAAGCATCCGGGGGACGACGAGTCGTGGGCGGTGCTCGGGGCCGCCTACGTCGAGCGGGGCCTTCGGACCGCGGACTCCGCGTACTACCCCAAGGCGGAGCAGGCGCTGCGTACGTCCCTCAAGACGCGCCCGGAGGGGAATGCCGAGGCGCTGACCGGCATGGCGGCGCTCGCGAACGCGCGGCACGACTTCCGTGGGGCGAAGAAGTGGGCCGAGGGCGCGGTCAGGCTCGTACCGAAGCGGTGGTCGGCGTACCCGGCCCTGATCGACGCGTACAGCGGACTGGGTGACGCGAAGGGGGTGGGCAAGGCCCTGGAGACGCTCCAGGAGCTGAACGCCGACATCCCGTCCGTGATGGCGCGGTCCGGGCAGGTCTACCGGGACCGCGGCTGGCGTGAGGACGCGGCGGCGAAGCTGACGGACGCGGCGGCGCTCGCGGAGGGGCCCGCGGAGAAGGCGGTGTGCCTGTACCGGGTGGGCGAGCTCGCGTGGGAGCGGGGCGATCCGGCGGAGGCCCTGCGCTACTACGAGGCGGCGCTGGTCGCGGATCCGGACCATCACCCTTCCCTCGCCGGCAAGGGCCGCGCGCTCGCCGCCCTGGGCCGTACGGCGGAGGCCCTGCGCTCCTACCAGAGCGCGCTGGTCAAGCAGCCCGCTCCGGAGTACGCCCTGGAGCTGGGCGAGCTGTACGAGTCGCTGCGGCTCGCCCCGGCCGCCCGGGCGCAGTACGACGTGCTGCGGGCCCGGGTGAAGCAGGAGGGGGTCAACGGCGTCAACGACGAACGGATCCTCGGTCTCTTCGAGGCGGACCACGGGGACGCGGACGCGGCGGTGGGCCGCCTCCGTGCGGAGTTCAAGCGGCACGGGAGTCCGCAGGTGGCGGACGCGCTTGGCTGGGCGCTGCATCGGGCCGGTGAGGACAAGGAGGCGCTGAAGTACGCGACGCGGGCGACGGAGAAGGGTCCGCCGGTCGCGGTGTACGCCTACCACCGGGGGCAGATCGAGCGGGACCTGGGCAAGTACGGTGCGGCTCGCCGTCACATCGGCGAGGCGATGCGTCTGAACCCCCATTTCTCGCCGCTGCTCGCCCCTGCGGCGCGGGCCGCCCTGAACTCCCTGGGCGATCCCCCCTCGGGTGGCCCGGCCCAGATGTACGCCCCTCGGGGCGAACGCCCGGCGCCCCTGCCTTCCCCGTCGCCGAAGCCACGCTCCACGAAGCCGTCGGCCCAGGGCTGAACCGGGGGTCAGAGCTGGGCCGTGCCGATCAGGGCGTTGCGGGTGACGAGCCCGACGAGGTCCGCCTCGGGGAGGGAGGCCGCGGAAAGGGGCCGGCGGGGCAGGACCATGTAGCGGGTCTCCGCGCTGGAGTCCCAGACCGTGACCTCCGTGTCGGGAGGCAGGGTGAGGCCGAACTCCGCGAGGACCGCCCGTGGCTCGCGCACCACCCGGGACCGGTACGCCTCGCTCTTGTACCAGCTGGGGGACGGGCCGAGCAGCCGCACCGGATAGCAGGAGCACAGCGTGCAGACGACGACGTTGTGCAGGTGCGCGGTGTTCTCCACCACCCGCAGCCGCTGCGGCTGGACCCCGCCAGCCGCGTAACCGAGCTCGGCCACCGCCGTCGTACCGTCCGCGAGCAGCCGCTCCTTGAACACGGGGTCCGTCCACGCCCGCGCCACCACCCGCGCCCCGTTCAGCGGGGACGACCCCGCGAGGAACGCGTCCAGGGCTTCGTCGAGGACCGCCCCCGCCACGATCCCCCGCTCCTCCAACAGGGCTTCGAGGCCCCGGACCTGACGGGAGATCAGTGCGTCATCGTGTGTGCCGGACATCAGCCGCCCTCCGAGGGTTCCGGTTCCAGGTAGCTCTCCCACAGGTCGAGCACCACCCCGTGCTCGCCCTCGCCCCACAGCTCCCGCGCGGCGAACCGCACCGCGTACACCTGCTCCACCGGGGCGTCCCCCCGCCCCTGCGAGCTGACGTCCGCCAGCGGGTGGCGCCCCTCGGGCTCGATCACCACGCCCGACTTGCCGCGGGCGTAACGCGGCAGGCGGGTGTGGTGGGGCGGGTCGTGGTGGACGGTGCGGACGCGGGCGCCCGCGACGAAACGGTCACCCATCACGCTCACCCAGCCGACTCACGTCATCGGCCGTCAGCACGCCCTTGCGCACCAACAGCACCCGGATCGCGTGGAACCACCGCTCGTAGTACGACGCCGCCAGGTACTCGCCCGGCGGCATCGTCTCCACGGCGTCCCTGAACTCGTCCAGGTTGTAGACGCCTTCACGCACCAGCGCGCTGTTGAGCGCGAACACCCGCGCCTCCCAGTCCGCGTGGAAGGGCTCCGTGTCGTCGGTGGTGTCGACGGGCCCGAAGCCCGTCATCCCGCCGACGTCATTGATCCTGGCCATGCCCGCACCCTAATGCGGAACCCTCCCGGCAGCCCCTGGGGATCACCAACCTCTACAGATTGCCGCGCTTCTCCTGCTCCCGCTCGATCGCCTCGAACAGCGCCTTGAAGTTGCCCTTGCCGAAGCCCATCGAGCCGTGCCGCTCGATCATCTCGAAGAAGACCGTCGGCCGGTCCTGGACCGGCTTGGTGAAGATCTGGAGCAGGTAGCCGTCCTCGTCACGGTCGACCAGGATCTTCAGCTCGCGCAGGGTCTCGACGGGGACGCGGGTCTCGCCCGCCCACTCGCCGAGGGTGTCGTAGTACGAGTCCGGGGTGTCGAGGAACTGGACACCGTTCGCGCGCATGGAGCGGACGGTGGCGACGATGTCGTTCGTGGCGAGCGCGATGTGCTGGACGCCCGCGCCGCCGTAGAACTCGAGGTACTCGTCGATCTGGGACTTCTTCTTGGCGATGGCGGGCTCGTTGATGGGGAACTTCACCTTGAGGGTGCCGTCCGCGACCACCTTCGACATCAGCGCGCTGTACTCGGTGGCGATGTCGTCGCCCACGAACTCCTTCATGTTCGTGAAGCCCATGACCTTGTTGTAGAAGGCGACCCACTCGTTCATCTTGCCGAGCTCGACGTTGCCGACGCAGTGGTCGATCGCCTGGAAGGTGCGCTTGGCGGGCGGCTCGACGATCGGCGACGCGGCCTTGAAGCCGGGCAGGTAGGGGCCGTCGTAACCGCTGCGGTCGACGAGGGTGTGGCGGGTCTTGCCGTACGTCGCGATGGCGGCGAGGACGACCGTGCCGTTCTCGTCCTTGACCTCGTACGGCTCGGTGAGGCCGCGGGCCCCGTGCTCGACGGCGTACGCGTACGCGGCGCGCGCGTCCGGCACCTCGATGGCGAGGTCGACGACGCCGTCACCGTGCTCGGCGACATGGCCCTCGATGAAGTTGCCCCAGTCCGTGGAGGCCTTGATGACGGAGGTGAGCACGAAGCGGGCGCCGCCGTTGGTGAGGACGTAGGAGGCGGTCTCGCGGCTGCCGGTCTCCGGCCCCGCGTACGCCACGAGTTTCATGCCGAACGCCGTGGAGTAGTAGTGGGCGGCCTGCTTGGCGTTGCCCACGGCGAAGACGACCGCGTCCATTCCCTTGACCGGGAAGGGATCGGCCTCGCGCGCGGTGTGGGGGGTGCCAGAGATGGCCGACGTGGGCTGGGTGTTCGCGGTAGCTGCCATGTCGGCAGGCTCCCGCCGTATCGCAAGGTGCGCAATAGTTTGCGTATTCAGTGGGCAATTTGTATGGCAGCAGGCCAGGATGAGCGGGCTATCTGTACATGATGACCACCCCTGAAGCGGAGCTGAGCACACCATGACGATCGATCATCTGGACGGCAGGCTCATCGTGCTGCTCGCCCGCGAGCCCCGTATCGGCGTCCTGGAGGCGTCCCGCAGGCTCGGCGTCGCGCGCGGGACCGTGCAGGCCCGGATGGACCGCCTTCAGTCGAACGGAGTCATCCGCGGATTCGGTCCTGAGGTCGACCCCGCGGCCCTCGGCTACCCCGTCACCGCGTTCGCGACGCTGGAGATCAAACAGGGCCAGGGCGCCGACGTACGGGCGCATTTGGCGACCGTCGCCGAGGTGCTCGAACTGCACACCATCACCGGTCACGGCGACATGCTCTGCCGTCTGGTGGCCCGGTCGAACGCGGATCTCCAACGTGTGATCGACCGCGTGGTGGGTTTTGATGGCATCGTCCGGGCCTCCACGGCGATCGTCATGGAGAATCCTGTTCCGCTGCGGATCATCCCGCTGGTCGAACAGGCGTCGGAGGACACCTGACGCGGGCGGCCGGCGAGACGGGCAGGTGAGCAGTTCAGTGAACTTCTGGGACTACCTCGGCAACCGCCACCAGCAGTTGCTGACGGACGCCTACCAGCACGCCAGCGCGGTCTTCCAGTGCATGGTCGTGGCGACCGTCATCGGCGTACTGATCGGCGTCATCACGTACCGCAGCGAATGGGCGGGCAATCTGGCCACCACCGCGACCTCCACGATCCTGACCGTCCCCTCGCTCGCCATGATCGGTCTGCTGATCCCCGTCGTCGGCCTCGGCGTCGCCCCGACGGTCATCGCCCTGACCCTCTACGGCCTGCTCCCCATCGTGCGCAACGCCATCGTCGGCCTGCGCGGCGTCGACCCCTCACTCGTCGACGCGGCGAAGGGCATCGGGATGTCGCGTGCCGCACGCCTCGTCAGGGTGGAGCTGCCGCTCGCCTGGCCGCCGATCCTGACCGGTATCCGCGTCTCCACGCAGATGCTGATGGGCATCGCGGCCATCGCCGCGTACGCGTCAGGCCCCGGCCTCGGCAACGAGATCTTCCGCGGCATCGGCTCGCTCGGCAGCAAGAACGCGCTCAACCAGGTGCTCGCGGGCACGCTCGGGATCATCGTCCTGGCCCTGCTCTTCGACGCCGTGTACGTCCTGATCGGCCGCCTGACCATTTCGAGGGGGATCCGTGTCTGAGCCCGTGTCCGAGTCCATGTCCGGGACCACCGCCACTACCACCGACGGGGCGACGACGGCCGAGGGCGCGGCAGCCCCGAACGCCACCACGGGCGCGACGATCGAGCTCGAACACCTCACCAAGCGGTACGCGGGCAGCGGCGACCCGGCGGTGGACAGCGTCAGCATGGAGATCAAGGCGGGCGAGATCGTCATCCTCGTCGGCCCCTCGGGCTGCGGGAAGTCGACCACCCTCAAGATGATCAACCGGCTCATCGAGCCGACCAGCGGCCGTATCCGCATCGGCGGCGAGGACGTCACCGACATGGACCCGGTGAAGCTGCGCCGGAAGATCGGCTACGCGATCCAGTCCTCCGGGCTCTTCCCGCACATGACGGTCGCGCAGAACATCGCCATCGTGCCGAAGATGATCGGCTGGGGGAAGGCGAAGATCAAGAACCGGGTCGAGGAGATGCTGGATCTCGTCGGGCTCGACCCGGCCGAGTTCCACGGCCGCTACCCGCGCCAGCTCTCCGGCGGTCAGCAGCAACGCGTCGGCGTGGCAAGGGCGTTGGCGGCGGACCCGCCCGTACTCCTGATGGACGAGCCGTTCGGCGCCGTCGACCCGATCACCCGCGACCATCTCCAGGACGAACTGATCAGGCTCCAGCACGAGCTGCACAAGACGATCGTCTTCGTCACGCACGACTTCGACGAGGCCATCAAGCTCGGCGACCGCATCGCGGTCCTCCGGGAGCGCTCGCACATCGCGCAGTTCGACACCCCGGAAGCCATCCTCACCAACCCCGCCGACGACTTCGTCTCCGGATTCGTGGGGGCGGGCGCGGCCCTGAAGCGGCTCAACCTCACCCGCGTACGCGACGTGGAGATCGCCGACTTCGCGACGGTGACCGTCGACGACCCGCTGCAGGACATCTTCGACAAGCTGCGGGCCAGCGGCACGAACGAGCTGCTGCTCCTCGACAGACGGCGCCGCCCCTACAAGTGGCTGCGACGCGGTGACCTGATGCGCGCCAAGGGCTCGCTGGCCCGCGCGGGCACGCTCGTCCACGACACGGTCACCCGTGACGCCACCCTGCGCGACGCGCTCGAAGCGGTCCTCACGGACAACGCGGGGCGGGTCGCGGTCACCGGGCGGCGCGGTGAGTACACCGGCGTGGTGGACATGGAGACGCTGATGAACTCCGTCCACGAAATGCTGGAGGCCGACCGGCTCGACGCGGTGGAGCACCAGCACGAACTGCAGGAGCAGCGGGCCGAGTTGACCCACCACGAGCAGGAAGGCCCCGGAGGGGAGGCGAAGGCGTGACAGGCACCCCCGGGAGCAACCCCCGGATCCCCGACCGCACACCGACCCCCGGCGGCGGCCCCGGCCCGCGGCCCGACGGCGAGCACGAGGTCAAGGGCCATCTCTACCGCGACACGGGCGAGGCCGAGCAGGAGCCGCCACCTTCGGGCGCGGCCACGGGCCACCGGCGGCGGATCGGCTGGCAGAAGCTGACCGTCCTGCCCGCGTTCCTCGTCGTCGTCCTTGCGCTCACCTGGTGGTGGTTCGAGCAGGCAGAGCTGGACTCGATCTCGCGGAACGCCCTGGCGGACGGCAACGTCTGGCTCCGGCTTCGCCAGCACATCCAGCTGACGGTGATCTCCACCTTCTTCGTGCTGATCATCGCGATCCCGGCCGGCATCCTGCTGACCCGCAAGAAACTCCGCAAGGCGGCGCCCGGCGCGATGGCCCTGGCCAACATCGGCCAGGCGACACCGGCGATCGGCCTGCTCGCCCTCCTGGTGATCTGGATCGGCATCGGCGAGAAGGCGGCCCTGATCGGCATCATCATCTACGCCGTCCTGCCGGTCCTCTCCAACACGATCGCGGGCCTGAACGCCAACGACCCGACCCTCCTGGAGGCCGCGCGCGGCATCGGCATGTCGGCGTGGGGAGTCCTCGGCAGGGTCGAACTCCCGCTGGCCGTTCCGCTGATCCTGGCGGGTGTGCGCACCGCGCTCGTCCTGAACGTCGGCACGGCGACGCTCGCCACCTTCGGCGGTGGCGGCGGGCTCGGTGACCTCATCACCACCGGCATCACCAACCAGCGGATGCCGGTGCTCATGCTCGGCTCGATCCTGACGATCGCGCTCGCGCTCCTGGTGGACTGGCTGGCCTCGCTGGCCGAACTGGTCCTGCGTCCGCGAGGGTTGGAGGCCGGGTCATGAGGGTCACGTTGCGTACGGCGGCGGTCGGCGTGATGGGCGGGGCGCTGCTCGTGAGCTGCGGTCTCACCAGCGGCAGCCCGATGGTGGACGACGTGAAGCCGGGCACGATCGGCAAGGGGCTCCCCCTGAAGGGCGTCGATCTCACCGTCACGTCGAAGGAGTTCACCGAGCAGCTGGTCCTGGGCGCGATCATGGGCATCGCCTTCGAGGCGGCCGGCGCGGACGTCCTCGACCGGACGGGCATCCAGGGCTCGATCGGCGCCCGCGAGGCCGTCAAGAGCGGCGACGCGGACGCCATGTACGAGTACACGGGCACCGCCTGGATCACCTACCTCGGCAACTCCGAGCCCATCGACGACCCGCACAAGCAGTGGGAGGCGGTGCGTGACGCGGACAAGAAGAACGGCGTGACGTGGCTGCCGCCCGCTGAGCTCAACAACACGTACGCCCTGGCCTTCAACCAGAAGAACGCGGCCAAGTACAAGACGAAGACCCTCTCCGACGTGGCCACTCTGTCGAAGAAGGACCCGGACGCGGTCACGCTCTGCGTGGAGAGCGAGTTCTCCTCGCGCGAGGACGGCCTGCCGGGCATGCAGAAGGAGTACGGGATGAAGATCCCCCCCTCCAACATCACCAAGATGGACACCGGGATCATCTACACCCAGGTCTCCAAGGGGTCGTGCGTGTTCGGCGAGGTCTTCACCACCGACGGCCGCATCAAGGCGATGGACCTGTCGGTGACGGAGGACGACAAGCACTTCTTCCCCAACTACAACGTCGCCCCGGAGATCAACAGCAAGGCGCTCAAGAAGCACCCGAAGATGGCGGAGGTCCTGGACCCCATCACGAAGAAGCTGAACAACACGGTGGCCCAGGAGCTGAACTCCAAGGTGGACGTGCAGGGTCAGGATCCGCATGAGGTGGCGCTGGACTGGCTGGTGCAGGAGGGGTTCGTGAAGGAGGGGTAGCTCTCGCCGGACGGCCCCCGACAGTTGCAAAGACTCCGTTGCAGAGAAACCCTTGCAACGGAGTCTTTGCAACTCTACGCTTACGGCCATGACGGAACAGCCGGAGCCCTTGAAGGTCCGTACGCTCGACGCCCGCTCCCTGCGGGGCATCGCGCACCCCCTGCGGATGCGGCTGCTCGGCTCGTTGCGCATCGACGGACCGGCCACCGCCTCCCAACTCGCCGCGCGATTCGGTGAGTCGAGCGGCGCGACCAGCTATCACCTGCGCCAACTCGCGGCTCACGGCTTCGTCGAGGACGCCCCGGAGCACGGCAAGGGCCGGGAGCGGTGGTGGCGGGCGGCTCAGCAATCCACGGAGTTCAGCAACACGCTCACCCGCGACGCCGATCCTGCGGTGCGCGGGGCGGCCGCGCTGTACCTGCACGAGGTCGCGGCCCTGCACGCCGAGGCACTGTCCACCTGGGTCGGGACCATCCACGAATGGCCCGAGGAGTGGCAGTCCAGCGCGGACATCAGCGACCGGACCCTGCGACTCACCCCTGCGCTCGCCGCCGAGCTGGGCGAGAAGGTCAATCAACTGATCGCGAGCTACCGCGAGTCGCCGCCCAAGGACGACGATCCGCAGGCCGAACACGTACGCATCCACACCCATGTGTTCCCGACGCGCCGACCCGACTGAAAGGGATCCGCCAGCCATGCACCCCGACGTACATCTCCTGCTGCACCACACCCGCGCCGCCGAGCTTCACCGAGCCGCGCCCTTACGCGAAAGCCGAGCCCCGCTCCGTACCCAACTCGGCTGGACCCTCGTCGAGTTGGGCCTGCGCATGGTCAGCAGCTCGGGACCTTACCGCCCCGGTCCAGGGAACGCAGCGCGTCAACCGTGCCCTTCAGTGTCGTGATCGGGACAAGGCGCAACCCCTTCGGCAGCTCCGCCTGAGCGTCCGAGCACTCGTCCTTCGGGACCAGGAAGACCGTCGCGCCGTCACGCTTGGCGGCCTGCGTCTTCAGCGCCACACCGCCGACCGGGCCGACCTTCCCGTCCTCGGAGATCGTGCCGGTGCCCGCGATCTTCCGGCCGCCCGTGAGGTCCCCACCGCTGCCGTTGCCGTCGATCAGGTCGATGATGCCGAGCGAGAGGAAGAGGCCCGCGCTGGGGCCCCCGACCTTGCCGAGGTCGACCTTCACCTTCACCTTGTCCGTGCCGTCCACACCGTTCTCCTCGAGGTAGGCGAGGGCTGCCTGCGTGGCCGTGTCCTGCGACTTCTTCATGTCGCCGAGGTTGTGCTTCTCGACTTCCTCGACGTTGTCGCCGGTGGGGTAGACCGAATCCTTGGGCATCACGGCACGGTCGGTGCGGAACCAGCCGTCCACCACGTCGCTCAGGCTCGCGTCCATGTCGGGACCCGTGGCCACGATCGTCGTCATCCGCAGCTGCCCCTTCGGCTCCCTGGTGGGCGTACCGGTGATCGTGATGACCGGCTTGCCCTCGCTCTTGCCGAGCACGTTCGCCGTCGATCCCGGCTGGGCCACTGCGAACGGCAGCGGCGCGAGGCCCGCGACGGCCAGCAGGGCGACCACGGGGACGGCACAGACGGCGAGGGCCTTGGGGCGCGTGAGGCTGGAGAGGGAGAACACGGGATCAATCTAACGGACAAGCGATTTCCGCCCGCGCGGCAGTATCCAGCCCGTCCGGCGTTTGAGGACGAACTCGGCGAAGCCGGTGATCGACGGCGCCCAAGACAAGCGGCCCGCCCGCGCGGCCTCAGCGCAACGCGGCCTCAGCGCAACGCGTCGGCCACCTCCCGCGCCGCGTCCACCACCCGCGGCCCCACCCGCTCCGGCACGGAGTCCGACAGCATGACGACCCCCACGCTCCCCTCTATGCCGGTGACCCCCACCAGCGGAGCCGCGGCCCCGCTCGCGCCGGCCTCCAGCTCGCCGTGCGTCAGCGCGTAGCCGGGGTCGGTGGCGAGGCCCTGCCGGGCGGCGAGGATCGCGCGGCCGGCGGCGCCCCGGTCCAGGGGGTGCCGAAAGCCGGTCCGGTAGGCCACGTGGTAGTCCGTCCAGGTCGGCTCGACCACGGCGACGGCGAGGGCCTCGGTGCCGTCGACCAGCGTCAGGTGCGCCGTCGCGCCTATGTCCTCGGCCAGCGAGCGAAGAGCGGGCAGCGCGGCCTCACGCACCAGCGGGTGCACCTGGCGGCCCAGGCGCAGCACCCCCAGGCCGACCCTGGCCCGGCCGCCCAGGTCACGACGGACCAGGGCGTGCTGCTCAAGGGTGGCGAGGAGGCGGTACACCACGGTGCGGTTCACGCCGAGCTTGTTCGACAGCTCGGTGACGGTGAGCCCATGGTCGGTGTCGGCCAACAGCTTGAGGACACGCAGTCCTCGGTCGAGCGTCTGGGAAGTCTCCGCGGTCACGACGCCCACTCCTTAGGTGAGGGTCGACGGCCTCTTTACGCAGCGGTTGCGTCGCCGGTCCCGTGGGCGACGCGCGTCAGAGGCCGCCGGTCGGAACTCCGGCTGCGCTCCGCGGCGGCGCTGCCACGGGGCGTGTACGTTGCGGGGACATTAGCGAGGCCGTCCCGCTCAGCGGAAGACTCCGTCCAGAATCCGGGCACGAGACCGACTGATAGGGGCGCAATGCCCCTTACGCGGGGCACGTCAGCGGGGGTGCGCACGACTCCCCCACACGCGGAACACACCCCTCCCCCTCTCACACCGGAGAAGGCGCGCTCACATCATGGACGCGCTCACTTCACGGACGCGCTCACACCATGGACGCGCTCACTTCATGCGGGTGGCCCACTCGCCGACCTTCGCGATCCGCTGCCGCAGCTGCCCGGCGGTGGCCTCCGCGCTCGGCGGGCCGCCGCACGTGCGCCGCAGCTCGGTGTGGATCACGCCGTGCGGCTTCCCGCTCTGATGGACGTACGCGCCGACCATCGTGTTGAGCTGCTTGCGCAGCTCCAGCATCTCCTTGTGGGAGACCACCGGCCGCCGCTCGGCGGGCAGTTCGAGCAGGTCGGCTTCCTCATCGGGCCGCTTCTTGCTGTGCGCGATCTGCCGGGCCTGCCGCTTCTGGAGCAGCATCTGCACCTGGTCGGGTTCGAGGAGGCCGGGGATGCCCAGATAGTCCTGCTCCTCCTCGCTCCCCGGGTGGGCCTGCATGCCGAACTCGGCCCCGTCGAAGAGGACGCGGTCGAAGACGGCGTCGGATTCGAGCGCCTCGAAGGAGAACTGCTCCTGCTCGCCGGTGTCCTCGTCCTCCTGCTTGTTCGCCTCGTCCATCTCCTTCTCGGACTCGGCGTAGGGGTCCTCCTCCCCCTCCTTCTTCGGCTTGTCGAGCACGTGGTCGCGCTCGACCTCCATCTCGTTGGCATGGCCGAGGAGGTCGGGGACAGTGGGCAGGAAGACCGACGCGGTCTCGCCGCGCCGCCGGGAACGCACGAAACGGCCCACTGCCTGGGCGAAGAAGAGCGGCGTCGAGATCGTGGTGGCGTACACGCCCACCGCGAGCCGCGGCACGTCGACGCCCTCGGACACCATGCGGACGGCGACCATCCACCGGTCGGTGCTCGCGGTGAAGTCGTCGATCCGCTTCGAGGCTCCCGTGTCGTCGGAGAGGACGACGGTGGCCTTCTCCCCGGTGAGCTCGCGGATCAGCTTGGCGTAGGAGCGGGCGGAGTCCTGGTCGGACGCGATGACGAGACCACCGGCGTCCGGGATGGCCTTCCGTACCTCGGTGAGCCGCTGGTCGGCGGCCTTCAGCACGTTCGGCATCCACTCGCCGCGCGCGTCGAGCGCGGTCCGCCAGGCCTGCGAGATCGCGTCCTTGGTCATCGGCTCGCCGAGCCGCGCGGCGATCTCGTCACCGGCCTTGGTGCGCCAGCGCATGTTGCCCGAGTAGGACAGGAAGATGACGGGCCGGACGACGCCGTCGCCCAGCGCGCTCCCGTATCCGTACGTGTAGTCGGCGGCCGACCGCCGGATGCCGTCGTTCCCCTCCTCGTACGTGACGAAGGGGATCGGGTTGGTGTCGGACCGGAAGGGCGTACCGGTGAGCGCGAGGCGCCGGGTGGCGGGCTCGAACGCCTCCAGGCAGGCCTCACCCCACGACTTCGAGTCTCCCGCGTGGTGGATCTCGTCGAGGATCACCAGGGTCTTGCGCTGCTCCACGCGGTTGCGGTGCAGCATGGGCCGCACGCCGACACCCGCGTACGTGATGGCGACGCCCTGGTACTCCTTGCTGAGCGGACCCGCGCTGTACTCAGGGTCCAGCTTGATCCCTATCCGGGCCGCGGCCTCCGCCCACTGCTTCTTCAGGTGCTCGGTCGGCGCGACCACCGTCACCTGCTGCACGACATGGTGGTGCAGCAACCAGGACGCGAGCGTCAGCGCGAACGTCGTCTTGCCTGCGCCGGGTGTCGCGACGGCGAGGAAGTCACGCGGCTGCTCCTGGAGGTACCGCTCCATCGCGCCCTGCTGCCAGGCTCGCAGCTTGTTGGCGGTGCCCCAGGGGGCGCGGCCGGGAAAGGCGGGAGAGAGGTGGTGGGAGGAGGCGGAGTTGGCGGCGGTGGTAGTCACGGTCTCCGGGTTTTGACGTCTGGGGTAGGTACGACAACCGGGCCACCCTACCGGTGAAGGTTGACGCCCCGCGGAGAGCGGCACGGGGCCCGGGGCGGATGCGACCCGTCTCACACGCACCCCTCAGGAGGCACGTTCCTTCAGGCGCGTTCAGGCGCGTTCCTTCAGCCGCGTCCCCACCCACGCCCCCACCAGGGCGACCACCGCCATCGGCAGGAAGACGGCGACGAAGGCCCCCGGGTGCGACCCGCTCGCCCCGCCCACGCCGTGTCCCGCGCCCACCATGCCGCCGCCGAGCGCGGCGAAGGACGCGCCTCCCGCGGCCAGGAGCAGGGCGTTGGAGAGGCCGTCGGAGATCTGGAGAGCGGCGGAGTTGGCGCCCGCGTCCGCGGGCGGCGAGAGCCGAAGGAGCAGGACGCTGGTGGACCCGATGACCGTGCCCATGCCGAGGCAGCCGAAGGCCCAGGCCACCGCCACGATCCAGACCGGGACGGCGTCGATCAGGACGGTGGGCGCGGTGACGATGGCGGCGGCCACCAGGAGCATTCCGACGACCATGAGCCGGGTGCGGTGCGGTTCCATGCCCGGCCGTGACTGCACGAACGACCCGAGCGCCCATGTCGCGCCGCCCACGGCGAGCGAAAGACCGGCCATGGTCGGCGAGAGCCCCCGCTGGGTCACCAGCATCAGCGGCACAAAGGATTCCGCGGCGATGAAGGACCCGGCCGCGATCCCCCGCAGCAGCACGACGGAGGGCAGGCCGCGAGCCGCGCGGTACGTGCCGCGCGGCAGCAGGCCGAGGACGGCGGGCACGAGGACTACCGCTCCGAGCGCTGCGGGCAGCAGCGAAAGCCACCGCAGGTCCTGCCCGGCGTACTGGAGGAGCCCCGCCCCCAGCGAGATCCCGAGCGCGAGCCGCACACGACGGCGGTCGAAGGGCTCGACGGGCGCGGTGGGGTCGACGGGCCCGGAGGCGGTGCGCCGGATGGCGGGCAGCGCGAGGGCCAGCGGCGCCACGACGAGCACGGGGATGCCGACGAAGACCCAGCGCCACCCCAGGTGCTCGGTGACGGTCCCGGAGACCAGCGGCCCCACCACGGACGGCACGACCCAGCTGGCGGCGAACGCCGCGAGGATGGAGGGCCGCAGGTGCTCCGGGTAGGCGCGGCTGACCACCACGTACAGCGCGACGATGACGAGCCCGCCGCCGAGCCCCTGCACGGCACGGCCGAGGATGAACATCCACATGGCCTGGGCGGTCCCGGAGAGCAGCAGTCCCGCGGCGAACGCGGCGATCCCGCCGGCCAGCGGTCCCAGCGGTCCGCGCCGGTCGGCCCACTGCCCGGAGAGCACCATGCCGAAGAGGCTGGTGGTGAAGTACGCGGAGAAGCCGAAGGCGTAGAGCGAGACACCGTCGAGCTCACGGGCGGCCACCGGCATCGCCGTCCCGACGGCGGTCGCCTCGAAGGCGATGAGCAGAACCACGGAGACGATGCCGAGGCTGAGCGCGCGGTAGGGCGCGCGAAGCACTCCGCCCTTGAGCTCGGACGGCGGGACTATAGGGGCTGCGGCGACTTCGGCGTCGCGTGGTTCCAGGGCGCTCATGTCGGCCAGCGTAAGGGGCGTGACACGTGGTGACACCTGTCCGGGGACGGGAGGATTCTGGTCCCTTGGTCGTACGCCCTCACGCCGT
Source organism: Streptomyces sp. NPDC054872 (assembly GCF_053610705.1). Lineage (NCBI taxonomy): Bacteria > Bacillati > Actinomycetota > Actinomycetes > Kitasatosporales > Streptomycetaceae > Streptomyces > Streptomyces sp. NPDC054872. Next base: position 123,247 of record NZ_JBSGYY010000002.1, on the reverse strand, counting down.
ACGCCCTCACGCCGTATGCCTGCCACGGTTCATGAACGCGGTGTGGCAGTCCCGTTGCGGGGCCGGTGTTTCCCTTGAGCGGCCGGCTGCGGGCCCTTAGGTTCGAGGAGTCGAGAACGAAACAACCTCGGCCGTGTGCCCGAGTGGCTCAGGGGCTGGACTGCAAATCCAGTAACGCGGGTTCGATTCCCGCCACGGCCTCCAGCAGGCAACCGATCAAGGGGCGGGCCCATCCGGGGCCGCCTCTTCGTCGTGCGGCCCCCACGGGGAGCACCCCCGTGATCCAATGAGCCGGTGACTGGCATACACGCGTCCCTGGGGCCCTTGGAGCGGGTCGACGGCCGGTGGGGTGTGGGCGACGCGGTGCGGCCCGGGCGCACCTGGGTGGAGTTCCGCGAGGACGGCCTCTACCGGCACGCGGGCGCCGGGGAGGGGGAGTTGACCCCCTGGCCGAGGATCATGCTCGGCGTCCGCGTGACCATCGGGCGCGGATACCCGACCCATGGCGGCGACTTCACGCTGACGGGTTTCCTCGCCGGCGTGCCGGGCCTCCGAGGACGCGGAACCGGCCACCTGGACATGACGCTGCGGCACCCGTACGAGGAGCGGCGGCTGGACTTCCACCGCCACGCCCGCTGGTACCGGCTCGTGGAGGTCGCCATCCTGGCAGAACTGCTCGGGCAGACCGTCGCCGCCAAGGAGGGCCGGCGGCTCGCCGACACGGACTGGCTGGACCGGGTGGTCGGAAGCCTGGCACCGACGTCGACGTGGTCGGCGGGTGGCATCCAGCAGGCCGTACGGACGGCGCGCGAGGCGTAGGAGCCTCCAGGGACTGAGCCGGGCCGGGGCCCGGGTTCTAGACCCGCGCCTCGTCGACCCGCGCCTCGTCGAGCCCCGCGAGGATCGCGTCCACCGTCTCGTCGACCGTCAGGTCGGAGCTGTCCAGCCAGAGCCCGATCCTCGGGGTGGTGGACCGCATCCCCGAGTCCAGGTCCCGCACGGTCCACGCGCCGTATCCGGTCTTGCCGCGACCGGCCTCCCGGGACGCGACCGCGTCCGGGCGCGGGGCGAGCACGACGACGTGCACGGGACGTGTACGCAGCAGATCCACGTACGTCTTCAACTCCTCGCCCAGGATGACGTCCTGGACCACCGCGACGAAGCCCGCCGACGCGTACGCGTCCGCTGTCGCCGCCGACAGGCCGTATCGCAGGCGGAGTTGGGCCCGGGCCTCGTCCGACGCGCCGGGCTCGTACTCCTGGCCGCCCGACACGATCATCCGGCGGAAGACGTCACCCCGCACGTGCGCCGCGCGCGGCAGCCGTTCGGCGAGCGCCTGCGCCACCGTGGACTTGCCCGCGGCCATGATCCCGGTGATGACGACGACACCGGTCAGCGGCGCCGTCACGTAGAGACCGCCGCCTGCGGGCGGATCGGGAGGCGGTTGACCGGACGGCCGGTGGCCGCCCGGACCGCTGAAGCCACCGCCGCCGGGGTCGTCACCACCGGCACCGCGCTCGCCGCCTTCGCGCCGAAGGGGGCGACCACGTCGCGCTCCTCGACCAGCTTGACGATGCGGATGTCGGGGGTGTCCAGGGCGGTGGGTAGCGCGTAACCCGTGAGATCCGGGTGGCGGACCAGGCCGCGCGGTGTGCGGAGGTTCTCCGTGAGCGCCGCGCCGACGCCCTGCGTGACGCCCGCCTCGATGCGCACCTTCAGCTGGGACGGGTTCAGGATGCGGCCCACGTCCTGGGCGACAGCGAGCTCCACGACCCGTACCGAACCGATCTCGATGTCGACGTCCACCACCGCACGGATCGCGCAGAACGCCATGCCCACGAAGGCGTCGCCCTGGCCCGCCTCGTCGAGGGGCTCGGTGGGGTGGGGGCGGCACTGGGCCGTCGCCCAGAGCTCCTTGCCGTCCATCGCCTCGGTGACGGTCGTGCTCAGCACCCCGTCGTACGAGGTGATCTTGCCGTCGGTGATCTGGAGCAGCTCCGTGGACATCCCGAACTTGTGGGCCAGGGGCTGCAGCAGCTGCGTACGGACCATCTTCGCCGCGCGCTCCACCGCGCCGCCCGACACCCACGTGTGGCGGCCGTGACAGCTGGGGCCCGCGGGGGGCTGGTCGGTGTCGACGGGGGCCACGCGGACCTCGTCGATGCCGAGCGTCTCCTGGACGATCTGGCGGGCGAGCGTGGTGAAGCCCTGCCCCGTCTCGACCGCCGCGCAGATCACCGTCGCGATGCCGTCATGGACCTTCACGGTGGCCGTGGAGACCTCGTCCGTGCCCTCCGCGCCCAGGAGTTGGACCATGCCGAGGCCGTAGCCGACGCCCCGGCGCACCGCGGCGGGTTCGCCCGCGCCCTCGGGGCCGCCGGGCAGCAGCCACTCGTCCTCGGGGGTGTCCTTGGGCAGCTCGGGCAGCGGGAAGTCCCGTACGGCGGCGAGGAGTTCGGCGACCGGGGCCGGGCAGGTCACCGTCTGGCCGGTGGGCAGGATGTCGCCCGTCGCCATGGCGTTGCGCAGCCGCACCTCGGCCGGGTCGATTCCCAGCTTCTTGGCGATCTTGTCCATCTGGGCTTCGTACGCCGCGCACACCTGCATGGCGCCCTCGCCCCGGACGTGTCCGGACGGCGGGTTGTTCGTGCGGACCGCCCAGCCCTCGATGAAGGCGTTCGGAACCACGTACGGACCGCAGGCGAAGGAGACGGCCGCGGCGAGCGCGTCCGACGACGTGTCCGCGTACGCGCCCGCGTCGAGCAGGACCTGCGCCTCCACCTTCACCAACTTGCCCTCGGCGTCCGCGTGATGGCGGTAGCGAAGGAGCGTCGGGTGACGGTGGGCGTGGCCGAGGAAGGACTCCTCGCGGGTCGCGGTGAGCTTCACCGGGCAGCCGGTGGTCAGGGCGAGCAGGCCGAGGGGCAGGTGGAAGCTGGCGTCCTCGCGGTCGGCGGTCGCGCCGGGCACGCCGGTCACGACGACCTTCACGATGCCGGGGTCGATGCCGTAGCAGGACGCGGCCATGTCGCGGTCGGTGTGCGGGTCGGTGGAGGCGATGTAGAGCTCCACGCCCCCGTCCGGACGCGGCACCGCGAGCCCCGCCTCCGCGCCGATCGGCGCCGGGTCCTGGCGGCCGATGCGGTAGAGGCCCTCGACGACGAGTTCACCCGCCGCCTCCGGGTCGCCGTGCCGCAGCGGGATGTGCCGGATCAAGTTGCCGTCGGGGTGCAGGGGTTCGGCCGCGAAGGCCTTCTCCGGGTCGGTGACCGGTTCGAGGACCTCGTACTCGACGAAGATGGCCGCGGCGGCCATCCGGGCCGTGTCGGGGTGGTCGGCGGCCACGGCCGCGATGGGCTCGCCGTGGTGGCGTACGACGTCGGAGGCGAAGACCGGGCGGTCCGCGGTCTTGCGGCCGTGCAGTGCCTCGCCGGGCACGTCCTCGTGCGTGACGACGGACCGCACGCCCGGCATCTCGCGCGCCTGGGACGTGTCGATCGAGACGATGCGCGCGTGCGCGTGCGGCGAGCGCAGGACGGCCGCCCAGAGCAGTCCCTCCGCCCACAGGTCGGACGCGTAGGGGAACGTGCCCTCCGTCTTGGCGCGGGACTCCGCCGACGGCAGGGACGCGCCGATGCCGTGCGGCAGCGGCTCCGGGCCGGGCTGCGGCTCCACTGCGGTCGCGGTGTTCCCGTTCCCCGCGGCTTCGTTGCTCACGCCTGGCCTCCGCCCTGGCCGTAAGGTCCTTCGTACGTTCCGTCGTGCGCCGTCGGGTTGACCCCTCCGGCGCCGGGTCCCGCCTGGTGCGGGATGCGTGCCTCACCGTCGCTCCGGTCGGACGGCTCGGCGGCCGCCGCCGACGCCTCGCGCTCGGCGACCACCTCCTGCACGGCGTCGAGCACGCCCCGGTAGCCGGAGCAGCGGCACAGGTTGCCGCACAGCGCGCGGCGCGTCTCCAGGTCGGTCGGGGCGGGGTTGCCCTCCAGGAGGTCGTGCAGGGTCATCGCCATGCCCGGTACGCAGAAGCCGCACTGGACGGCACCGCAGGCCGCGAGCGCCCGCTGCACGTCGGAGGGCCTGCCGTCGGCGGCGAGGCCCTCGACGGTGCGGACCTCGCTCCCGGCGGCGGTGGCCGCGGGCACCAGGCAGGAGGCGACGAGACGGCCGTCCACCTGGACGTTGCAGGCACCGCACTCGCCCTGCGAGCAGCCGTCCTTGGCGCCCGCGAGGCCGAGGCGCTCGCGCAGGACGTAGAGGAGCGACTCGCCGATCCAGGCGTCGGTGACGGGGCGGTCGGCGCCGTTGACGCGCAGGACGTACGAGCAGAGGGGGTGTTCGTCGGAGAGGGCGGTGTCGGTGACGGACGCTTCGGGGTCCTCGGCTTCGGCCTCGGCCTCGGCATCCGCTTCTGCGTCCGCTTCGGTCTGGGCTTCGGCTTCGGCCTCGACTTCGGCTTCGGGGCCCGCGGTGACGGGGGCGGCCTCGGTCTCGGCTTCGGGCTCCGGATCCGGTTCGGGTCGCGGCTCCGGCTCTGCGGGGACCTCGGGCGCCTCGGGCGCCACGCGTTCCTCGGGCACCACATGCATCTCGGGAGCGACCGGCGGCTCGGGGACGAACGCCTCCGGGGGCACGACCGGCTCGTGATGGTGTGGCGCGACATGCTGGTGCGGTGCGACGTGCTGCTGCGGATGCGGCTCGGCGTGGGGGTACGGTTCGGCGTGCGGCTGCTGCGCGGGCTCCGACCACGGCGCACCCGCGCCCGCCCCACCGGTCGCCCACGGGGCCGCAGCGCCGCCCGGCAGCGTCGCGGGCGGCGTACCGCCCCACTGAGCAGCGAGCGAGGACGCGGTGAACTCGCCCGATTCGTCCGGAAGATCGCCGTTGGCGACGGGGATCGACCACTGTCCCGTGACGTCGGCGGGGGCCGGGGCGGCGGGCGCGTGGCCCTCCGCCTCGTGGAAGCTCCACTGCCCGGTGGCCCGGGGGTCGTACGCGTGCTCCTGCTCGTGGACCGGCGGCTCGGGCTCGGGCACACCGCCCGCGTCGGGCCACCGCACGTCCTGGACACCGGTGCCCGCGCCCGTCACCTCGGGCGGCATGACCCAGACACCCGTGGCGGCCGGGTCCGTCGCGTCGGCCGTCGTGGGGCTGACCGTTATCTGCGGCGGCACGTAGCCGTGACCGGGCGCCGCGAGCGGCGAGTGGTCGAAGTCCAGGGCGCCTTCCGGAAGCTGCACGAAGGCCGTGGCGTCCGAGTCGTACTCGCCCTGTGGATGCGGCTGCCAGCCGCCGGCGGCGTTCGCGGTGTTTCCATCGGTCCGGTCGTCACTCACGACAGCGCCCTCCCCAGTGCTCGTCGGGCCAGCGCGGCGACGGTGCGCCGCAGGTGCAGTACGGCGGGCGGCAGCGGCTGCGGCGAGCCGTCCTCCGCCGGAGGCTGGTCGGGGATGCACGCGGCGGCGACGTACTCACCGAAGGCGGTGAGCGCCTCCGGCACGATCGTCCGCTCGCCGTCCCAGTCGATCAGCGAGGCGACCCACTGCTCGGCCTCCAGGGGCCGCAGCGGCATCGGGGCGACGGCGCCCACCGCGCAGCGCACACCGCGCCGCGCCGGGTCCAGGACGAGCGCGACGGAGGCGATGGCGCGTCCGGGGCCCGTGCGTCCGGTCGCCTTCAGGAAGACCTGCGGGGCGTGCAGGAGCGGCAGCCGTACGAAGCCGATGAGTTCGCCGGGGCGGAGCATGTCCATCCCCGCGAGCAGATGCGAGACGGGGACCTCGCGGCGCGCGCCGCCGGGCCCCGCGATGACGAGGACGGCTTCCAGGGCGGCCAGGACGGGCAGGGTGTCCCCGGTCGGCCCCGCCGTGGCGATGTTGCCGCCCAGGGTGCCCGCGTTGCGGATCTGCGGGGGCCCCGCGGCGCGTGCGGCCGCGGCGAGCGCGGGGATCAGGGCGGCGAAGTCGGGCCGCCCGACGCGTGCGTGGGTGAGACCGGCGCCGAGCAGCGCGTGACCGTCCTGGTACTGCCAGCCGCGGATCTCGCTGATGCGGCCGAGGCCGACGAGCGCGGCGGGGCGCAGGAGGCCCGCGTTGACGGAGGCCATGAGGTCGGTGCCGCCGGCCACGGGCACGGCGGCGGGCATCGCGGCGAGCGCCTCCACGGCCTCGTCCAACGTCGCAGGCAGCGTCGCCGTCTGCGCTGTGTGCGCCGCCTGCGGTGCGTGCGTGCTCAAAACCGGCTGCCCCTTCCCGATGTCCGGCGGCTTTCTCGCCGTGCCCACCGTTACGCCTGTTCCGCCGTACGGTACGTGCTCACAGCCCGGACGTGGCAACTCTGGCACATCTTCCCCGGCCCCCGGCGCGGGGGTCCGCTAGGAGCCATTCGTCCGCAGACCTGGGGGATGTGCCGTTTTCACACGCCCTCACCGGTCAGCGGGAATTGCCACTCTTCGGTGACTCTTGTACGGCTTTCGCCGGGCCGCCCATGCTCTCGGCACGGGCGGCCCGACACGCGGAGCACGGGGTGTGCCTCACACGTTCGGGGGCGCCCCGTCGATCGGGCGTCCGAGCACTCCCGGGCGCTTCTGCCACGGCAACGGGCCGCCCGGCGGGCGGTAGTCGACGCCGAGGGCGTCAAGTCGCGCGTAGTGCGGGGTCATTCGCCGCTCGAAGTCGGCGAAGTCGCGCTCGGCGGATGCGGGGAGCCTGCTCCAGGCGACCTCGGCGAAGGCGGCGAGACGCGGGAACACCTGGTAGTCCACGCGTGCGTGGTACTCCATCACCTCGGTCCACACGTTCGCCTGGGTGCCGAGCACGTGCGCGGCTTCCTCGGCGGTGAGCTGCGGCGGCACCGGCTCGAAACGGTAGACGTCCTCCAGGGTGCGGACGAAGCCGATGGGCGCGGGCTCGTCGGGTCCGCCGTCCTGCCGGTGATCCAAGTACACCTGCTGCTCCGGACACATGACGACGTCGTGACCGGCCTTGGCCGCCGCGATCCCGCCCCCGTAACCGCGCCAGGAGGACACGGTGGCGCCCTCGGCGAGGCCGCCCTCCAGGATCTCGTCCCAGCCGATGAGCCTGCGTCCGCGCGCGGTCAGCCAGCTGTCGAAGTGCCGGATGAACCAGCTCTGCAGACCGTTCTCGTCACCGACGCCCAGTTCCTTGATGCGGGCCTGCGCGGTGGGCGAGGCCCTCCACTGATCCTTGGGACATTCATCACCGCCCACATGAATGAAGGTGGAGGGGAAGAGCTCGAGCAGCTCCTCGAACACCCCTTCGTAGAAACGGAGGGTGTTCTCGGTCGGGGCGAGGACGTTGGGGTTGACGCCCCAGGTGTCCCAGACGCCGAGCGACGCGGTGTCGACGATGTCGGTGTTGCCGAGCTCCGGATAGGCGTGGATGGCGGCCTGCGAGTGCCCGGGGATGTCGATCTCGGGTACGACGGCGATGTGCCGCTCGTGGGCGTACGCGACGATCTCGCGGATGTCGTCCTGCGTGTAGAAGCCGCCGTGCGGGGTGTCGTTCCACAGCTCGGAGGCGCGGTGGCCCCACTTCGAGCGCGGCCGCCACGAACCGGCCTCCGTCAGCTTGGGGTAGCGCTTGATCTCGATGCGCCAGCCCTGGTCGTCGGTGAGGTGGAAGTGGAAGACGTTCAGCTTGTGGGCGGCGAGGAGGTCCAGGTAGCGCAGGACGCCGTCCTTGGGCATGAAGTGCCGGGCCACGTCGAGCATCATGCCGCGCCAGCCGAAGCGAGGGCTGTCCTCGATCAGGCACCCCGGTACGGCGTACCGCCCGGCCGCCCGCAGCGGGGCCCGCCGGAACGCCTCAGGACCGGTGAGCTGGCGCAGGGTCTGCGCCCCCCAGAAGACGCCGGGAGCAGCGCCACCGAGGATCTCGACGCCGCTCTCCCCCACCGTGAGCCGGTACGCCTCGGGCGCGAGGGAGTCGTCGATGCCCAGCGAGATGCCGCCACCCTCGCCGGGCGCGAGCGGCAGGCCGAGCGCACCGCCGAGCGTGGCCCGCAGCCAGCGCTCGGTGGACTCGGTACCGGGCCCGGCCCGGAGCGCGGTGGAGGAGACGAGAACGAAGCCTTCGGGATGCGGCCCCTCGGCGCGTGCGGGCGCCGGGATGAGTTGCTCAAAGGTCATGCGGCGAATCTGCCACGCGATTGCACAACGCAAAAGGGGCGTTGCGGCACACGCAACGCCCCTTTCCGAGGAAGGCCGAGGAAGGCCGAGGAAGGTCCTGGAACCGTGCCCGGGGCTACTTCTTGCCGCCGCCCTTGCCGTCCTTGCCGCCCTTGTCCTTGTCGCCACCGGCGCTCATGGACTCGTAGATCTCCTTGCACATGGGGCAGACGGGGTACTTCTTCGGGTCACGACCCGGCACCCACACCTTGCCGCAGAGCGCGACGACGGGCGTACCGTCGAGCGCGCTCGCCATGATCTTGTCCTTCTGGACATAGTGCGCGTAGCGCTCGTGGTCACCGTCACCGCTCGACACCTGCGGCGTCGGCTCTACGAGGGTCCCCGTACCTGCCCCGCGCTCGGGCTCGGGCTCAAGAGTGCTCATGGCATCCAAGGGTACCTACGCCTGCCGGTTACTGACATCGCCCGAGCCGGGCCAGGACGTACGAGCGTCATCCGACTGGACGGCGCGCCATGGCGCGGTGCGCGGGATCACGGAACGACCCAGATCGCCAGCGACCGCGCCAGGTCATCAAGGTCATCGGCGGCACGCAGGAGGTGGGCGACATCTTCGGTGGCCGTCCACACGACGACGTCCGCCTTGTGCTCGTCCACCTGCCAGCCGTAACGGACGCAACCCAGCAGGTGGGGCGATTCCGCCTGCGGCACATAGCGGAAGGTGGTCAGCCCTTCGCCCAGCTTCTCGGACTCGACGCTCTTCACGACCGCGGGCTCGATGGCCCTCGGATCGTCAGCCTCAGTGAGGGCACGGAGGGTCGCCTCACGAGGGCCCGACGCGGGTCCGATCGCAGCGCAGACCGGGAGCGGCAGATCGGTGGGCTGATCGAGATGGAGGAACACCCATTGGTCCGAGCCAGGCGGCGCGAAGGCCTCGGCGCAACGCTCCAGGGTGCCCGCGACGAAGTCCACGCCGTTCGGCCCCGGGTCGAGGTCGTGGTCCTCCCACAACTCCTCGGCGACCTCCCGGGACCAGAAGCGGATGTCCTCCCACACGGACCATGGAGCCGTCAGCCCGGATCGCGGCGGCAACATCACCCAGGGCGTGGGATCGACGTCCTCAATGTCGATGAGGGCCCAGAAGTACTCGCTCATCCCCGCCGCCAGCGGAAATTCGCCATCAGGGCATCGAACCATTCGACGAGGACCTCGGCCAGCTCGTCCCGGGGACTGCCGCCCCCTACGGTCGAGAAGGCCGCCACGAACCAGCGATCCGGGTCGTCCGGTACGGAGATCATGTACTCGACACGCCGCGAGGCGAGTTCTGTTCCATGACCGCTGTCGGCCTTCACCACATGCTCCCGGCGGACCGCGAGGGCCCCGTCGACCTCTCCCGAGCTCAGGTCGGCGCCCTTCACACCATCTCTGGAAAGGAGTTGAACCGCCGCCTCGGTCGGCTCGGCCTCATTCGGCTGTCCCTGCCGCCGGGGCAAGAGGCTCTCGGAGACGAGGATCGATGCCCCGATGCTGTATTCACCCATCGGCTTGACCGGCAGGTAGAGGTCCAGGGCCTTGCTCTTCACCGCCTGGGCTACGGCTTCCCGAAAGCGTCGTTCCAGCTCACGCTTATAGGGGCCGATCTTGTCCGGCGGCGTATCGGCGGGAATGCGGGTGAAGGCGTCGTCGAGAATCCGGCGTACGGCCTCCTCCGTGCCCTGACGCAGGGGGACTTGGGCCCACTGGTCGGGGAGGATGATCCGGTAGCCGGTGACTGGGGCTTCGTCGTCGACCTGGCCTGCCCGCCCGGTCGGCTCAGCCTGCACGAAGCCGCTCCTTGCGGTTGAGGTGCCACATTCCTGCGAAGCCGGCGAGACAGATACCCACTGCGATCCAGAGCACCCAGGCGCCCATGCCTACGGCCCCCATCAACGCGTAGACGAGATACAGAATGAGCGCCCACTTAATCAGGCTGCGCTCACCCCGCAGGTCCTTCCAATCGTCCGGACGGCGAGACAAATAGATCAAGCTCACCGGTACCAGCACACAAAGCACCCAGTCCCACGTCGGCCACGACACCAGCTCCCTGCCAAAGAAGTCCTTGCTCGCGGGAGTGGCGAACATACGCAGCATGGACAGCAGGAAAAACCATCTAAAAAAGCCCAGGCGCCACGCCAAACGCCGCTCACAGCGGGCCACCCGGTCGCTGCCTTCCACGGTCATCAACTCATCCTCACCATCGCGAGCCCACTGACCGCGTCATGCGATCCTTCATTCTGCCGTACTCGCCGTCCGAGACCATGTCGCCGGCCTTGTCCCCGCTATCAAGGACCGTACTGGCTCCCCACGATCCCACGAGTGCGTCCTTATGACGCTCGGCCTGGCGGGCATTGTCTGCGAGCTGCGTATTGTCAGGGAACTCATCGTGCCACTTCTTGATGTCCTTCATCTGACGACCGAGCTGGGCGTCTCCCAACACACCGGCCTTCTCCTGCGCAGTAATCTGCGGCATCTCCGCATCGCGCACCTCGCCGGCAGCCTTCTTCCCGTCTGCCCGACTTTGGGCCAACTGACGCATATTACGAGCTCTGGCGTTCTTACGCGCATTACCCGATCTTCCACCGCCCTTCCGGGATTTCGCCACCGAACTTCCCCTCGACCCCGCGGTTTTCGACGCGCTCTGCGCCTGCTGGGCGGTGCCGGCTGATTTGGAGGCGACCTTGCGCGAGCTGTTCTGCAGGAGCTTGATCCCCTTAGCAGCTTTCATGCCATTACGCGCAAGCTTCAACGCCCCGATATCCATGACGACGTCGAACCATGACCCATTGCCCGTTGCCGCCTGTACGGTATGGGCGGCCAGCACGGCGATGGTCAGGGCGGCCGCAATCCAGCCGATACCAGGGAAGAGCATGGCTGCCACGCCTACGGCCGTCGCGATCCAGCTCAGCCTGTCAGCCCATTCGCCGATCCAGTCGGCATCAGCAATAGCGCCCTTGAAGTCGTTCCACCAACTGTCCTTCATGTCATCGTCGATGGAGTCCCGGATCTTCCCCGCGAAGTGGCCGGAGCGTTCGTCGTAATCGCCGACCGCGGAGTTGAACCGCGCTCGGGCTTTCACCAAGTCCTCTTTGGCGCGCTTGAGAGCGGGATCCTCGGCGTCGGAGCCCTTGTCACCCTTGCCGCCTTTTTCGCCCTTGCCGGAGTCGGGCTTGTCGTCCGCCTTGCCCTCGTGTGCGTCGATCACACGCTGAGCGTCCTTGGCGTCCTCAAGTGCCTTGTCCGCCCTCTTCTGGAATCCCTCGAGTTCATTTCCCCAGCCAGTCAGGTGGCCCTTGACCTCGCGATACCGGTCCTCCGCCTCATCAAGCTTCCGCCCCAAGCCACGCGCATCCTCACCGAGCTTCTCCGCGTACTTTCCCTTGAGGTTGTCGGCGTCAGCCATCGCGTTGAGCGCCGCGGCCTGAGTACGCAGATACTCGGCGATCTTCTTCATGTGCTTCACCTGGCCACGAATCCCGTCAGGATCACCCGGCAGGGGATCACTTTCACACAGGGGCTGCCAGTCTTTCGGTCGTGCCACTCTTCCCCCGAAGTCGGATGGTCGGTCGACTTGATTGCCGAATCGCTATTTCTTCTTCTTGCCAGGCTTTGACAACTCGTCATCGAGCTTCTGGAATGCGTTCCGCGTTTCCTCGACCATCGTCCCGACGGTGCCCAACGACTCAAGCAAACGCTTGCGGTTATCGTCCCAGTTGTCGATGAATTCAGCCATTGCCTCTTTCATGCCGGAAGCCCCCACGACCGATGCGATGTCGTCTTTCCATTCCCCCAGGTTTTTGAACTCCCTTTGAATGGCGCCCAGCTGCTTCGCCGACGTGTTGAGCAACTCGTAGTCGACAGCCAGATCAGAATCAGGCACTTCCCCGACCTCCCCCTATCCCCCGAGGTACGCCCTCAACGGTTGATGGACTGGATCTCCTGGACGTTCATGTCCTGCGTGGTCTCGAAGGTCCCGTCCGGGAGATCGCCCTTCGCGCCGCCGGTACCGGTCCACTCGATTTCCCATGTCACCGATGCCGTCAGCTGATACGGCTGACCACTCGTGGCGCGCAGGTACTTGATCCCGCACTGCGGCTCATGCTTCGCAGCACCCCTGGTGTAGGGCGCTCCGATGCTGCCGTCCTTGTTGAACTCGCACTCACCGGATGCGGGGAACGTCTCCGCATCCCCCGTACCCGGCTCCAAGTGGAGGCTGACCGGCTTCGCGGTGGTCTGCGCCCACAGGCCCGTGCCGGGCAGGTCGGCGCGGACCTTGACCTCCTTGAACGTGCCCTTGTCCAGCCAGGCCCAAGTGGGCAGATTCACCGTCGACTTGGCCTCGGGCTTCAACTCGATCTCGGTGCCCGGCACCTTGGTCTGCTGGTAAGCGAGGGCTGCGAGGGTCTTGGGGTCGATGGCCTGGGGGACGGTCGGGGCCTTGCCCTTGTCCACCCAGAACGGGGGGCGAGTGCAGGCTTGAGCGGTCGGCTCGCCCTTCATGTCAGGGTTCTCAACGGCTACCCACCACATGCCCTTGCCGTTCTTGGCGGCATTGAAGTCCTTGTAGGGCTTACCGCCCTTGTAGCGCGCCTTGTCACCCGCGAGGCCCTTGGCGTCACCACCCGCAGACGAGTAGATCGACCACTGAGCTTCCATGAAGGTCTTGAAGTCCTTGGCCTTCCAGTACGGCTCGTACCAACATGCCGGGGGCTTCCAGTCCCACGACGTGGACGTGAGAGGGCCGGAATCTCCTGACGCGGCGGCGCCGCTCACAATCTCGAAGCGGACCTTGGACCGCAGGATGGGGCCTGTGGACCTGCCGGTGGCCTCCTCCTCCACGCTCCCGATGCCGCCCAGGTCCCCGGCTCCGGCCGAATACGCCGAGAGGGAGCACGCCACCACAGCGACCGCCGCCACCGCCGCCGTCCGCCGGATCAGGGCCGGCACTTCTCGGACCCTCGGTCCTCGCTGAGGCTCCAGGTCTGCCAAACGCCGTCCTCGTTCTTCTTCACTCCCGTGTTGTAGTAGACGTAACTGTTGGACGACGTCTTGGTTCCTTCGGTCTTGTTCGTCTTGCGGTTCTTGACGTCCGCTCGGCTCTCGTCCACGCAGTACGTCACCGCTGCCGACTTCTTGTCGAATACCGTCACTTTGCGGTCGTAGTAGCGCAAGGTACCGGCCCAGCTGGTGCTCTTGTCGATGGCGTTCTCGGCGTACTCATAGGCCCCGGTCAACGCGGTATCCGTGTAGTAGAAGGCCATTCCGGAGGTCTTCGTGTCCCCGGACGCCATCGCCTTCCACACCGTGCTGACGGTCTGCTCGTTGTCCGCCAGGATCGCGTCCTTGGCCGCGTCCCCGGTCTCCCGCCCCTCGAAGACCGTCTTCATGTCGCCCGGCAGTTTGATCTCCGGCCGACCCGCGGCATCCTTCGTCGTGGACGGCGAAGGCGAGCTCTTCTCATCGCCCGAGCCTGCCCCGGCAATCTTGTCGCTGCCGCTGGACTCGCCGTCCCCACCGCCGCACGCGGTGAGGGCTAGTGCTGCGGCAGTGATAGCTGCGGCGAAGGCAGGCAACGTTCGACGCTTCAAGGGTGACTCCCGTGGGGCGAGGGCTAAAACATGAGTGACCACGCTATCTGCGTGAACTCTCGCCTTCACCGCAGCGAACCCTCTCGCAGCGGCGCACGACAAGCCCGGACCAAGAGGTATCCGGCAGCTTCTGCGGCCGGACCCCACCCGCCGCCACACAGCTGTCGTACGCCGAACGTGACCACGGCCAGGGACACTTGTCCCACTAACGGGTCATCTTCCCGGCGAGAACGACGCCCCAAAAAACTGGCCATCGTCGACTTCGGCGACTCCGCAGAGCAGCAACCCGGTCAGCAGCGACCCAGAGCATCGGCCGCGCAGCGCCTCCTCGGTCAGTTGAGCGACGCATCATCCGGATAAGTAGCCACCATCGCCAGCTCACTCCGCTGGCGGCGCAGGACCGCCCGCCACAGCCTCTCCGGGTCCGGGGACGAGACGTCGCCGGGCTCGGACTCGACCACGTACCAGGCGCCCTCGACGAGCTCGTCCTCCAGTTGGCCCGGGCCCCAGCCCGCGTAACCGGCGAAGATCCGCAGTGAGCCGAGCGCGGGGGCCAGGAGTTCGGGAGGGGTGTCCAGGTCTACCAGGCCGATCGCTCCGTGCACGCGGCGCCAGCCGATGGGCTCCGCTCTGCCCGGCCGCGCACGGACGCCGGAGGCGGGGCCCTCTTCCCCGGGGATCACCGCCACGCCGAGCGCCGAGTCGAGCGAGACGGGGCCGCCCTGGAAGACGACTCCCGGCGCGCCCGCCAGGTCACCCCAGCCCTCCAGGATGTCCGCGACGTCCACGGGCGTGGGCCGGTTGAGGACCACGCCGAGCGAGCCCTCCTCGTCGTGGTCGAGGAGCAGCACCACCGCGCGGTCGAAGTTCGGGTCCGCCAGGGCAGGCGTGGCCACGAGCAGCCGCCCTGTGAGCGAGGACACCTCGGTCATGAACGACATGATCCCGCATCTTTGCCCCGCGGGGGGAGGCAATGCCCGTACGGGAGTGAATGCAGCTCAGGGGCGCATGGGGGCGTCCGGAGCGCACACTTTCGGCGGTGACCCGGAGTGTCCGGTTCCGAACGGTTCGTGTTGTCGCGAAGTCATGACAGGTTCTGGACGCCCTTGGCCTTACGGGAAGGGGGTACACGCCCATTACGCTTGCCCTTTGGTCCACCCGTCCATCCAATCGGAACGCGAGATTCATGACCGTCACCGACGATGTACTGCTTGTCCACGGCGGAACCCCGCTGGAGGGCGAGATCCGTGTCCGCGGCGCGAAGAACCTCGTGCCCAAGGCCATGGTCGCCGCGCTGCTCGGCAGCGCTCCGAGCAGGCTGCGCAATGTCCCCGACATCCGCGACGTGCGCGTCGTACGCGGACTCCTGCAGCTGCATGGCGTCACGGTCCGCCCCGGTGAGGAGCCGGGCGAGCTGGTCATGGACCCCTCGCACGTGGAGAGTGCCAACGTCGCGGACATCGACGCCCACGCCGGGTCGTCGCGCATCCCGATTCTCTTCTGCGGGCCGCTCCTGCACCGCCTCGGGCACGCCTTCATCCCCGGCCTCGGCGGCTGCGACATCGGCGGCCGGCCGATCGACTTCCACTTCGAGGTGCTCCGCCAGTTCGGCGCGACCATCGAGAAGCGCGAGGGCGGCCAGTACCTGGAGGCCCCGCAGCGGCTCCGCGGCACGAAGATCCAGCTGCCGTACCCCTCCGTCGGCGCCACCGAGCAGGTTCTGCTCACGGCCGTGCTGGCCGAAGGCGTCACCGAGCTCTCGAACGCCGCCGTCGAGCCCGAGATCGAGGACCTCATCTGCGTGCTGCAGAAGATGGGCGCGATCATCGCGATGGACACCGACCGGACCATAAGGGTCACCGGTGTCGACAGCCTGGGCGGCTACAACCACCACGCCCTCTCGGACCGCCTGGAGGCCGCCTCCTGGGCTTCCGCGGCGCTGGCGACCGAAGGGAACATCTACGTCCGCGGCGCCCAGCAGCGCTCGATGATGACGTTCCTGAACACCTACCGGAAGGTGGGCGGTGCCTTCGAGATCGACGACGAGGGCATCCGCTTCTGGCACCCGGGCGGCTCGCTCAACGCGATCGCCCTGGAGACGGACGTGCACCCCGGCTTCCAGACGGACTGGCAGCAGCCCCTGGTCGTCGCCCTGACGCAGGCCGCGGGCCTGTCCATCGTGCACGAGACGGTGTACGAGTCACGGCTCGGCTTCACCTCCGCGCTCAACCAGATGGGCGCACACATCCAGCTCTACCGCGAGTGCCTCGGCGGTTCCGACTGCCGCTTCGGGCAGCGCAACTTCCTCCACTCGGCGGTCGTCAGCGGCCCCACGAAGCTCCAGGGCGCCGATCTGGTCATTCCTGACCTGCGCGGCGGCTTCTCGTACCTGATCGCCGCTCTGGCGGCCCAGGGCACGTCCCGCGTGCACGGCATCGATCTGATCAACCGTGGCTACGAGAACTTCATGGACAAGCTCGTGGAGCTCGGTGCGAAGGTCGAGCTGCCGGGCAGGGCGACGCTGTAGTTCTTTGTACGTTCTTTGAACGGCACATAGAGACGGCAGACAGAAGGGGCGGTCACCCGGTGGGTGACCGCCCCTTCTGTCTGCTGCTTGAGGCTACTTGCCCTTGGCGGCTTCCTTGAGCTTGGAGCCCGCCGAAACCTTGACGCTGTAGCCGGCCGGGATGTTGATCGGCTCGCCGGTCTGCGGGTTCCGGGCGGTGCGAGCGGCACGGTGGGTGCGCTCGAAGGTCAGGAAGCCGGGGATGGTGACCTTCTCGTCGCCCTTGGCAACGATCTCGCCGACGGTCTCGGCGAACGCCGCCAGCACGGCGTCGGCGTCCTTGCGGGTCACCTCGGCGCGGTCGGCCAGCGCGGCCACCAGCTCACTGCGGTTCATGTTTGTACTCCCGTGTTCTTCTTGCCGTTGAGGCGTGCCACGCGGCGGGGCCGCATGATGGGCACAGCGAAGCCGATGCTGCCAGGGTCCTCGGTCAGGCCCCGGACCCGGGTCCGTCATCCGGACCCTCGCGCCCAGAAAGGCATCCTGCCCCCACCTGCGGCGGGAAAGCCAATCCGGGCCCCTTGGGGTCACACGAAAAGCTTCACCGCCCCCGGAAGGTGGCAGTCGGGGGCGCGCTTCCACGCCACCCTAGAGGGCCTTTCAGGGCCCTGCGTTCCGCGACGCGCCGTACTACTGGGCCGTGGCGCCTGTCACAGCCACCCCGGCGGCCTTCGCCGCGCTGCGCACCGCATCGGCGACCGCGCCCGCGACCTTGTCGTTGAAGACGCTGGGGATGATGTAGTTCGGGTTGAGCTCGTCCTCGGCGACGACGTCCGCGAGGGCGCCCGCCGCCGCCAGCATCATCTCCGTGTTGACGGTGCGCGACTGGGCGTCGAGCAGGCCGCGGAAGACGCCGGGGAAGACCAGGACGTTGTTGATCTGGTTCGGGAAGTCCGAGCGGCCCGTGGCCACGACCGCCGCCGTCTGGCGGGCGACCGTGGGCTCGACCTCGGGGTCGGGGTTCGCGAGCGCGAACACGATGGCGCCGTCGGCCATGGCGGCGACGTCGTCGCCGTTCAGGACGTTCGGGGCCGAGACGCCGATGAAGACGTCGGCGCCGACGACCGCTTCCTTGAGGGTGCCGCGGGCGCCCTCGGGGTTGGTGTTGTCGGCGATCCAGCGCAGCGGCGAGTCCGGCGCGGCGTCCACGAGGTCCTCGCGGTCCGCGTGTACGACACCGTGGATGTCGGCGACGACGGCGTGCTTGACGCCCGCCGCGATGAGCAGCTTGAGGATGGCCGTACCGGCCGCGCCCGCGCCGGACATGACGACGCGTACGTCGCCGATTCCCTTGCCCACCACGCGAAGTGCGTTGGTCAGCGCGGCGAGCACGACGATCGCGGTGCCGTGCTGGTCGTCGTGGAAGACGGGGATGTCCAGGGCCTCGCGGAGCCTGGCCTCGATCTCGAAGCAGCGCGGCGCCGAGATGTCCTCCAGGTTGATGCCCGCGAAGCCGGGGGCGATCGCCTTCACGATCTCGACGATCGCGTCGGTGTCCTGGGTGTCCAGGCACAGCGGCCAGGCGTCGATGCCGGCGAAGCGCTTGAAGAGGGCCGCCTTGCCCTCCATGACCGGGAGCGCGGCCTTCGGGCCGATGTTGCCGAGTCCGAGGACGGCCGAACCGTCCGTTACGACCGCAACGGAGTTGCGCTTGATGGTGAGGCGGCGCGCGTCCTCGGGGTTCTCGGCGATCGCCATGCACACGCGGGCCACGCCCGGGGTGTAGATCATGGAGAGGTCGTCGCGGTTGCGGATGGGGTGCTTGGACGCCATCTCGATCTTGCCGCCGAGGTGCATCAGGAACGTACGGTCGGAGACCTTGCCGACGGTGACGCCCTCGATGGTGCGCAGCTGCGCGACGATCTCGTCGCCGTGCGTCGTGGAGGTCGCCGCGATCGTGACGTCGATCCGGAGTGCCTCATGGCCGGAAGCCGTGACGTCGAGGCCGGTCACCGAGCCTCCGTGGGACTCGACGGCCGTGGTGATCTGGGAGACCGCGGTGCCGCTCGCGGGCACCTCCAACCGGACCGTGTTCGAGTAGGAGACGCTGGGCGCCGTTGCCATGGCCGACTTCCTCTGCTTTCACCGTGTTGCTCTTGCCGTCCGATCGTCGCACCTACCACTGAGTACGTGGTAGCCGCCTCGGATTGCGAACTTTTCGTTCACCAGCTTTTCGGAAACTTGTTTCCACCATACGAGAAGTTGCGGGCCCTCGGTAGGGGGGAACTGAAAGAGGCCCCCGTCACCAGGTGACGGGGGCCTCTCCTCACGCTTATGACACCGACCCGCCATGCTCGCCTCGCGGCAAGTGGTCGCTCGTAGCGACGATGGTTGGGCCCGGGGGCTTGGATCGAGCCGGTGCCACATCAACGGTAACAAACGATCCCCGCAAGGCAATTCCCGTCCCGCAAAGTCATTCGCGGAGCAGGTCCGGCACGCCTTCCGCGTCGGGGTCGTCGCGCTCGCCGGAAAGCACCGTCAGCTGCTGCGTCGCCCTCGTCAGCGCCACGTACAGGACGCGCAGACCCGCCGGGGACTCGTCCGCGATCTCCGCCGGGGAGACGACGACCGTCGCGTCGTACTCCAGCCCCTTGGCCTCCAGGCTGCCCAGCGCCACCACCCGGTCGCCGAGCCCGTCGAGCCAGCGTGCCGCCTGCTCACGGCG
Organism: Streptomyces sp. NPDC054872; assembly: GCF_053610705.1. NCBI lineage: Bacteria > Bacillati > Actinomycetota > Actinomycetes > Kitasatosporales > Streptomycetaceae > Streptomyces > Streptomyces sp. NPDC054872. The sequence goes on along the minus strand of NZ_JBSGYY010000002.1, from coordinate 104,249 downwards.
GTTCATCGCCACGACGACGCCGATGGTGCCGTCCACCTGGTCGAGCAGCCGCGCCGCCTCCTCGCGCACCGACGCGCCCAGGTCCTTGTCGCGTACGACGGCGAAGCGGGGCTTCACCCCGGTGGACCTGACGGCCGAGGGCGACTCGGAGCCCGGCATCGCGAGCGCGAGCACCTTGGCCGCGAGATCGGCGATCTCGGCGGGGTTGCGGTAGTTGACCGTGAGGGTGAACCGGCGGCGCGGGCGGCTGCCGAGGGCCTCGTCACGGGCGGCCGCGGCCTCGTCCGGGTCGGACCAGGAGGACTGGGCCGGGTCGCCGACGATCGTCCAGGTGGCGTGCCGGCCCCTGCGGCCGACCATGCGCCACTGCATGGGGGTCAGGTCCTGCGCCTCGTCGACGATGACGTGCGCGTACTCGGTGCGCTCCGCGGCGAGCCGCTCGGCGCGCTCCCGCTGGGACTCCTCGCGCTGCGGCATCAGTTCGTCGAGTCCGGTGAGCAGGTCGAGGGGGTCGAGATCCTTCTTCTTGCGGGGCCTGTGCGGCGTGCCGAGGATCGAGTGGAGCTCGTCGAGGAGCGCCACGTCGTGCACGGACAGGGCGTCGCGTCTGAGGGAACGGGCGACCTTGCGGACCTCGCCCGGATTCAGGACGCGGCGCGCCCAGCGGCCGAGGCGCCGCTCGTCGCCCATCGCGGAGAGCACGGCGCGCGGGGTGAGTTCGGGCCACCAGGCGTCGAGGAAGTGGATGAAGTCGTCCTCGGAGGTGATGTCCTCGTCGAAGGACGAGCGCAGCTCGGCGGCCAGCTCCGGGTCACTGTGCCGGCCGGCGGAGCCCGACTGGGACCACAGGGCGTCCAGGAGGAGCTTGCGGGCGCGCGGACGCAGCAGGTTGACGGGAGCGGTGCCGCTGAGCGCGTTGCGGCGGATCCTGCCCAGCGCGTCGGCCTCCAGCTCCAGGCGGCGGCCGAAGGCGACCACGCGCAGGCGGGTGGGGGTCTCGGCGGGGGTGCGGGGTGCGTCGTCCTCGTCGTCGTCGCCGAACGCGAGCTGGCCGTCCTCGGCGGGCTTCGCGGTCGTTCCCGCAGCACCCTCCAGAGCGCCCCTGGCGGCCTTCCGCAGGACGTGCAGCATCCGGGAGGAGCCCTTGACCCTGGCCACCGCGGGAGAGTCGTAGACGGTGGCCTCAGCGGCGCCCGCCGCGTCGTCGGCCAGCGCGCCCACCGCGCGGATCGCGACCTGCCCCTCCTCGCCCAGCGAGGGCAGCACGCCCTCCGTGTAGGCCACGAGGAGCGGGGTCGGCGAGACGATGAGGATGCCGCCCGCGTACCTGCGGCGGTCCTGGTAGAGGAGGTAGGCCGCGCGGTGCAGGGCCACGGCCGTCTTGCCGGTGCCGGGGCCGCCCTCGACGTACGTCACCGATGCGGCGGGTGCCCGGATCACCATGTCCTGCTCGGCCTGGATCGACGCCACGATGTCCCGCATCGTGTGGCTGCGGGCCTGGCCGAGCGCCGCCATCAGGGCGCCGTCGCCGATGACCGGCAGCGACTCCCCGTCCAGGGTCGCCTTGAGCTCCGGACGCATCAGGTCGTCCTCGACGCCCAGGACCCTGCGGCCCTTGGAGCGGATGACCCTGCGCCGTACGACACGGCCCGGGTCGACCGGCGTCGAGCGGTAGAACGGCGCGGCGGCCGGGGCACGCCAGTCGATCACCAGCGGGGAGTAGTCCGCGTCCAGGACGCCGATGCGGCCGATGTGCAGGGTCTCGGCGATCTCGGCCGTGTTGTTCTCGCTGACGGCGTCCTCGGCGGGCTCGACCGACGTGTACGCGCCGTCCGGGCCCTTCTTGCCGTCCTTGCCGAGCAGCAGGTCGATCCGCCCGAAGAGGAAGTCCTCGAACTCGTTGTTGAGGCGGTTGAGATGCACTCCCGCGCGGAACACCTGGGCGTCCCGCTCGGCGAGCGCGCCGGGCGTGCCGACCTGGGAGCGCTTGGCCGCGTCGGTCATGAGGAACTCGGCCTCGTGGATCTTCTCCTCGAGACGCCGGTAGACCTGGTCGAGATGTTCTTGTTCGACGCTGATCTCACGGTCGCGTACGTCGGCCACCGAGGCCCCTTTCCGGACGTGCAGCTGCCCAATCGAGCAGCCGTCTACCGTACGCGAAAGGGGGCCCTCGTGTGCACTTCTCCTACGCGTCGACCTCCACCAGGCGGTCGCCGTCGAGGGTGGTCACCTCGAAGTGGTCGATGTCGTTCCGATCCATCGCGGCGCCACCGTGGACGTACAGGGGGCTGCGCGCCCACTTGTTCGGGCTGTTCTCGATGCCGTAGCCCCACTTCGGGACGGCCCAGGTGGTCACCGTCTCCTTCTCGCCGTCCTTGCCGACCGCGACCAGGGAGCACTTGAGCGGGCCCTTGACGTTCTTCAGCTCGAGGACCGCGTGCGTGCCCCAGGCCTTCTTCTCCGTGCCGACCGTGGCGCTGACCTTGGTCTTCGGGTCCGTGGCCTTGATCTTGTCGTCCATGTGGTTGAAGAAGGCGTCCTCGGCGGGGCTCGTGGGGTGCGGTTCGCCCGCCACGTCCTTCGTCCCGCCGTCGTCGCTCACCGCGAGGACCGTGAGCGGCCCGCCGACGATCAGCGCGGCCGCGGCGGCCACCAGGTACATGCCGCGCCTGCGCTTGTGCTGACGCCGCACGGAGACCTCGTCCACGAGACGGTCCGCCAGGCGCGGGCTCGGCCTGGCGGCGAGCTGCTCGCCGATCGCCGGTACGCCGCGTCCGCCGGGGAGGTCCGCGAGGGCGGCCAGCATCGGCTCCATGCCGGAGAACTCCTCCAGCTGGTGCGCGCAGAACTCGCAGACCGCCAGATGTGCCTCGAAGGCCGTCGCCTCCGCGTCGTCCAGGATGCCGAGGGCGTAGGCGCCGACGGTCTCGTGCACGTCGCCCGCGTCAGCCTGCCCCCACGCGTCATGTCCGTAGGACTCGTTCATGCCGTCACCCCCCGCTCCTCGAGCGCCAGCTTCATCGAACGCAGCGCGTAGAAGACCCGCGACCGCACCGTCCCACTCGGTATACCCAGTGTCTCGGCCGCCTCATTGACCGTACGCCCCTTGAAATAGGTTTCGACAAGTACCTCCCGGTGCGCGGGAGTCAGGTCGTCGAGCGCGTCCGAGAGAGTCATCAGCCACAGCGCCTTATCGATCTCGTCCTCCGCGGGGATGACCTCCAGCGGCGACGGATCGACCTCCTGCGGCCGGGCCTGCCGGCTGCGGTGACCGTCGATGACGATGCGCCGGGCGACCGTCACCAGCCAGGGGCGTACCGAACCGGTCGCACGATTGAGCTGACCGGCGTTCTTCCAGGCACGGATGAGCGTTTCCTGTACGACATCTTCGGCGCGCTGCCGGTCGCCCGCCACCAGGCGGAGCACATAGGCCAGAAGTGGCCCCGCGTGCTCGCGGTAGAGGGCGCGCATCAACTCCTCGTCGGGTCCGTTGCGTTGCGGGACCAGACGGTGTCGGTGCGGGCGTGCCTGCGGGCGCTCATCGGCCACGGCGGAATCCTTGCGCACGTCTGCCTCCGGTGTCCGCTCTTCGTCTTGGCTGGCTCACCGGAGATGTACGTACGTGGCAACAGCTGTGTTCAGCCGCCCCGGAAGAAATTCGATCAGGCCCGCGCGAGCGCCGCCCGCCGCCGGTGTCTGGCCACCCGTTCACGGTTGCCGCACACCTCACTCGAGCACCAGCGGCGGCGCCTCCCGCGTGAGGTGTCCAGGTACACGATGGGGCAGTTGTCGCCCTCGCACTGGCGCAGGAGAGCGCGCGCGGCGGGGTCGGTGAGCAGGTCGACGGCGTCGCGGGCCACGGCGGCGAGCAGGGCCGCGCAGCCGGGGTCGCCGTCCAGGGCGCGGGCGAGGCTGCCGTCGGGGCGCCGGACGGCGCGCGGGGCCGGGGGCGCTGCCGCGGCGAGGGCGTTGACCCTGCTCAACGCGGCTTCGGCGGGGCGCCCTTCGAGCTCGGCGAGCACCAACTGGCCGCTGCTCTGCCGCAGTTCACGGAAGGCCACGAGCCAGGCCGGGCCCGCCCCCGGCAGGAGGGTGCGATCCGGGATGAGCCCGGCGCCCGCGAGCCAGGCACGCAGCCGGTCCACGGAGTCGAGCCGTTCCACGGGATGGTTCGTCGCCACGAGGTCCAGACAGCTCCGCCCGGAGTCGAATCGCAGCTCGTACGTGGCCGGGTCCATGCCCAGTGCCATGCGCCTGTCACCGCCTTGTGGGGTTACCGGTGAGTGCTCCCCCTACAGTGCCTCGCCGCGGGCGGGTGCGGAACCCCTGCCACCGGCGCGGCTGAGACGCCCGCTTATGGAGGCGCGCTTCGGGACCATGGTCCGGCGGCCGTCCTGCCTGTTGACTCGGTCCCATGGAAGCCAAGCGTGAGACGAAGAGCCGGGGACAGGGACAAGGCCGCGAGGGAGGCTCCGCCGGGGTTGTCCTGGGGGCGGCCGTCGTGACCATGGGCCTGATCGCCGGAACCTTCTACATCTTCTCCTGCGGTGTGATGCCCGGCCTCGCCCGCAGCGGGGACCGTGTCTTCATCGAGGTCATGCAGAACACGAACGACGCGTTCAACAACCCGGTCTTCTTCGCGAGCTTCTTCGGCGCGCTGCTCTTCACGGCGGTCTCCGCATGGCAGTTGCGCGGCACGAGCTCGTACCGGTGGGTCCTCGCGGCGCTCGTCGTCTACCTGGTGGCCTTCGCGATCACCTCGGCCGTGAACGTGCCGCTGAACGACCAGCTCGCGGACGCGGGCGACCCGGCGAAGATCGCCGACCCGGCCGCCGTACGCGAGAAGTTCGAGGACCCGTGGCTGGCCTGGAACGCGGTGCGGGCGCTGCTCTCCACCGTCGCGATCGGCCTGCTGGCGCGGGCCCTGGTGCTGCGAGGGCGGGACAACAGGGCGCGTCAGTCGGAGTACTTGGCCCCGGCGGCGGGATCGAGCGCGAGCCGGTAGCCGCGCTTGACCACCGTCTGGACGAGCTTCGGCGCCCCAAGTGCCGTACGCAGCCTGGCCATCGCGGACTCCACGGCGTGCTCGTCGCGCCCCGTGCCGGGCAGCGCGCGCAGGAGTTCGGCGCGGGAGACGACCCACCCCGGGCGCCGCGCGAGTGTCCGAAGGAGCGACATGCCCGCGGGCGGCACGGGCCGCAGCTCGTCGTCGACCAGGACGGCGTGACCGCGGATCTCGACGCGGTGGCCCGCGATGGGCAACGTACGGGCGCGGGAGGGCAGTTCCTGGCAGAGGATCTGTACGAGGGGTCCGAGCCGGAAGCGTTCGGGCTGCACCGTGTCGACGCCGCGGGCCTGCAGCGGCAGCGCCGTGACCGGGCCCACGCAGGCGGACAGGACGTCGTGCTGGAGCGCGCCGAAGAGCTCGATGGACATGCCCCGGTCCTCGGCGCGGGCCAGGAAGGACGCGGCGGCGGGCGCGCTGGTGAAGGTCAGCGCGTCGACGGAGCGCGCGACGGTGGCGTCGAGGAGCCGGTCGACGGGTGCGAGGTCCTCCGGCGGCATCCACCGGTAGACGGGCACGCCGACGACTTCCGCTCCCGCGGCGCGCAGTGACTCGACGAAGCCGGGCAGCGGTTCGCCGTGCAGCTGCAGTGCGATGCGCTTGCCTTCGACGCCTTCGCCGAGCAGCCGGTCGAGCACCTCCGCCATGGACTCGGACGAGGGCGACCACTCCTCGGTGAGCCCGGCGGCACGGATGGCGCCTTTGACCTTGGGCCCGCGGGCCAGCAGCTCGACACCTCGCAGACATCGCAGCAGCGCCTCGCCGAAGCCCCAGCCGTCGGCGGCCTCGACCCAGCCGCGGAACCCGATCGCGGTGGTGGCGATCACGATGTCGGGCGCGTGGTCGATCAGTTCCTTGGTCGCGGAGAGAAGCTCGCTGTCGTCGGCGAGCGGGACGATGCGCAGTGCGGGCGCGTGCAGGACGGTGGCGCCGCGCCGCTGGAGCAGCGCGCCGAGCTCGTCGGCGCGCCGGGCGGCGGTGACGCCGACGGTGAATCCGGCGAGTGGGGCGTTCTGACGGCCGGCCTGTTGACCGGTCGGAGGGGTCCCATTCATGGCAGCTGCTTTCGTCCCGCTAGTACCGCGTGGTGGATGATCCGGGGTTGCACGAGCCTGCCAACGGCCCGTGACAACCCCGGATCATCACGATGTCGTACGTGTTACACCAGGCTACGACCACCCCTCCGTCAGACCTGCGCGTACGTGAGCTGGGGCTTCTCCTCGGCGTCCGGGGCCTGCCCGGAGTCCGGGGTGGCCGTCGGGCGGCGAAGGTATACGGCCCACGTGACGCAGAAGCAGGCGGCGTAGAAGACGAGGAAGGCGACGAAGGCACCGGTGCCGGACCCCACGGTCTGGAAGGACTGCCGGAAGGCGAGGTTGATCCCAAGGCCGCCGAGCGCCCCGACGGCGCCGATGAGCCCCATGGAGGCCCCGGAGAGCCGCCGCCCGTAAGCCGCGGCGGCCTCCCCCTGAAGCCCTTTCTGGAGGGCCTTGGCCTGGAAGATCCCGGGGATCATCTTGTAGGTCGACCCATTCCCGAGCCCTGTCAGCACGAAAAGAACGACAAAGGCGGCGACGAAGAGGGCGAGCGACTCACGCATGGAGGCCATGACGACGACGCCGGTGGCCGCGCCCATCCCGACGAAGTTCCACAGCGTGATGCGGGCCCCGCCGAACCGGTCGGCGAGCCGCCCGCCGACGGGCCGGATCAGCGAGCCGAGCAGCGGCCCGATGAAGGTGACCGCGGCGGCCTGCAGCGGCGTACGGCCGAACTGGGTCTGCAGGACGAGCCCGAAGGCGAAGCTGTACCCGATGAAGGACCCGAAGGTCCCGACGTAGAGGAAGGCCATGATCCAGGTGTGTGCGTCCCGTACGGCTTCCTTGGCGGCCCCGGTGTCGTTCTTCACCGTGGCGAGGTTGTCCATGAAGAGGGCGGCGCAGACGGCGGAGACGAGGATGAGCGGGATGTAGATCCCGAGAAGCACGCGCGGCCCGCCACCCGCTCCGATGACCGCGAGCCCGGCGAGCTGCACGACGGGCACGCCGATGTTGCCGCCCCCGGCATTGAGCCCGAGCGCCCACCCCTTCTTCCTCAAAGGGAAGAAGGAGTTGATGTTGGTCATGGAGGAGGCGAAGTTGCCGCCGCCGACGCCGGTGAGGAGGGCGCAGAGCATGAAGGTGGTGTAGGAGGTGCCGGGCTCCATCACGGCGAAGGCCGCGACGGTCGGCACGAGCAGCATGCTCGCGGAGATGATCGTCCAGTTGCGTCCGCCGAAGCGGGCGACGGCGAAGGTGTACGGGACGCGGGCGACGGCCCCGACGAGGGTCGCCATGGACACCAGGAAGAACTTTCCGGCGGGATCGATCCCGTACTCGGGCCCCATGAAAAGCACCATCACGGACCACAGGGTCCAGATGGAGAACCCGATGTGCTCCGAGAGGATCGAGAACACCAGGTTCCGCCGGGCGACCCGCTCCCCCTCCTCCTCCCAGAATGTCTCGTCTTCCGGGTCCCACCGTTGGATCCACATGCCAGACCTCCGCATCTCCACAGCCGGCGGCTGATGACCCGAAGGTAGGGAGGCCGGGTTTCCACTCTGTGGCACGCGGTGACCGGCGGGGAACTTCGCTCTCACGTGGGGGTGGGGCGGGCGGTGAGGGCTCGGCGGGGCGTGGGGCTCAGCCCAGGTGCGTGTCCCCCAGGGATACGAGCAGCCTGCGCAGGGCGCCGTCGATCGCCTCGCGGTCCTCGGGGGCCAGGGCGGCGAGCATGCGCTCCTCGTTCGCGATGTGGTCGACCACGGCACGGTCGACGAGGTCGAGGCCCGCCTCGGTGAGGCGTACGCGGATGGCCCTGCGGTCGGCGGGGTCGGGGTGCCGGGCGATCAGACCCTTGCGTTCCAGCTTGTCGAGGCGGTTGGTGATGGCGCCCGATGTCACCATCGCGGTCTTCAGGAGGCCGCCCGCGGTCAGTTCGTGCGGGGCGCCGACCCGGCGCAGCGTGGCGAGGACGTCGAACTCCGCGAACTCCAGGCCGTACTCGGCGAAGACCCGCTTCATGCCTTTGCTCAGCAGGTGGTCGGCGCGTTTGATGCGGCCCACCAGGGCCATCGCGTCCAGATGGGCGAGGTCCAGATCCGGACGCTCGCGCCGCCACTGGGCACGCAGCTCGTCGATGGCGTCGGCGGGCACCTCGGGCCCAGCCTCGGTCTCGCTCATGTATGTGCTCCTCTCTGTCAGGACTCGCGACGACCGAACATCTCTCAACGTTCAGATACTTGACGTTCGCAGACCCACGGTCCATATTTATCTCAACGTTGAGAATAACAGCGTTGAGGGGAACAGAGGGGGAGCATCATGTCGACCATCAGCCCGAGCACGAGCACGGTACGCACGACACCCACGACCGGCGGCCCGACCGGCCGGCGCGGCCCCGGCCGGGGGCCCCGCACCTACGCCCTCGCCGCCGCGGGCCTCGCGGCCATCGGCCCGGCGACCTGGGGCACCACGTACGTCACGACGACCGAACTCCTCCCGGCCGACCGCCCGTTGCTCGCCGCGGCCCTGCGCGCGCTGCCCGCCGGGCTGATCCTCCTCGCGATCACCCGGCGGCTGCCGAGGGGTGACTGGTGGTGGAAGGCGGGCGTGTTGGGGCTGCTGAACTTCGGGGCGTTCTTCCCGCTCCTCTTCTTCGGCGCGTACCACCTGCCCGGAGGTGTGGCGTCGACGGTCAGCGCGGTCATGCCGCTCCTTGTGGCGGGCTTCGGGGTCGGCGTGCTGAAGGTGCGCCCGACCGCTCGTACGCTCGTCGCGGGGCTCGTGGGTGTCGCGGGCGTCGCCCTGCTGGTCCTGCGCGGCAGCGCGGCGGTGGACCCGGCGGGCATCGCGGCGATGCTGGCGGCCACGACCTTGATGGCCCTCGCGGTGGTGCTCAGCAAGCGCTGGGGTCGCCCCGAAGGGGTCTCGCTCCTCACCCTCACCGGCTGGCAACTGACGGCGGGCGGCCTGGTCCTGGCCCCCATCGCCCTCATGGCGGAGGGCCTACCGGACCACCTCACCGGCGCCAACATCGCCGGTTACGTCTACCTCGGCGTGATCGGCACGGCTATCGCGTACGCCCTGTGGTTCCGCGGGATCGAACGCCTCCCGGCCTCGTCCGTCTCCTTCCTCGGCCTGACCAACCCGGTGGTCGCCACCCTCGCCGGCCTCCTGCTCCTCGGCCAGACGCTGACGCTCTGGCAGGTGGGCGGCCTGGTGCTCGTACTGGGAAGCGTGCTGCTGGGCCAGATCGGGGGCGGGGCTCGCGGGGCTCGCGGAAGGCAAGCGCCCCCGATCAAGTGAGCAAGTGAACCGACGTAGTAGACGCAAAAGACGTAGAAGAAGGAGCTGAACGGACATGCGCATGAACATCACCGTTTTCGGAGCGGCGGGAAACGTAGGCAGCCGGGTCGTCACGGAGGCGCTGTCCCGCGGCCACGAGGTGACCGCGGTGGTCCGCGACCAGGCCCGGTTCGCCGAACTGCACCCCGGCGCAAAGCACCGCACGGGTGACGCGGGAGTCCCGTACGACGTGGCGGAGTTGAGTGCCGGTCAGGACCTGGTGATCAACGCCACGAGACCGGCGCCGGGCCGTGAACACGAGCACGCAGCCATCACCAAGTCGCTCCTGGAGGGCCTGTCGGGCACCGGCGTGCGGCTGCTGATAGTCGGCGGCGCGGGCAGCCTGACGGTCCCCGGCACGCGGGGAGTCCTGGCCATCGACGACCCCAGGTACGTCCCCACGGCGTGGCGGCACATAGCCCAGGCGTCCAACGACCAGTACGAGGCGGTCCGCACGGCGGACACGGACGTCGACTGGACGTACGTGAGCCCGTCGGCCGTCCTCGAGCCGGGCACGCGCACGGGCACGTTCCGCCTGGGCACGGACGAACTCCTGGTGGACGCGGCGGGCAACTCGTCGCTCTCCATGGAGGACTTGGCGATCGCGCTCCTGGACGAGACGGAGACCCCGAGGCACAGCCGGACCCGATTCACGGCCGGGTACTGAGGGCTGAGGCCCTGAGGAGTGCAGCAAGCAATCCCCGCACTCCAACCACTGCGAGCACGTCACGCAAGAAAATCCCACCCAAGCGGTCCTACATCGGCGGCTTGCGGGATTTTCCTGCAGTACGTGACCTCAGACCCGTCAGCCAGCAGCAGAGCTTCCGTCAGCACCACGAAGGTGCAAGGCCTCGGCCCCGATCACAAGAGCGCCGGCCCGCGGAGGCGCGCAGTCCCAGCGAGCCACGCCGTCGGCGTCACGCAGTCCGCCCGCAGCCGCGGTCAACTCGCCCAGCCCGTAACGAATGGGAAGAGCCACGGCGGCCCGAGCACCGGGCGGGCCCCCGAGGATTGCGTCCTCCGCGTTGCTTGACCCTCCCCTCCCACGCGAAAGCGGCCGCACCCCGCACCGAAGTGCGTGTGCGGCCGCCCTCACGTCAGCCCCATCGGAACGTCTGCCCCCACAGACGTCAGGCTTCCGCCCGAGCCCGCCGGCCCTTCGTCTTCTTCGACCCGTCCGGCCACAGCCGTGGTCTCCGCTGTGCCGCGACATCCTCCAGCCAGCCCACGGCGACGATCATCAGGCCGATCAGCGGCCAGACCAGCACCGTCATCCACAGCATGTACGTCGAGTCCAGCGCCGAGCTCCAGCGCTCGTCCTCCATGAACGGCAGGTCGTACGCCATGTCGATGAGCGGCACCGTGGCCATGATCAGGAGGTTGTGCCAGAGGTAGATCGTCACCGCTCGGTTGTTGGAGAGGGTGATGAGTTTGTCCCAGCGCTTCAGGCGGCCCGGCAGTTCCTGCCACGACGGTGAGTACTGGAAGAGGATGACGACGAAGCCGAAGGACCATGCCGCCTGGGCGAGGGGGATGTCGTTCAGGTCCCAGCCGTCCGGGCCCAGATGGCCCGAGGCCCACCACAGGCCGAAGGCCATGATCAGGGCGGAGACGGAGACCGCCACGTAGCGCGGGACCCGGGCGAGGACGCCCTCCTGGTGGGCGATGCCGAGGACCCAACAGCTGCCGTACACCGCGAAGTCCGACACCGCGTTGCCCGTCTCGCCGGGGATCTTGACGATCTCCGTGGTCAGCACCGCCGTCAGGGCCAGGGGGGCGAAGAGCGTGGCCCACGGAACCCTGCGGAACGCCCACAGGAGGAGGGGCGACGCGATGACGAACCACAGGTACGCGCGGATGTACCAGAGCGGGCCCGCGGCCTGCGCCGGCCAGGTGTCCTCCAGGAGGCCCGCCTTGTCCCCGATGTGCCAGGGGAAGGGCGGGGCGCCGATCGGGAACACGTAGTTGACCATGCTGACCAGGCCCCACGTGTCCCCGTGGTCCGGGTCCTTGGTGACGTTCCAGCCGCCGTAGAAGAGAAGGAAGAGTGCCACCGCGCTGAACGCCCACATGGGTGGGAGCAGTCGGCGTATTCGACCCCTGATCACGCCCCACGCGGGGCGCTTCAGCGAGCGCGCCATCAGGGCGCCCGCCAGCGCGAACATCACGCCCATGGACGGGAAGAGGATCGTCAGCCAGGCCCAGCCGAACAGGTGGTAGATGACGACGCGGACCAGGGCGAGAGAGCGCAGTACGTCGAAGTAGCGGTCCCGGCCCGGCTTCTTGGGAGCCGCCGGGGCTCCCGGGGCTTCCGGGGCCGCCGGGCCCACCGGCGTCACCGCCAGGCCGGGAGCCCCCACGCCCGGAGCCCCCACGCCGGGAGCCCCCACGCCGGGACCCGCCGGACCGAGGTGCGCCGGCGCGTGATTCTTCAGGCCCGGGGGCGGCGGCACCTGCGGCAGCGGTTGCGTGGGGTACGCGGGCTGCGTGGGGTAACCGGGCTGCGTCGGGTGCGTGGGCTGCTGGGGATAGGTCATGCGACGGGCCTCCGGTCAGGGCTGCCCGTCCGCTGCTGCGGAATCGAGGGCGGAGTTCCGAGGACTCCCGTACGCCGGAGCTTCTGCCAGCGCAGGCGGCCTCCGGTCAGGGCGGTGATCCAGGACTGCAGCAGCACGACGTACATCAGCTGCCGGTAGAGGATCTGCTGGAGGGGCAGCGAGATCAGATGGGTCATGCGCTCGCGGTCGAGCCGGAAGGCGTACGCCGCGCACACCGCCTGGACGGCGAGCACGCCGAGCCACGCGATGATCGTCTTCTGGGTGGGGCCGAAGATCAGGCCGTAGAGCAGGAATACGTCGATCAGCGGCGCGAGCAGAGGTGCCAGGACCATGAACAGCGACACCAGCGGCATGCCCACGCGGCCGAAGCGGCCCGAGGGGCCGGACTCGATCACCGAGCGGCGGTGCTTCCAGATCGCCTGCATCGTGCCGTACGACCAGCGGTAGCGCTGCGACCACAGTTGCTGCACCGTCTCCGGCGCCTCGGTCCACGCGCGCGCCTTCTCCGCGTACACGACTCGCCAGCCGTCGCGGTGCATCGCCATCGTGATGTCGGTGTCCTCGGCGAGCGTGTCGTCGCTCATGCCGCCGACTCGTTCGAGTGCCGAGCGCCGGAAGGCTCCGACGGCGCCGGGAATGGTCGGCATGCAGCCGAGCATGTCGTACATCCGGCGGTCGAGGTTGAAGCCCATCACGTACTCGATGTGCTGCCAGGCGCCGATCAGCGAGTCCCTGTTGCCGACCTTCGCGTTGCCCGCGACGGCTCCCACGCGCGGGTCGCCGAACGGCTGCACCAGCTCACGCACGGTCGACTGCTCGAAGACCGTGTCGCCGTCCATCATCACGATGAGGTCGTAACGGGCGTTGGCTATGCCTCGGTTGAGTGCGGCCGGTTTGCCCGCGTTCTGCTGGCGCACGACGCGTACGTTCGGCAGGCGCAGGCCCTCGACGATCAGCGCGGTGCCGTCCGACGAGCCGTCGTCGATGACGACGATCTCGATGGGGTGGTCGCTCGTCATGAGCGAACGGACCGTGGCCTCGATGCACTTGGCCTCGTTGTAGGCGGGCACGAGGACCGACACCGGTTCGGTGATGTCGGGGCCCCAGCGGAAGCCCTTCTTGCGCACCTTGCGCGCGTGCACCGCGGAGAGCAGCAGCATCAGGCCGAAGCGGAGCAGCACCAGCGCCCCGATGATGGCGAGGGCCACGACGAGTACGCCGGTGATCTGCTCCGACGCTCCGACCAGGAAGACCCAGGCCTTGCCCTTCCACAGGTCGAGGCCGGTGACCGGCGCGTGCGCGCTGGGGGCGTCCAGGGCCTCGGTGAGGTTGGTGAACCGGTAGCCCTTGTCCTGCAGATCGGGCAGGAAGGTGTCGAGCGCGGCCACCGTCTGCGAGCGGTCGCCGCCGGAGTCGTGCATCAGGACGATGGCGCCGTTGCCGTTCTTGGGCGTGGCACGGCGGATGATCTCGGCGACGCCGGGGCGTTTCCAGTCCTCGCTGTCGGTGTTGTTGACGACGGTGAGGTAGCCGCGGCTGCCTATGTACTTCGTCACGGGCCAGGACTTGTTGTCCATGGCGTCGGAGAACGAGGAGTACGGCGGGCGGAACAGGGAGGTGCGGACGCCGGCGGCGCCCGCGAGGGCGAGTTGGTTCTGCGAGAGCTCCCAGTCGATGCGGCTCTTGGACTGGTACGACAGGTCGGGGTGGTTGAACGTGTGCAGGCCGACCTCGTGGCCCTCGTCCACCATGCGCTCGACGAGGTCGGGGTAGCGCGAGGCCATCGTGCCGGTGACGAAGAAGACGCCGTGTGCGTCGTGCTTCTTCAGTACGTCGAGGACCTTGGGGGTCCATTCCGGGTCCGGGCCGTCGTCGAAGGTCAGCACGAGGCGGTGGTGGGGGACGCTCAGCGTCTCCTCGCGGCCGCCACGGGTGTCGATGACCGGGCCACCGTCCTCGAGGACCTTCTTCGGGACCTGGTCGGTGGCCGCGGGCGGCTGCACGCGGTGGTCGGCGAGGATCTCGCTGTGGGTGTAGCCGCGCAGCATGAGCATCGCCATCAGGGCGCCCAGGAGGAGCAGCGGCATGAGATAGCGCAGCGGGATCCTGCGCCGCTTGGCGGTGCGGGCGGGCTGTGCGCGGCGTCGGCCGCCACCACCGCCGCCCCGGGTCTGGGCGTGGCCGTTCCGGGGCTGGGCGTGACTGTGCCGGGAGCCGGCTGACCGGCCCCTTTTGGTGCGGGTGTTCATAGCTGTGCGCCCTCCGAGGGCTGCTGGCCGGCGCCTCGCGGGGACAGATGACCGATCGCCTGGGCGCTTTGCGGGGACTGTTGATCGGCGGCGGGCTGCATGGCGGGGACTTCGCCGCCGCCTCCGGCCGCACCGGGCGGGGTCTCGGTCGACGGCTCCGGGTCCGGTGTGGTGGGGTCGTCGGTCGGGTCCGGGTCCGGGTCCGGCTTCGTGGGGTCGTCGGTCGGGTCGGGGTCCCCGCCGTCGTCCGTGGGGTCGGGGTCGGGCTTGCCGTCGCCCGTGGGGTCGGGGTCGGGTGTGTCGCCCGGCTTGGTCCTGCCGTCGTCCGGCTTCGCAGGATCGTCCGCGTCCTCGTCACCGGTCGTGGGAGCGGTGCTGCCGCTCTCGGACGATCCGGGCGACGGGGTCGCGCCGGGTGAGGCCGAGGGGTCGAGGGAGTCGGCCGGGCGGTCGGGTGTGTCCACCTTGCTCGCCGGCTTCTCGTCCTTGGGGTCGATCGGGAGCCAGGGCGCGCTGGAGTTGCCCGAGAACAGGGTGGCCACGATGATCACCGCGTAGACGGCGCAGGCCATGCCGACGAACACGCCTATCCGGCGGTACCTCCGGCTGCGGCGGCCCGTCTCGTCGACGAAAACCGGCCCGTCGGGCCCGTCCTGATCGCTCTCGGCAGCCAGATCCGCCAGCTGCCGGCCCACCCCGTCGATCTGAACGGTGACCTCGTTCGGATCATGGGTGTGTTCCGGTAGGGCATCTTCTCGCCAATTCTCCATGCGTACGCACAACCCCCCACATAACCTGACTCGGGCGCGCACGACTCCGGGCAACTCGCCGTTCGGACCGAGCCCCCACCCGATCCGAGCGCCCCCCTATCACACCGCGCCCGGACCATGAATGTAGCGCACGGCGGTGTCAGTCGTACTAATCCATCAGTCCAGCCTCATCATGATGAGTGCATCTGTGGCCGGAACCCACCCGCCTTCGGGCCTTCGCAGCCACCCCTCGGCGGCGGCAAGCTCGACCGCGGCCGCGCGCAGCGCCTCGACACCCGGGTGCACGAGCCCCTTTCTCCAGACCAGGGACACGGGTGACAGCGGTACGGGGTCGATCAAGGGCCGCAGGACGGATTCGGGCATGGCGGGGAAGTCCACCGCGGTGAGGACGGGGGTGCGATTCTTGGCCATGATCCTTCCGAACTCCTCGGGGCCCACCGCCAGGGGTGCGGGCGCCGCCACCTCGATCCCGCGTCCCTCGAAAAGGCGATGCGCCAGGTCGGTCCACTCCAGCGTCCGGGGGTTTCCGGCCCCCGCGTACACGCTCTCGCCCGCGAGCGCGCCGAGCGGCACCGCGTCAAAATCGGCCAGGGGGTGGCCCAGCGGCAGCAGCACCGCCATCGGCTCGTACCGCACGGGCTGCTGCGAGAGCCGCGCCCGCAGCGCCGGTTCGAGCCCGGCGTAGCGACCGAAGGAGACGTCGAGCCGCCCGGCGAGGATCTCGCCCGCGGCCCCGGTGAGCCCGCTCTCGAAGCGGGCCATCAGCTCGCAGTCCGGGACGATCTCGCGGGCCCGCTCCAGGACGCGCCCGGAGATGAGGCCCGGGCTGTTCAGGTCCACGAGCAGCGGGCGGGCCGCGCCGCCGGACCCCGTGCCGCGCGCGAAGGCCGTCGTCAGGTCGTCCTGCGCCTCGATGGCCCGCCGCGCGTACGGCAGCAGCCGCTCCCCCTCGGCGGTCAGAGTGACCTGCCGCGTCGTCCGCACGAACAGCTCGGCCCCCAACTCGCGCTCCAGGCGGCGCACATCACGGCTCAGTGCCTGTTGGGCGACGTACAGCCGGGCGGCGGCCCGGGTGAAGTGCAGCTCTTCGGAGACGGCCAGGAAGGCGCGCAGGAGGCGGGGCTCCACGTCGCGGGGCACACCGCGCTCGGGGCCACGGGGTATGCGGGGCTCAGCTGTCACCCGCGGGAACTTACAACAGGAGTGCGTGAGTCGGGCCCCAGAAGGTGTTGGACCTCACACCGGCGCCCCGGTGAGGGTGATCCCATGCCGCCCGCCGAATCCCGCGCGCCCCGCCGCCGCAATCCCTACGCCCGTCTCTTCCGGATACCCGGAGCCACCGCCTTCACCATCGGCAACCTCATCGCCCGCCTGCCCATGGGCATGTTCAGCGTGAGCGCCGTCATCATGATCGCCGGGACCCGCGACTCGTACGCGCTCGCCGGCGCCGTCACCGCGACGGGTCTCGCCGCGACCGCCGTCGTGGCCCCCTGGACGGCGCGCCTGGTCGACCGGTACGGCCAGGCACGGATCGCCGTCCCGGCCACCGCGATCGCCGCGTTCGGTTCGCTCGCGCTGCTGCTGTGCGTGCGCTACGGAGCGCCCGACTGGACCCTGTTCGCCGCGTACGCCGCGACGGCCACCACACCCAACACGGGCGGCATGTCCCGGGCCCGCTGGACTCACCTCCTCAAGGACGACGAGCGGGCCGTGCACACCGCCAACTCCTTCGAGCAGGCCGCGGACGAACTGTGTTTCATGCTCGGCCCCGTCCTCGCCGCCTTCCTGTGCGGTGCGCTCTTCCCGGAGGCGGGCACCCTCATCGGAGTCGTGCTGCTCCTGACCGGCGTCCTGCTCTTCGCCGCCCAGCGTTCGACGGAACCGCCGCCCCGGGGACGTACGACCGCCAAGGAGAAGTCGCCCCTCCACGCGCGCGGGATGCCCACTCTGCTCGCCGCCTTCCTCGCCACGGGTGCCGTCTTCGGCTCCATGGAGGTCGTGACGATCGCGTACGCCGACGCGGAGGGCCACAAGACCGCCGCGGGCGCGATCCTCGCGCTCCAGGCCGCGGGCTCCTGCGCGGCGGGCCTCCTCTACGGGACGGCCGAACCGAGCGGGCCCCCGAACCGCCGTCACATCCGGTGCGCCGTGGCGATGGCGGCCCTGATGACGCTGCCGCTGCTCGCCGCCACGCTCACCGGCTCACTCCTCGTGCTCGCCGGTGCTCTCCTTGTCGCCGGTATGGCGACGGCCCCGACGATGGTCACCGGCATGGCGCTGATCCAACAGCGCACCCCCGAGGGCCGGTTGAACGAGGGCATGACCCTCGCCGTCACCGGACTCCTCGGCGGCATCGCCTGCGGCTCGGCCTCCGGCGGCTGGGTGGTGGAGCACCTAGGTGCCGCCCAGGGTTACGCGGTCCCGGTCGCCGCCGCGTGCTGCGCGCTGCTGCTCAGCATCGCGCAGGCTTGCGCCACGAGCACTCCAGGTCCCCGCTCGGCTCGGCCCCACGCTCCGAGCGCGGCCTGACGAGTACGGCCTCGTCCTCGGTCGACCTGGCGAGCGTCACGACGATCGCGTCCTCCAGGGCCTTCACCGAAGAGGGCAGGTAGTTGTTGAGGATGATGCTGAACACCAGCTCACGCCCGCCCGCGTCCTTCACGTACCCCGAAAGAGCGGAAGCCCCGGTCAACGACCCTGTCTTCGCGCGTACGTTGAGTGCCGCCGGGGTCCCGCACATCCGTGTGCGCAGTGTCCCGCCGACGGCCTTGTCCGGGGCGCAGGCCACCGGAAGCGACTTGTACCAGTCGGCGTACCAGGGCTCGCCCTTCGCCGAGAGCAGCAGCTTGATCAGCTGGTCGGCGGGGACGTTGGTCTTGCGCGAGAGCCCGGAGCCGTCGGCCTGGCGCAGCTTGCCGGGGTCGACGTCGGCCGTCTTCAAGTAGGCGCCGATCGCCGCGAGTCCGTCCGGCCAGTTGCCGGGCCGCCCGGTCGCCTCGTACCCCATCGTCTTCGTGAGGTTCTCCGCGTGCATGTTGTTGGAGAGCTTCATGAAGGGGATCATCAGCTCGCTGAGCGGCATGGAGTCGTGCGACGCGAGCTGCCGCGCGCCCTTGGGGGTGGCGATCCCGGCCTTCGTCGGGCCGCTCACCCGCACCCCGTGTGCCTTCAGCGCGTCCCGGAAGATCGCGGCCGCGTAGCCGGTCGGCTCCCAGACGGCGATCCACTCCTTGGTGGCGGAGCCTCCCACGGGCACGGTGCCGGTGACCGTGATCGTGTTGCTGCCGTGCTCGCGCTCGATGGTGAGCGTGTCCTCGCCGCCCGAGGGGACGGTCCTCGCGCTGATGTCGACGTCCACGTAGTCCGTCTTCGGGGTCACCGTCACCTTCGGCCGGTCCCCGGCCTTCGCGCCCGGTGTGGCCTCGACGATCACCGTCCCGGTGTCGTAGTCGGTGTCCGGGGCGACGCTCAGCGCGGAGATCTGGGCGGCGTAGTACGCGAATTCGTCGTCGGCGGCCCAGGTGTCGCCGACGCGCTTGTCGTCGAACCGGGTGTCGTCCGCGACCAGGCGCCCCGAGACCCGCCGGACGCCCGAATCGGCGATCTTCGCGGCGAGGCGGTCGTAGTCCTTGGCGAGCGTCGTCGGGTCGCCGGTACCGCGCAGATACAGATCACCGGAGAGCTCCCGGCCGCGCCGCTTGCCGTCGGTGAGCACGTCGGTGGTGAAGCGGTGGTCGGGGCCGAGCCGCTCCATGGCCGCCGCCGACGTCAGGAGTTTGGTGTTGGAGGCGGGCATCAGGCGCCCGCTGGGCAGGTGTTGGTAGAGCACGTCCCCGGAGGCGGCATCGGCGACGACGACGCTCGCCGCGCCGCCCTCCATCCGGGGATCGCCGAGGATGGTGTCGATGGCTTCGGGCAGGCCGCTGCGGTCGGAGTCCGCCCCGGCCGGCGAGCTGACGGAGAGGGTGGCCGCCGCGACGCCGAGCACGGCGGGCCAGATCCAGTGGCGCATACGGGCGTTGACGCGTCTCACGGGTCTACTCATGACCCAGGAGCATCCCCGACTCCGGCCCCCCGCGACAGCCCCCACTCCGGCCACGTACGCCACGAGGACGCACCACCCGCCTACCGCGCGCCCAGCCCGGGTCGCAGGGCGTGCGGCGGCAGCGGGGCAGCAGGGAGGCCAGGAGCACCCCCCGACGACAGCCTTCCGCGACAGCCCCCACTCCGGCCACGTAGGCCGCGAGGACGCACCACCCGCCTACCGCGCGCCCAGCCCGGGTGCGCAGGGCGTGCGGCGGCAGCGGGGCAGCAGGGAGGCCAGGAGCAGCAGGGCGGGGGCGGGGTCGGCCGGGGTCACGCTCGCGCGGCGGCAGACCAGGGCGTCGGGGTCGCCGGGTGACTGCTGGAGGCTGTAGCCGTCGGGGCAGGCGGGGCCCCGGTCGCCCGGCTCGCCCTTGGGCCCACGCTCACCGCGCGGCCCGGCCGGGCCCGCGGGGCCTTCGGGGCCCGAGGCACCGCCCGCGCCGTCGGATCCGTTGGCGCCGTCAGCGCCGTTGGCGCCCGGTGGGCCCGCCGCGCCTGCCGGTCCTTCCGGTCCTCGTTCGCCGTTCGCGCCGTCCGTGCCGTCGGCCCCTGCCGGACCCGGCTCGCCGGACGCTCCCGCCTCACCGGGCTTTCCCGCCTCTCCCTGGCCGCCCGGCCGGCCGCCGGCCCCCGGCGTCCCCTTCTCGCCCTGCTTGCCGTCCTGGCCCTGGGAGCCGGTGGCGCCCGGCGATCCGGGCACCCGCGCCCGGGACAGCAGGTCGTCGACGGCGTCGGCGGGGTCGGGCGCGGCAGGGGTGTCACCGTGCGAGCGGACCTGCGCGCGCAGGGTCCGTACGTCGCGGGCCAGGGTGGACACGGCCTCGCCGCGCCGGTCCGCCTCCGTGGCGAGCTGGTCGGCACGGCGGTCACCCGCGTCGATGCGGGCCCAGAGCAGCGCCGCGACCCCGCAGAGCGCGACCAGCACACAGACGAGGAATACGCTGCGCCAACGGCGGGCCAGCAGTCGCTCGAGCTGGGTCACGGAGTGCCTCCGAGCCGTTGGTTGTCGATGAGCAGCCGGGCGATCTCGCTCTGGTCATGGACGTGCAGGGCGTTCAATTCGGCGAGTTTCGTGTCGCGTTCGGCGACCTGCCGCTCCAGTCGGTCACGCTCGGTCTGGAGTCTCTCCGTGAGGCTGGAGTAGCCGGTGAGCGCGTTCTCACTGCGCTTGCCGAGATAGGCCACCACTGCTGCGCCGAGAACTCCCAGGCTGGCGAAAATCGAGCCTAAGAGAGTGACGGTGGCATCCAAGCGACTGCCTCCTGCGCTTGCGTACTCGGCCGGGATTCCGTGCCGCCCGGCCGTTGGGGAACCTGCACTCGGTTGCAATAACGAGTCACATGCCCAGAGGATGTGCCCGTACGGCGCGTTCCCCGCACACGGAAAAAGCCCCCCGACCACCGGCCGGAGGGCTTTAACCTCACATGGGAATTGTGGAGATGGCGGGAATCGAACCCGCGTCCAACGGTGCAAAAGGAGGGCTTCTCCGAGCGCAGTTCGCTACGATTTTCTCGGCCCCGGAGATCTCGCGAACAAGTCTCCGACGGGCCCAGTCACTGTTTGATTTCCCATCGAGCCCCGTGACCGGACTCGATGGTTTAGTTCCCTAGATTATGCCAGGATCCGGGTCGGGAACACTCCCGGGCTGACACCCATTAAGGGTCCTTCACTCACTGCTTATTAGGCAGCGAGGGCGAAGGACTGGGAATCGCTCTTGGAATTGGCGATTATTGGTTGCGACATGTGGTTTACGAGATCATTGTCGCTTCCTCGGCTCGCTTCCCCTGCTTCGACATCCGCTGTCGAAACCGATCATCCCCATGTTGATTTTTCAAAACACGCACCCGCTGTGAGGTGCAGTGCCCATCGTACGTGACCAACACCCGACGGGGCCAGCCAATTCCCGCGTGGCCCGGCGGGACCCACGGGACCCGGCGGTCAGGCGCTGCGCTGACGCCGCTTGACGTCCGCGACGGCGCGGTTCGTCTCACGCAGGTCCTGCTTCTCCTTGAGCGTCTGACGCTTGTCGTACTCCTTCTTGCCCTTGGCAAGGGCGATCTCGACCTTGACCCGGCTGTCCTTGAAGTACAGGGCCAGGGGCACGATGGTGTGACCCGTCTCCTGAGACTTCGAATCCAGCTTGTCGATCTCCGCACGGTGCAGCAGGAGCTTGCGCTTCCGCGTGGCCGAGTGGTTGGTCCAGGTGCCCTGCACGTACTCCGGGACGTGGATGTTGTGCAGCCACGCCTCGCCGTTGTCGATGTGCACGAAGCCGTCCACCAGGGAGGCCCTGCCCATCCGCAGCGACTTGACCTCGGTGCCCATGAGCACCAGGCCGCACTCGTACGTGTCCAGGATGTGGTAGTCGTGCCGCGCCTTCTTGTTCTGCGCGACCATCTTCCGGGCGGGTGCCTTCTCGGCGGCCTTCGCGGCCTTGCGCTTTACCTTTTCCTTCGCCATAGTGCGGCCATTTTCGCACTACGAGGGGGGTCCGAGGCCAGTCAATACTGTCTCGGCCCGCGTCTCGGCGCCGTCCTCGACCTCCAGGTCCGGCGTGATGCCCCGGCCGTCGACCGCCTGCCCCGAAGGAGTGCGGTAATGCCCGACCGTCAGCTCGGCGACCGAACCGTCGGGCAGCCGGCTCGGCATCTGGACCGATCCCTTGCCGAACGTCTTCGAGCCCACCACGACCGCGCGGCCACGGTCCTGCAGGGCGCCCGTGAGCAGCTCGGCCGCGCTCATCGTGCCGCCGTCGACCAGCGCGACCACCGGACGGGTGGTGTCGCCACCACGCTCGGCGTGCAGGGCCTTCTGCCGGCCGCGCACGTCGTACGTCGCCACCAGGCCGCCGTCCACGAGACCCGAGGCCGCGGTGACCGCCTCCGACACCAGGCCCCCGGAGTTGCCCCGCAGGTCAAGGAGGATCCCGGCGCCCTCGGGGGCGTCGCGCACCGCTGACCGCACGCGCTCGCCCGCGCCCTTGGTGAAGGCCTCGACCTTGATCATGACCGCGCCGCCCGCGAGCTGCGTGACCGTGACGGAGTCCGTGGAGAGGCGGGCCCTGCGCAGCGTCTCGCTCCACGCGCGCGTGCCCCGCTCCAGGCCGAGCTCGACCGGGGTGCCGGCGCGGGCGCCGCGCAGCAGGGAGACGACCTCGGTGACGGGACGTCCCGCCACGCGCTTGCCGTCGATGCTGCGGAGCCGGTCACCCTCGCGGATGCCGGCCTGGTCGGCGGGGCCGCCGCGCTGGACCCGGGAGACCTCGATACGGCCGTCCTCCGCGCGCCTGGCCCAGAGACCGACGCCGGTGTACGCGCCGTCGAGGGCCTGCTCGAACTCCTGGTACTCCCCGGGGGAGTAGACCGATCCCCAGCGGTCACCGCTGCGGCTGACGGCTTCCTCCGCGGCCTTCTTGCCGGACTTGCCGTCGGCCATCGCCTCGGCAGCGGCGTCGGCCGCCTCGTCGGCGGCGTCACCGGACGAGACGACGGAACGGGTGGACGGGGCAGGCGACTTCCGGCCTTCACCGGACGCCTCACTCCAGGACCCGGTGGCCGCACCGGTGGCGAGCACGCTCGCGAACACCAATGTCAGGGCGGCCCCGCGTCGGATACGGCGGGGCCGGGAGAGCAGTTCACAGAACCGGTCGGGGCCTGACATGCCGGTGAGTCTAGGACAACGAAGGGCGCCGCACGGTCGGTTGAACCGTACAACGCCCTTCGGAACAGGCGGGTTTTGTCACACCTTCAGATACTTGCGCAACGCGAAGAACGCGGCGAGCGCGGGCATCAGCAGGCCGATGGCCAGCACCAGGGGCAGCTTGGCGAGGACCGCGTCCCACCCGATGAAGTCGATCAGATTCAGCTTCTCGGAGAGCGCGAGGCCGTGGTCGATGAGGAAGTACCGGCCCACGAGGAGCATGCCGCAGGCGACGCCGCCACCGATGAGACCGGCGACGGCCGCCTCCATGATGAACGGCATCTGGATGTAGAAGCTGGACGCGCCGACGAGCCGCATGATGCCGGTTTCACGTCTCCGGCTGAACGCGGAGACACGCACGGTGTTGACGATCAGCATCAGCGCGACGACGAGCATCAGCGCCATCACCGCCAGCGCCGCCCAGTTCATGCCGTTCAAAAGCTCGAAGAGGTTGTCCAGATAGCCCTTCTGGTCCTGCACGGACTGCACGCCGTCACGACCGGAGAAGGCGGTCGCGACGACCTGGTACTTCTCCGGGTCCTTCAACTTGACGCGGTACGACTCCTGCATCTGGTCCGGCGTGAGGGAGCTGGACAGCGGGGAGTCGCCGAACTGCTCCTTGTAGTGCTTGTACGCCTCGTCGGACGACTCGTAGGTGACCGTGTCCACGACGGGCATCTTCCGCAGGTCGGCCTTGACCTGCTCCTTCTGCTCGTTCGTGACCGCGCCCTTGGCGCACTTCGGGTCCTGTTCGGCGTCGGCCTTGTTGCACAGGAAGATCGAGACGTTGACCTTGTCGTACCAGTAGCCCTTCATCGTGCTCACCTGGTCACGCATGAGCAGCGAGCCGCCGAACAGGGCGAGCGAGAGGGCCACGGAGACGATGACCGCGAAGGTCATCGTGAGATTCCGGCGGAGACCGACGCCGATCTCCGACAGGACGAACTGGGCGCGCATGGCTCCCTTTCAGTGGATCAGTGCGGTGGATCAGTACGGGTCGTCAGTGCTGGTAGCCGTAGACGCCGCGCGACTGGTCGCGGACGAGACGGCCCTTCTCCAGCTCGATGACCCGCTTGCGCATCTGGTCCACGATCTGCTGGTCGTGGGTCGCCATGACGACGGTCGTGCCGGTCCGGTTGATCCGGTCGAGCAGCTTCATGATGCCGACCGAGGTCTGCGGGTCGAGGTTGCCGGTCGGCTCGTCGGCGATGAGGAGCTTCGGCCGGTTGACGAAGGCTCGCGCGATCGCCACCCGCTGCTGCTCACCACCGGAGAGCTCGCCGGGCATCCGGTCCTCCTTGCCGCCGAGACCGACGAGGTCGAGGACCTGGGGCACGGACTTGCGGATCTCGCCGCGGGACTTGCCGATGACTTCCTGCGCGAAGGCGACGTTCTCGCCGACGGTCTTGTTCGGAAGGAGTCGGAAGTCCTGGAAGACGGTGCCCAACTGGCGCCGCATGTGCGGCACCTTGAAGTTGGAGAGGCGCGCGAGGTCCTTGCCGAGGACGTGCACCTGGCCGTGGCTGGTGCGCTCCTCGCGCAGGACCAGACGCAGGAAGGTGGACTTTCCGGAGCCGGAGGAGCCCACCAGGAAGACGAACTCGCCCTTCTCGATCTCCAGGGAGACATCCCGGAGGGCGGGCCGGGTCTGCTTGGGGTAGGCCTTGGAGACGTTGTCGAATCGGATCACGGATGCACCACGGGTCGCCGGGGGTAGGTGAGCGTGACCATACGCGAAGCCGGTGTGCGAGCGCAGTCAGCGTCCTGAGTTGCGCGAATTGTCGCGGATATACCACGGAACGTAACAGTCGGAAACCGACGAGGACGGGCGGGCCGCGCCGAAATTCGTGGAAGCTGGCACAGTGGTAGGGGGAACGGTTGGGTTCCCTCTAGCGTTGGGCAGGCTGTAACTGTGCGGGAGGAGAAGCGCATGACCCATGACAGGTTGGTGTGCGCGAACTGCGCGGGGCCCGTGAGTGAAGGCCGCTGCCCCGTCTGCCGGGCCAGCCGCGAGCGCCTGCAGCAGGAGGGACCGTTCGGCGGTCTCAGCCCTGCGGCCCTGATAGGGGTGCTCGTCGTGCTGATCGCGGCGGTGGCCCTGCTGGCGCACCAGACCGCTTAGCGCGCCGCTCAGTACGCCTGAGGCGCGTGCCAGGACACCAGAAGGGCCCGGAGCTGGCTGCTCCGGGCCCTTCTGTCATGTCACGCTCCGCGCACGTTCCCGTACGCGGGTGCCGTCGCCCTGGATCAGGCGGCCGCGCCGCGGTTGCCGGCGAAGCGCGGCAGGATGCGGAAGCCGATGCCGCCGGCGATCATCGTCGCGGCGCCGATCAGCAGGAACGTGGTCTCGGCGGCGCCCGTCTCGGCGAGCTCGCCCTTGTCGGCCTTGTCACCCTGCTCGACCGGGGTGGAACCCGTGTCGGTCAGGCTGTCCTTGCCCTTGCCCTGCTCGACGGGGTTGGAGCCGCCGTCGGGGTCGTTGTCGTTGCCGCCGGTGCCGTTGCCGCCACCGTTGCCGTTGCCGCCTCCGGTGCCGTTGCCGTTACCGGGGTCGCTCGGGTCCTCGGTGGGCGTACCCGGGTCCGTCGGGTCCTCGGTGGGCTCCGTGGGCTCCTCGGTCGGCTCCGTGGGCTCCTCGGTGGGCTCGGTCGGCTCCTCCGTGGGCTCCGTCGGCTCCTCGGTGGGCTCCGTCGGGATCGCCGTGGGCTCGGTGGGCCCGGCGGTCGGCTCGTCGTCGTCCTCGCCGATGCCGACGTCGACGCCGATGCCGTTCTCGTCGGCGCTGGCGCTGGCGCTCGCGCCGCCGAGGTCGACACCTACGTCGAGGGCCGAGGCGGCACCGGCGGCGGTCAGCGAAGCACCTGCGGCGATCACCGCACCGGCCGCTATGCGTGCTACGCGGATCCGCGTCTTCTTGGTCATCTGGCTGCTACCCCCAGTAGCTGAATCGTCAGTGAGGCAGCGTCCGGGACTGCGTTCGTCGGGGGCGCTTGATCGGCCCCCACAGATCACACGCGCCCCAGAGATACGCATGCCGCTCGGTAGCCTTTCCAGTTTCCACAGCAACGTCAAGGTCGTTGCGCGCGCGATGTCTGAAATAGCAGCAGTTGACCGGCGTACGGAGATGTGACTGTGACGTAAAAGGCAACTGCCGCCTCATGGGCGGCAGTTGCCTTGTCGATAAAGCGGCGCTTACTTCTCCTGCTGCTTGCGCCAGCGAATTCCGGCCTCCAGGAAACCGTCGATCTCGCCGTTGAACACGGACTCGGGGTTGCCCACTTCGCACTCCGTGCGCAGGTCCTTGACCATCTGGTACGGGTGCAGGACGTACGAACGCATCTGGTTGCCCCAGGAGTTGCCGCCGTCCCCCTTGAGGGCGTTCATCTTCGCCTGCTCCTCCTGGCGGCGGCGCTCGAGGAGCTTGGCCTGGAGGACGTTCATGGCGCTCGCCTTGTTCTGGATCTGCGAGCGCTCGTTCTGACAGGAGACGACGATGCCGGTCGGGATGTGCGTCAGGCGGACCGCGGAGTCGGTCGTGTTGACGCCCTGGCCGCCGGGGCCCGACGAGCGGTAGACGTCGATGCGCAGCTCGGACTCGTCGATCTCGATGTGGTCGGTCTGCTCGACCACCGGGAGGATCTCGACTCCGGCGAAGGACGTCTGGCGGCGGCCCTGGTTGTCGAAGGGCGAGATGCGGACGAGGCGGTGCGTGCCCTGCTCGACCGAGAGCGTGCCGTACGCGTACGGGACCTGGACGGCGAAGGTGGTCGACTTGATGCCGGCCTCTTCCGCGTACGAGGTCTCGTAGAGCTCCGTCTTGTAGCCGTGGCGCTCGGCCCAGCGGAGGTACATGCGCTGCAGCTTCTCGGCGAAGTCGGAGGCGTCGACGCCGCCGGCCTCCGCGCGGATGGTGACGAGTGCCTCGCGGGCGTCGTACTCGCCGGAGAGGAGTGTGCGGACCTCCATCTCGTCCAGCGCCTTCTTGACGGCGGTGAGCTCGGTCTCGGCCTCGGCCCGGGTGTCCGGGTCGTCCTCCTCCTCCGCCATCTCGAAGAGCACGCTGAGGTCGTCGATACGCCCGCGCAGGGCCTCGGCCTTCCGCACCTCCGCCTGGAGGTGGCTCAGCTTGCTGGTGATCTTCTGTGCCGCTTCCGGGTCGTCCCACAGGGACGGCGCGGCCGCCTGCTCCTCGAGCACGGCGATGTCTGCCCTCAGCTTGTCGAGGTCCAGGACGGCCTCGATCGACTCCATGGTCGAGGAGAGGGACTTGAGCTCTTCGGATACATCGACGACTGCCACGGGACCAGCCTAACGGCTGGACGCAAGCGGTCTTCCCTCACGGCTACGGGTCCGGGGGTGCCGCCCGGTCGGCGGGGCCGCCTCGCCGTGCGCCGCCTGGCCCCTGCGGGGTGGGGCGGAGCCTTCCTGTCCTGCCCACCCGGCTGACTACCGCGGGTCAGGGAACCTCGGGAGAGGAGTTCTGTGTGTCCTGGGGCTTCGCGTCCGCGTCGTCGCCGTTGGTGGCCGCCCAGGTGCCGATGCCCGCGGCCGCCACCAGGACCGCTCCCGCCACGCCCAGCGTGATCCTGCGGCGGCGGGCGGACGAACGGTGGCGGGCCGAGCCGGGGCGGGCCGAGCCGGACGCCCGGGGGGCACGGGCGGTGCCTCGGGCG
The DNA here is from genome assembly GCF_053610705.1 of Streptomyces sp. NPDC054872. Lineage (NCBI taxonomy): Bacteria > Bacillati > Actinomycetota > Actinomycetes > Kitasatosporales > Streptomycetaceae > Streptomyces > Streptomyces sp. NPDC054872. The sequence continues at coordinate 76,770 of NZ_JBSGYY010000002.1, read as the reverse complement.
CCCCCGGCGAGCTCGTCCGGGCCCGGGACGCGCATGGAGGTGTGGGTGTCGCGGTTCGAGTCGGGGGACGAACCGGGGACGAGGGGGACCGCTCCGCGCCGGGGGGTGCCCGCGGACGGCTCCGGTGCCGGCTCCTCCTCCGCCTCTTCGGGGGGCGGTTCCGTGTCCGGCTCGTCCACGTCCAGCGGCGGCATCCCCGCGACCAGGGACTGCAGCTCCCGCAGCCGCGCCGCGAGCTCCGAGGCGCGCAGCCGGGACGCCGGGGCCTTCGCCAGGCACTGGACCATCAGCTGCCAGAGCTCGTCCGGGATGCCCGGGAGGGGGACGACGGTCTCCGTGACGTGGCGGCGCAGGACCGCTCCGGGGTGGCCGCCGCCGAAGGGGGTGAAGCCCGCGAGAAGCTCGTACAGGACGGTGGCGAGGGCGTAGATGTCGACCGCCGCGCGCGGGGGCAGGCCCTCGATGATCTCCGGGGCGAGGTAGTCCGGCGTGCCGATGATCTTTGTCGCGCGGGTCCTGCGCGGGGAGTCGATCAGTTTGGCGACGCCGAAGTCCGTGAGCAGGGCGGGGTGCGAGCCGCCGGGGCCCAGCGGACCCTGCATGTCGAGCAGGACGTTCTCCGGCTTCACGTCACGGTGCACGATTCCCGCCGCGTGCGCCGCGGCGAGGCCGTCCGCGACGTCCGCAACGATCGCCACCGCCGCCTCGGGGGCGAGACGGCGCTCGCGGTCGAGGCGGGTGCGCAGGTCCGTGCCCCGGACGAGGTCCATGACGAGGGCGAGGTCGTTCCCGTCGACCACCAGGTCGTGGACGCCCACCACGCGCGCGTGGTCGAGGCTGAGCAGGGCCGTGCGCTCCTGGACGAAGCGGCCGACCAGCTCCTGGTCGGACGCCAGGTCCTCGCGCAGCAGCTTGATGGCGACGGGACCCTCGGGTCCTTCGCCGAGCCACACCGTGCCGGCGCTGCCCCGACCAAGGATCTGGTGGGCGGTGTACCGGCTGCCGATCTTGCGTGCCAAGACTGCTCCTACGGATGCGTGTTGGCGACAAAACTACGCGGCCTCGACGCCAACCTTCACTCCAGGAGCAGAAATCACCCCGCAGGTGTCGACAAATCCCCAGAGCGGGGAGGGGATTCGCCCACCGCTGACCACCGGACGGCTACTTGCCGCCCAGTTTGCCCATCCAGCCGGAGACCGTGTCGTACCAGTCCGTCAGCTGTTCCCAGTAGCCCTTCGTCGTGCCGATCCACTCCTGGAGCGGGCTCAGCTCCCAGACGAGCCAGCTCGCCACGAAGAGGATGATGAGCGTGAAGAGGCATCCCTTGAGGCAGCCGAGACCCGGGATCTTCATCCGGTTCGGGTTCGAGCCGCGCTGCCTGGGCTCACGCGGCGGCCGTCCCGCGGGCGGCTGCTGGGGCGGCGGCGCCTGCTGCGGCGGCGGCGCGTACTGCTGACGCTGCTGGGGCTGCTGCTGCGGGGCGTACTGCTGCCCGCGCTGCTGCTGAGGCGCGTACTGCTGGGGGCGCTGCTGCTGCGGCTGCGGCTGCTGCACCTGGCGCTGGGGGCGACGGCGGCGCAGCGGGTCCTGGCTGGGGTCCAGGTACGACTGGACCTGCGTCTGGTCGTTGCGGTCCCGTGCGGCCCGCATCTGGTTCTGCCAGGGGTGCGGGTCGTTCGGGTCGGCGCCCGGCTGGTTCGGCGGCACCGGCGGCATGACGGCCGTCGGGTCGGCGGCGCCGCGGCTTCCGGAGGGGAGCACCGATGTGGGGTCGGCGTCCCCGGAGCCGGTGTTCTGCATGACGCTCGTCGCCGCGTTCGGGTCGTACGAGCCCGCGTTGTGCGGAAGCGCCTGGGTGGGGTCGGCGGCTCCGGCCGTGCCCGGCACCATGGCGGGGTCCGGGTCGGGCATCAGGAGGGCGCCCACGCCCTCGGCCGCGGCGATCTGCGCGCTGGACGCGTGCACGCCCACGCCGTCCGCGACGGCCCGCAGGCCGCGCGCGAGGTTCTCGGCACTGGGGCGGTGGTCGGGGTTCTTGCTGAGGCACCGTTCGATGACCGTCCACAGCGGGTCCGGGACCGTGGAGGGGCGGCGCGGTTCGGCGCTCAGGTGCTGGTGCAGGACCTCCAGGGCCGAGCCGCCACCGAACGGCGGACGTCCGGTGACGAGCTCGTACAGGAGGATGCCCGCGCCGTAGATGTCGACCGCGCTGGTCTGCGGGCGGCCCTCGGCGGACTCGGGCGCCACGTACGCGGGCGTGCCGACGAACTCGTGGGTGCGGGTCAGGCCCGGGGAGTCGGCCAGGCGCGCGATGCCGAAGTCGGTGAGCATCGGGTGCATCGCACCGTCGGGATCCTGCTTGAGCAGGACGTTCGCGGGCTTCAGGTCGCGGTGCACGACCCCGTCCGCGTGGCTCGCGGCGAGGGCGTCGGCGATCTGGGCGGTCAGGAGGGCCGCCGCGACCGGCGTGAACGGGCCGTTCTCACGGAGGTAGCGGTGCAGGTCGGGGCCCTCCACCAAGTCCATGACGAGGGCCAGGAGCTCTCCCTCGACGACCAGGTCACGGGTCCGCACGATGTTCGGGTGCGTGAGCCTGAGGAGGACGGATCGCTCGCGGAGGAACCGCATCACGATGTCCGCGTCGTTGGCGAGCTCTTCCTTCAGGACCTTGATCGCGACGGTCTCGCCGGGCTGGCCGGGAACGGCCGCCTCGGCACCCGCGGTCTCGCGCTGGCGGGCTCGCCAGACGGTGCCCGTGGCGCCGCGCCCGAGCGGCTCCTCGAGCAGGTACTTGCTGCCTACCGGCCGCACGTCATGCGCTCCCTGCTGATCTGGCTGGTCTGTCCGGACCCGGCTACCCGCCGGATGGTGTTCCGACCCACTGTAGTGCCGCCGAACGGGGCACCGGCCGGTCACATTCCACGGCGGCCATCGGGTGAACGGACAGCTGTTCGGTGGAAAGACGCCCCATGCGGGCCGTTGGTTGCCGGATGGCGTCGAATTGACCTTCGTCACGAAGGGATGACCGGCGATCGCAACGGTCCAAGCAGGCACTTTTCCGAGCAGAGCCGACCAATCAAGATCACTTACGGGTGGCCGCCGGGCGTGTTGTCAGTGGCAGGTGCGAGGATGCTTGTCTGTTACTGGCCGACGTGGCCGTGTGCGGTGGGGGGAATCACAGCGCGAGTCCCCGTGCCCGGCGGCAAGGGCAGAAGGGACCGCTGACGGCGATGCAGATCCGGCTGACCGTCCTCGGGCCGCGCAGCGGCCAGACCGCCGAGCCCCAAGGCCGCCTCGCCGCGCCGCGCGGCGCCTGTGACGTGCTGGTCACCGCCCCCGCGGGGACCGCTCTGGCCACCGTCGCCTCCGGTCTCGCCGCCGTCGTCGCGGGCGGCGAAGGACCCGTCGTCCTGTACGCGGAGTCGGAGCGCCTGGACGCCCAGCGCTGCACGCTCGGGGAGCCTCCGCTGATAGACGGGGCGGTGCTCTCCCTCGGCTCCCCCGCGGAGCCCGGGCCCGAACTCGCCGGAGCCGCCGCCCAGTTGCACGTGGTCGCGGGCCCGGACGCGGGCGGTGTGCACCTGCTGCACGGCGGCCAGATCCGCGTCGGCCGCTCGGCGGACGCGGACGTCCCGCTGGACGACCCGGACGTCTCGCGGCTGCACTGCGCGGTGACGCTCACCCCGGACGGCCAGGTCACCGTCACCGACCTGGGGTCCACGAACGGCACGACGGTCGACGGCCACGAGATCACCGACCGCCCGGTGCGCCTGACCCCCGGTTCCCTGCTGCGGCTCGGCGAGTCCGCGCTGCGGTTCACCGCCGGGGACGGCACGGGCGGCGCGCTGCCGACGGCCCCGGACGGCGAGGGACACGTGCGCGTGCGGGTCACCGCGAGCGCCGAGGCCCCCCACAACGCGCCCCCGGAAGTGAGCCGCACGCCCTCGGACGGCACCCATCACGCGTACGGCTCCGCGGGCTGGGGCGCCGCGGGCGAGGGCGGCCAGGGCGGGGCCCACGGGGCGTTCGGCCAGACCTCCCTCACCGACGCGCCGCTCGTGCCGCAGCAGGGCGGCGCCCCGGACGCCGAGAGCACCCGCGTCGGCACCCCCTTGCGCGGGACGCCCGTGCCGCGCACGCTCCGCAAGCGGGGCGGCCTCTCGGCCTGGGCCAGGCGGCTGACGGGCGCCCGCGACGACGAACACGGCCCGGCGGGCCACGAGGACGACGCGTACGGCACGGGGAACGACGCCACGTTCCCCGAACCGGCCGCTCCCACCCCGGAGGACCTCGCGGTGGCCGCCGCCGCGCGGACCCCGGAGTCCTGGCCCGACCCCGCGGCCCTGCTGCTCACGGCGCTCGGCCCCGGCCCCCGGCTCTGGGAGCGCGGACCGGGCCACCCCGAGGCGCTCGCGGTCCGGCTCGGCACGGTGGACCGCGCGACCCCCGACGAGCGTGGCCTGCTGCCCGCCGTCCCCGTGACGGTCAGCCTGCGGGAGGCGGGCGCGCTCGGCCTCGCCGGCCCGCGGGAGCGGCTCGCGGGCCTCACCCGTGCCGTCGTCGCCCAGCTCGCCGCGCTGCACTCCCCCGACGCCCTGGAGATCGTGCTGCTCAGCACGGACCGGGCACGGACCGCACCCGAGCGCACCGCCGAGTGGTCCTGGCTCGGCTGGCTCCCGCATCTGCGGCCCACGCACGGCCAGGACTGCCGCCTCCTCCTTGCCTACGACCGCGAGCAGGCGTCCGCACGCACCGGAGAGCTGCTGCGGCGCCTGGACGACCACGTGGCGGACCGGGAGTCCGCCGACGACGACGGCAGCGGCGCCGCGAGCACCCCGGAGGCAGGGCCGCGCACCGTCGTGGTGGTGGACGGCGACCCCGGGTCGGCCGGGCTGCGCGAAGCAGTGGTGCGGCTGACGCGGGAGGGGGCCGGTGCCGGCATCCATGTCGTCTGCCTGGCGGAGACCCCCGCCGCGTCACCCGCTTCCCCGGTGACGGCCACGTACGAAGCCGCGTGCTCCGTGTCGCCCGCCTTCCGCGCCTGCGGTGCCGTCGCGCTGCTCAGCGGTGACGTGGCCACCGCCCTTCGGCTGCTGCGGACCGTGGACGGCCGGCTCGCGGGGCACGGCACGGTCGCCGCGGTGGACGCGGTGTCGCAGGCCTGGGCCGAGCGGTTCGCCCGCGCCCTCGCGCCTTTCCGCACGGACGGCGCGCCCGGCGACGGACACGCGCGCGTGTCCGCTCCGCTGCCCCAAATGGCCCGCCTGCTCGATGAGTTGGGGCTCGCCAGGGCCACCCCCGCGTCCCTGATGGCGCGGTGGGCCGCGGCCGCCGATGACGCCGAGGCGCTGGGCGGACGGGCCTGGACGGTGCTCGGCGCGGGCCCGCGCGGACCCGTGGTCGTGGACCTCGCCACGGAGGGACCGCATGTCCTGGCCGAGGGCCCTACGGGCAGCGGGCGTACGGAACTGCTGCGTTCCGTCGCCGCCTCGCTGGCCGCGGCCGAGCGCCCGGACCGTCTCGGCATGGTCCTGATCGACGGACGCGACACCACGGGAAGCGGCGGCAGCGGCACGAACGGCGGGAACGTCCGGCTGGTCGAGGGCCTCGCGGTCTGTACGGACCTGCCGCACGTCACGACACATCTCGCCGCCAACGACCCCGTCCGGATGCGGGAGTTCGCCCAGTCACTGACCGCCGAGCTGAAGCGGCGGGCCGAGCTCCTGGGACGGCTCGGGTTCGCCGAGTGGCACACACAGGCGCCTCAGGCCGGTGTGGCCGGCAGGAGCGGCGTCAGCGTCCAGACCGCGGGCGGGGGCGGGGGCGGGGGCGGGGGCGGGGGCGCGGGGGACGATCTGGACGCTCCGCCGAGTTCCACGATGCGGCTGCGGCCCGTCGCCGCCCGCAAGGGGGTCGAGCCAGGACCTCCGCTGCCCCGGCTCGTCGTGCTCGTCGACGACTTCGACGCGCTGCTCTCACCCGCGCTCGGGTCCCCCGGGCGGCCTGCCGCGGGCTCCGTCGTGCGGGCGCTCGAAGCCGTGGCCCGGGACGGGGAGCGGCTCGGGGTGCATCTCGTCGCCACCACCGCGCGCAGCGAGCGGATGCGGGAGACGGAGCTGGGGCGGCGGGCGACGCTGCGGATCGTGCTGGACGCCGTCACCCCGGGACCAGAGGAGCCCGCCCCGGGCCGGGGCGAGCTCCGCACGGCCGACGGCCGGGTGAGCCCCTTCCAGGCGGGGCGGGTCACGGGACGCATTCCTCGTACGTCCACGGTGCGGCCCACGGTCGTCCCGCTGGAGTGGGAGCGGATGGGCGATCCTCCGACCCGGCGCCCGGTGCGTGAACTGGGCAACGGGCCAACGGACTTGGCGCTACTGGCCAGTGCGCTGGAGCGGGCCGCCCGCTCCGTCGCCGCGGACCAGGTGCCCTCTCTCCTGTAGTTCCGGCCCAGTTCCGCTGAAGTTCCACTGCGGTTCCGCTCCACCACCGCGCCACCTCCACACCGACGCCGGGCACCAGGCCGCATGACGGCACGTCACAACGCCATCACGATCACCTGGTTGACACTGTTTGCGCTCTTGCCGCCCCTCCCCGCCCGGGCGTAGACAGACCGCACGGGACTCGCCATGGCAGAGAAACGGGGCAGTGATGCGCAGCAGTCTTCGAACACGCAGGGCACCGCACCACCGGCGTACCACCGCCAAGTTCGCCGCGGCCTTCGTCGCGGGCGCGCTCGCGCTCACCGTCACCGCGTGCGGCGGCGACGGTGACGACGACGGGGACAGCGGCGACAAGGGCGGCGGCAAGGAGAGCGCCGCCGCGGTGAAACTGCCCAAGCTGGACGGGCAGACCGTCTCCGTGGCCGCCGTCTGGGGCGGCTCCGAGCGGAAGGTCTTCCTCAAGGTCCTCGACGAGTTCGAGAAGCGGACCGGGGCCGAGGTCACCTTCGTACCGGCGCAGGATCCCATCATCAGCTTCCTGGAGTCGAAGGTCGCGGGCGGCCAGCCGCCGGACGTCGCGATGCTTCCGCAGGTCGGCGCGATCGAGCAGGCCGTGGAGAACAAGTGGGCCAAGCCGGTCGGGCCCGAGGCGCAGAAGCAGCTCGACAAGAACTACGCACAGGGCTGGCAGGACCTCGGGGCCGTCGACGACAAGCAGTACGGCGTGTACTTCAAGGCCGCCAACAAGTCCCTGGTCTGGTACAACACCAAGGTCTTCGACAACGCGGGCGCCAAGGAGGCCAAGACCTGGGACGACTTCATGAAGACGGCCCAGACCGTGTACGACTCCGGCGTGCCGCCGATATCGGTCGCGGGCGCCGACGGCTGGACGCTCACCGACTGGTTCGAGAACATCTACCTCTCGCAGGCGGGTCCGGAGAAGTACGACGACCTCGCCGAGCACGAGATCAAGTGGACGGACCCCTCCGTGAAGGAGGCGCTGACCACGCTCGGTGAGCTCTTCGGCAAGAAGGGCTTCGTCGCGGGCGGCGCGAACGGCGCCCTGCAGACCGAGTTCCCCGCCTCCGTGAAGCAGACGTTCACCGGCGGCGACCAGCCCAAGGCGGGCATGGTCTTCGAGGGCGACATGGTCTCCCTGCCGATCTCGGAGACCAAGGCCGAAATCGGCACGGACGCCAAGGTGTTCCCGTTCCCGGCGGTCGGTGACGGTGAGTCCCCCGCGGTCGTCGGCGGCGACGCCGCCGTGGCGCTGAAGGACAGCAAGGGCGCCCAGGCGCTGCTGACCTTCCTCGCCTCGCCGGACTCGGCCAAGATCTGGGCGGAGGCGGGCGGCTTCGTCTCGCCGAACAAGGAGCTCGATCCGGCGGCGTACCCGAACGACGTGCAGCGGGGCATCGCCAAGGCGCTGATCGCCGCGGGCGACGACATCCGCTACGACATGTCCGACCAGGCCCCGCAGGCCTTCGGCGGCACGCCCGGCAAGGGCGAGTGGAAGGCGCTGCAGGACTTCCTGAAGAACCCGAAGGACGTCGCGGGCACCCAGAAGGCGCTGGAGACGGCCGCCGCAGCGGCCTACAAGGACTGACGCGGTGGCGTCCGCGAACGCCGGGGGCACGCCCAGTGTGGCGCTGCCCCCGGCTCCCAAGCCGCGCAAGGGCGTGACGGGCACGCACAAGGGTGTGGCGGTGCTGTTCCTGGCACCGGCGCTCGTGCTGCTCGGCGCGCTCGTCCTGTACCCCATCGGGTACTCGGTCTTCCGCAGCTTCTTCGACAAGTCGGGCGACTTCACGGCGTTCGGCAACTACAAGACGCTGTTCACGGACGACACCATCCTGACCGCGATCAAGAACAACGCGATCTGGGTGGTCGTCGCCCCGACCCTCTCGACCGGGCTCGGCCTGATCTTCGCCGTGCTCACCGAACGGATCCGCTGGGGCACGGCGTTCAAGCTGGTCATCTTCATGCCGATGGCGATCTCGATGCTCGCGGCCGGCATCATCTTCCGGCTCGTGTACGAGTCGGACCCGGACCGGGGCGTCGCCAACGCCGTGATGGTGGGGGTGCACGACACGTTCGCCGAGTCGTCCGCCTTCCCGCAGGCGCATCCCAGTACGGAGTCACCGCTGAAGTCGGCGAGCGGCGGCGCGTTCATCACGCGTGAGCCGGTCAGCGCGGGCACCCCGGTGGCCCTGCCGCTGACCGGTGTGGCGCCGGACAACATGCCCGGCGACGCGAAGTCCGCCGCGGCCGCGAAGCCGGACCCCGACAAGGTCACCGGCACGGCCTGGCAGGACTTCACGCGCGGCAAGGGCAGGGGCGAGATCAACGCCCCCGACAAGGCCGAGTTCGGCTATCCCGGGATCAAGATCGAGGCCGTCAAGGACGGCAAGGTGGTGGCCTCCGCGGAGGCCGCGGCGGACGGCACCTTCGCGCTTCCCAAGGAGGCGGACGGTTCCCAACTCCGTTTCCCGGCATCGAACTTCCGCGAGCCGTACAACGGCGTGGACTGGCTCGGCCCCTCCCTCATCACGCCCGCGGTGATCGGCTCGTACCTGTGGATCTGGGTGGGCTTCGCGATGGTCCTGATCGCGGCCGGCCTCGCCAGCGTGCCGCGTGAGCTCCTGGAGGCCGCCCGCGTGGACGGCGCCAACGAGTGGCAGGTGTTCCGCAGGATCACGGTGCCGATCCTCGCGCCGGTGCTCGCGGTGGTGGCGGTCACGCTCATGATCAACGTACTGAAGATCTTCGACCTGATCTTCATCATCGCGCCGAACTCCTCGAAGGACGACGCGAACGTCCTGGCGCTCCAGCTCTACAACTCCGCTTTCCTCGACGAGGATTCGGGCGTGGCGAGCGCGATCGCCGTGCTGCTCTTCCTCCTCGTGATCCCGGTGATGCTTTTCAACGTCCGGCGACTTCGGCGGGAGGGGCGACGATGACGCGCAACCCGCAGACCGGCTGGGGGTCCGGGGGTTATCCCCCGGGAAAGCACAGCAACGTCCGGCGACTTCGGCGGGAGGGACGACGATGACCACCCAAGTCGAAGTGGTGAAGGCGAAGCAGTCGCTCGGGGGGCGGATCGCCGCCGTCCTGAGCGGCACCGCCGTACGCGTCTTCCTCGTCGTCGTCGCGCTGTTCTGGCTGGTGCCGACGATCGGGCTGCTGCTCGGTTCGCTGCGTACGTCGGCCGACATGGCGGAGAGCGGCTGGTGGAAGGTCTTCAGCACGCCGTCGCAGATGACGCTGGACAACTACACGACCCTCCTCAAGGACGAGACGATCACCGACTCGATCCTGTCCAGCATCATGATCACCGTTCCGGCGACTCTGCTCGTCGTGATCATCGGGTCCCTCGCCGGATACGCCTTCGCGTGGATGGAGTTCCCCGGCCGCGACTGGTGGTTCCTCGGTGTGGTCGGGCTGCTCGTGGTGCCCGTACAGGTGGCGCTGCTTCCGGTGTCGAAGATCTTCGGCGCGATCGGGATCTTCGAGTCGACGATCGGCGTGGTCATCTTCCACGTGGCCTTCGGCCTGCCGTTCGCGATCTTCCTGCTGCGGAACTTCTTCGCGGAGATCCCCCGCGAACTCCTGGAGGCCGCACGCCTGGACGGAGCCGGTGAACTGCGGCTCTTCTTCCGGGTGGTGATGCCGCTCGGCGCACCGGCGATCGCCTCGCTCGGCATCTTCCAGTTCCTCTGGGTCTGGAACGACATGCTGATCGCGCTGATCTTCGCCGACTCCAAGAGTCCGCCGATCACGGTCGCACTCCAGCAACAGGTGCGGTCCTTCGGCGACAACGTGCAGATCCTGGCGCCGGGCGCGTTCATCTCGATGGTGATCCCGCTGGCCGTCTTCTTCGCGTTCCAGCGGCAGTTCGTGTCCGGCGTGATGGCGGGGGCGGTGAAGTAGCCGACCACAAGCGGCACAGGCACTTACGTTCGACGAGTGAGGCGGGCCCGGCACCGGGTCCGCCTCACTCGCGTCCGTCCCCCGTATGCCGCGTCCGGCGTAACCCGACCGGACGTCAGGGCGTTTTCGGGCAGTATGCCCGCGTCGACCCATGGATGTGCCTTGCCCCGGTTCAGTGTCATCGTGCCCGTGTACAAGGTGCAGGCATATCTGCACAGATGCCTCGAATCGGTACTCGAGCAATCGTTCACGGATCTTGAGCTGATCGTGGTCGACGACGCCTCCCCCGACGCGTGCGGCGCCCTCATCGACGAATGCGCGGCCCGCGACACCCGGGTGAAGGCCGTCCACCTCAAGGAGAACGTCGGCCTCGGCCGGGCCCGCAACGCCGGCATGGAGCGCGCCGGCGGCGACTACCTCATCTTCCTCGACAGCGACGACACCCTCACCCCGGACTCCCTCCACGCGATCTCCGACCGCCTCAAGGAGACGGACGAGCCGGACGTCCTGCTCTACGACTACGCGCGCGTGTTCTGGTCGGGCGAGGCCGTGCGCAACCAGTTCGCGGACCTCCTCAAGGAGGACGGACCGGCCCCGTTCCGCCTTGTCGACCGGCCCGGCCTGCTGCGCCTCCTGATGGTCGCCTGGAACAAGGCCTACCGCCGCGACTTCATCGAACGCGAGGCCCTCGCCTTCCCGCCCGGCCTCTACGAGGACACGCCCTGGACCTATCCGGTCCTGATGAAGGCGGACACGATCGCCACCCTCGACCGGGTCTGCGTGCACTACCTGCAGCGCCGCAGGGGCAGCATCCTGCGCACCACGACCCGCAGACACTTCGAGATCTTCGACCAGTACGAGCGGGTCTTCGCGTTCCTCGACGAGCACCCGGAGCTCTCGGCGGCCTGGCGGCCCGTCCTCTTCCGGCGGATGATCGACCACTACTCGACGGTGTTCACCAAGCACGACCGCCTGCCGCGCGGCAGCCGCGCCGCGTTCCTGCGCAAGGCCCGCGCCCACTACCGCCGCTACCGCGTCCCCGGCGCCCGCCCACGCGCCAGCACCCGGGTGCGGCACGGCCTGGTCCGCCTCGGCACGCACCGCACCTACCGGACCCTGTGGACGGCACTGCGGATCAGGTCGAGGGCCAAGCAGTACGTGGCGACCACGCGGCGCCGCGCCAAGGGCGCCGTGCTGCAACTGCACTACCGCGTCCAGCTTCGCCTGCCGCTGCGCGCCGACCGTGCGGTCTTCTCCTCGTACTGGGGCCGCGGCTACGGCTGCAACCCCGGCGCCCTGGAGGCGGCGCTGCGCGAGCACGCCCCGCACGTCCGCACCGCCTGGATCGCGGACCCCGCCCACCACCACACCCTGCCGACGGCCACCCGCAGGCTGCGCCCCGGCACGGCCGCGTACTGGAGCGCCCTCGCGCGCTCCAAGTACCTCGTGAACAACGTCAACTTCGACCGCAGGCTCGTCAAGCGCCCCGGCCAGATCATGATCCAGACCCAGCACGGCACGCCCCTGAAGCTGATGGGCCTCGATCTCCAGGACCGGCCGGCCGCCGCCCGGGACATGGACTTCGGCGCCCTCCTGCGCAACGCCGACAAATGGGATTACGTCCTGTCGTCGAACCGGCACTCCACGCTGGTCTGGGAGCGCGTCTACCCCGCCTCGTTCACCACGCTCGAGTACGGCTACCCGCGCAACGACATCTACCAGCGGGCGAGCTCCGCCGACGTGGCCCGCCTGCGCGAGTCCCTCGGCATCCCGCACGGCGCCGTCGCGATCCTCTACGCGCCCACCCTGCGCGACTACCGCCACTCGCAGCTGCGCTCCCTCGACCTGGAGCGGCTGCTGCACAGGCTCGGCCCCCGCTTCGTCGTCCTGACCCGCGCCCACCACTCGTACGGGGAGCCCCTGGCACCCTCGTCGGACCGTCTGATCGACGTGTCGGACCACCCCAGCGTCGAGTCCCTCTGCCTGGCATCCGACGCCCTGGTCACGGACTACTCGTCGCTGATGTTCGACTACGTCAACCTCGACCGCCCCGTCGTCCTGCACGCCACCGACTGGGAGGCGTACGAGGCGGCCCGCGGCACCTACTTCGACGTGCGCGCGTTCCCGCCCGGCGCGATCGCCCGCAGCGAGGACGAACTGACCGACATCTTCGCCACCGGCCACTGGCGCGGCTCGCGCTCGGCGCAGCTGCGCGCCGCCTTCCGAAACCGCTTCTGCGTGTACGACGACGGGCGGGCCGCTGAACGAGTTGTGAGGCATGTGGTGCTCGGTGAGCCAGGGGGTCTACCGTCTGTGGCGCCACTGGCGGACCGGCACCCGGTGCCGGCCGCGGGGGTGGCCGATGAGCCGCTGCCGCGGGCGGACGTCGCCCGGCCCACTCCGCGCTTCTAGCAGCACTGCCCTTCTCGCCCCTCGTCCCCGGGACCAGACATGCAGAACGCCTCAGCCGCCACGTCCACGTCCACGACACCGACCGGCCAGGACACGGACCGGCTGCCCCGACCGCGCCGGCTCTCCGATGTGAAGGGGTGGTTCCACCCGGTCGACCAAGTGCTCTTCGACTGGATCCTGAGCCGCCAGCGCGACCACGAGCAGCGGGGTGACCTCCTTGAGCTCGGCGCGTATCTGGGCAAGAGCGCCATCTTCATGGGCGCGTATCTGCGGGCGGAGGAGACCTTCACCGTCTGCGACCTCTTCGACTCACCCGCTCCCGACGACGCCAACTCCGCCGAGATGGGCCGCTCGTACGCCACGCTGACGCGCCGCGCCTTCGAGGCCAACTACGGCTCGTTCCACGACGGTCTGCCGAGAATCGTCCAGGAGCCCTCATCGGGGATCACCGCGCACGTGGAGGCGGACAGCTGCCGCTTCGTGCACATCGACGCCTCGCATCTGTACGAGCACGTCCACGCGGACATCGCCGCTGCCCGGGAGGTGCTCGGACAGGACGGGATCGTCGTGCTCGACGATTTCCGGGCCGAACATTGTCCTGGCGTGGCCGCGGCGACCTGGGGCGCGGTGGCGGGCTCGGGGCTCAAGCCGCTGTGCATCACGGCCACCAAGTTCTATGGCACGTGGGGGAGTTACGACGCGATCCATGCCGACCTCGCCGCGTTCCTGAAGGGGCGGGACGACATGTGGCACGGCGCCGAGGAGGTCGCGGGCTTCCCGATGATCCGGATCAGCGGCAAGAAGGCGAAGCCGCCCGAGCACCCGGTGTCACGGCACGCGGACGAGGCGGTCCCGGAGCTGCCGGGCAGTGCGCCCCGGCCGGCCGCGGCAGGAGCCGGGGGCCGGGCCAGGGGCCTGCTGTCGTCGCTGCTCGCCCGCTCGGGCCGCTCCTGACGGCGTTGGCGTCACCGCTCAAGGAGCTCGAACAGCTCCTCCCAGCGCTCCAGGACCCGCGCCTCGGAGAAGCGCTGCACGTTCCTGCGGGCCCGCTCCCCCATCGCGTCCCGCAGCCGCGGGTTGCCGGTGAGGCGCAGCAGGCGGTCGGCGAGGGCCTCGATGTCACCGGCGGGGGCGAGCAGGCCGTCCTCGCCGTGGCGCACGATCTCGCGGACGCCGGGCGCGCAGTCGAAGGCAGCACACGGCACCGCGCTGGCCATCGCCTCCATCAGGGCCAGCGGGAAACCCTCGCCGCGGGACGACTGCACGAAGAGGGAGCTCTCGGCGAGCACGCCGGGCACATCGCTGGTGCGGCCACGCCACTCCACCGAACCGTCGAGGCCGAGGCGCGTGCACTGCCGCCTGAGGTCGGCCTCGTCCGCTCCGGCGCCGTAGATCCGCAGCGTCCAGTCGGGGCGCTGCGGGGCCACCAGCGCCCAGGTGTCGACGAGCATGTCGACGCCCTTCTGGTCGGCGAGCCTGCCGATGCTGCAGACCACCTTGTCCTCGCGCCGTGAGGGCACTTCGGGGAGGTGGGCCAGGGCGTTGGGCATCGCGCCGACGTTGTGCATGCCGTCGGCGATCCAGTCGTCGGCGTCCTCCTGGGTGAGCGCGAGCCAGCGGTCCACCGAGGGGTAGCTGCGCTTGACCGCGCGGTAGCGGTGGCAGGCGCGGGTGTAGGCGTACGACTCGTGGCTCATGCCGATGATGCGCAGGCCCGCGGTGTCCGCCTCCCTGATCCACTCCATCGGCCAGACCTGGGTGACGATGGCGACCGCTCCGGGACGCGCGGCACGGAAGAGCTCGGAGAGCCGGTCGACGGTGCGGCGCTTGGCGGCGACCCGCGCCGCCTCGCGGCGGCGCGCCACCACGTTGAGTCGGCCGAGGCCGCGCGGCGGGCGCGGGGACTGCGGGTGCTCGCGGTAGAGGCTGGTCACGGGGTAACCGAGGTCGTCGGGGAGGGCCAGTTTCAGCTCGGCCTCGTGGACGCCGATGACGTGCACCCGGTGGCCGTTGCGCTGGAAGAGCCGGGCCATCTGGTGGGCCCACGCGGTGACGCCGCCGAGTTCGTCGACGGTGTTCGCCACGAGGAAGAGGTCGCGGCTCTTCGTCGGGACCACGGTCCTCCTGGTCGCGATCGTCGTGGTCATGCCCCGCCCTTCTGCTCCGTGTCCGCCGACCGCTTCCCTGACCGCTCCGCGAAGAGCGCGTCCACCACGTCTGCCGCGGCCCGTCCCTGGTCGTACGCGCCGAACCGCGCGGCGAACGCCCGCCGGGGCGCGGCCCACGCGCCGTCGGCCTGCTTCAGCGTGGCGAGCACACGCAGCAACTCGTGCTCCGTCTCCACGACGGGCCCGCCCGCGTCGTCCCGCAGCGCGAAGTAGCTGCCGCGTTCGGCCGCGTACGCGTCGAGGTCCGGCGCGAAGTGCACCATCGGCCGGTCCAGGAGCGCGAAGTCGAACATGATCGACGAGTAGTCGGTCACCAGGACGTCTGCGAGGCACAGCAGCTCGCTCACGTCGTGGTGCGCCGAGACGTCGATGACGGTGCCCGGCGGGCAGAGGGGCAGGTCGGCGGCCTCCGAGTAGTGGGCGCGCACCAGGAGGACATGGGTGTCGGCGAACCGGTGTGCGAACTTGCGGACATCAAGGGGCAGTTGCACCGCCTTGTTCTTGGGCAGTCCGCGGAACGTCGGCGCGTACAGGACCACCGTCTTGTGGTCGGGGATGCCCAGGTCGG
Source organism: Streptomyces sp. NPDC054872 (assembly GCF_053610705.1). NCBI lineage: Bacteria > Bacillati > Actinomycetota > Actinomycetes > Kitasatosporales > Streptomycetaceae > Streptomyces > Streptomyces sp. NPDC054872. Next base: position 61,252 of record NZ_JBSGYY010000002.1, on the reverse strand, counting down.
CGGCCACGGACGGGCGGGGGAAGCGGCCCGAGGCCTCGTCGCGGGCGCGTGCCGCGACCAGGCGGTCGTTGCGCGGGTAGCCGCAGCGCAGCAGCCGGTCCTCGGGGATGCCGTAGGCACGGGCGAGGGTGTTCACGTCGTGTTCCGAGCGCACCAGGAAGTGGTCGAAGCGGTCGACGGCCTGCCGCAGGCGTGCGCGCTGCGGGGCGTTCTGCGTCTTCAGGCGCGCCTCGTCGAAGCCCATGCGCTTGTACGCGGAGCCGTGCCAGGTCTGCAGGTACGTGGTGTGGCGTGGCTTGTCCAGGGCGTGCGGGAAGCCCTGGTTGTCGATCCAGAACTCGGCGCGGCCGAGTGCCCACAGATACCGCCAGGACCAACGGCGTACCAGGCGGGCGGAGTCGGGGAAGCCGTCGGCCGAAGTGGCGTACGCCCAGGTGCAGCGCAGCCGAAGGCCCCGGTCGACGATCTCCTGGTGGACGGCGCGCGGACTGTCGCCGTAGCACCTGCCCATATGGCTCTCGAAGACGACCGAGCCCTTGCTGACGGGGAGGCGCCGCAGCACCCGCCGGTAGACGCGCAGCTTGACCGCCTTGCCGCTGAGCCCGTCCCACCGCTTGCGCAGGGCGCGCAGCCGGAGCCGCAGTTTGCGCGCGGGCCTGAAGTGGGTGGCGTAGTGCAGGGCCGCGCGCAGCGTGCGGGCGACGCGGTGGCGGGGCAAGGGGCGCAGTTCCAGGGTGTTCGCGTCGGTGACGGTGACGCATGGACTCTGCCCCACGGTCTCCGGTTCGGCGACGAGTTCGGTGGTCAGGTCCTGGCCACCGGCGCTGAGTCGCAGCCGCGGCTCCCATACGCGGTCGCCGATGCCGAGGTCCCGCAGCCGGGCGGTGAGGAGGGCCGTGGCCCGCCAGAGGACCGCGCCGCCGTCGTAGTGCACTTCGTCCACGGGTACCCGGAAGCCGCGCCGTCCCGCGTCGCGTGCCCGCACGTCGAGCCAGGCGGTGAGCGGCGGCCGGTCGGGCACCAGGCCGCCGGGCAGCACGACCCGCCCTTCGAGGACCGCCTTGCCGGCCTCGACGTCGCACCTGGTGAGGCGGTTGAGGAGGCGTACCCCTGTCAACTCCTGGTGCTGGTGGCCGAGTTCGGTGACATCGAGCAGTTCCCGTACGCGGGGGTCGTCGAGCCCGTCCGCGCGCCAGTGGACCTTTCCCTCCCGCTCGGTCAGCTCCGAGACGACGGTGCCGGGCCGCGCGAGTGCGTACGCCGCCGCGAGGACGCCGTCCGTGTCGCCGTCCGCGAGCAGCCGCACGCACACCCGCTCCACGGGGGCGAGCGCGTCCAGCGCCCGCATGTCCACGCGGCCTGCGAGGTGCGGGGCGATCCCGTCGGTGGCCCGGCGCCGCTCCTCGGCGGTGAGCCGGGGGAACGTACGGGCGCAGGGCAGCACGTGGTCGACGAGGAAGGACCGCTCGCGCCGGTCGGCCAGGTCGAGGCGGCCCAGGCTCACCAGGAGGCCGGTGACGCGGGCGTTGGCGGCGGCGAGCGCCGGGGTGTCGCGGGCGGGGGCGGGCGGCGCGCGGTGGGTGGTGATCAGGTTCGGCACGAGGGTGAGGGCGCGGGCCCCGAGGGCGGCCTCGACGCCGAAGAGGACCTCGCTGTGGTCGAGGTCAAGCGCGTAGCGGAGGCGCAACCGGTCAAGGGCGTCACGGCGGACGCAGAATCCGGTGACCAGTGAGTCCCTCGCGACGAGTTCGGGGGCGTCGGCGAGGTTCTCGATCCTCCGTGTCGTGGCGTGCAGTTGGGCCTGCCAGCCGGGCCCGCGCTCCTTCTTGCCGCTGCCCGTGAGCCGCATCCAGCGTCCCGCCACCAGGTCGGCCCCGGTGGAGCGCGCCGCGTCGAAGAGGTTGCGGCAGGCGTGCGGTTCCAGGAGTTCACCGTCGCCGAGCACGATGACGTACCGTCCGCGAGCCGCGTCGAGCCCGAGGTTCCGCGCGGCGGCGACCGGCAGCTCACCGTCGGCACGGACCAGGCGCACCCGGTGCGGCTGGTCGGCGGCGAGTTCCCGTGCCGCGACCCGGGCGGGGCCGTCCGCGCCGGGGTCGACGAGGACCGCCTCGACGTTGCCCATCGTCTGGTCGAGCACGGACCGCACGGACTGCCGCAGCGCCTCGGCGTCCGTACCGGCGACCACGACGCAGCTGACGTCGTGCAGGTCCGGCGTGCTCATGCGCGGCCTCCTTCGAGCATGGCGTCCGCCACTCCCGCCGCCGCGTTTCCGTCGTCCAGGTCGCAGAAGACCTCGCGGAAGCTGTCGTACTTGCCGGTGTACGGGGCGGTGGCCGCCCGCGGGTCGCGCAGCGCGGCGATCACCTCGTCGCTCGTGGCGAGCAGCGGGCCGGGCGCCCGCGCCTCGAAGTCGAAGTAGAAGCCGCGCAGGGTGTCGCGGTAGTGGTCGAGGTCGTGGGTGTGGAAGAGCATCGGGCGCCCGGTCTGCGCGAAGTCGAACATCAGGGACGAGTAGTCCGTCACCAGGACGTCGCTGATCAGAAGCAGCTCACTGACATCGGGGTGGCGCGTGACGTCGCGCACGAAATCCGAGCCGGGGACGGTGCCGCCGACGAGGTAGTGCCTGCGGACGAGGAGCACCGTGTCGTCGCCGAGGGCGCGCTCGGCGGCGTCGAGGTCGAGCCGGAGGTCGAGGGCGTAGCGGCCGGCCTGCTTGGGCTGGTTCTCGCGCCAGGTGGGTGCGTACAGGACGACGCGTCGGCCTTCGGGGATGCCGAGCCGTTCGCGTACGGCGGCCGCGACCTTCGCGCGGTCGGCGGCGTGCAGCAGGTCGTTGCGCGGGTAGCCGCGTTCCAGGACTTCACCGGTGTAGCCGAAGGCGCCGCGCAGGAGGGGCGTCGAGAAGCGGTTGGGTGAGACCAGCAGGCTCCACTGGTCGGCGCGTCCCGGCAGGGTCGCCATGTAGGCGCGGTCCGCGGAGGCGTGGCCCGCGAGGTCACGGCCGATGCGCTTGAGCGGGGTGCCGTGCCAGGTCTGCACGACGTACTGGCCCTCGGCGCGCTCGAACCATGCGGGCAGCTGGGTGTTGGTCACGATGTACCGGCAGCGGGCGAGGGCCTCGTGCCACTCGGCGCTCCACAGGGCGAGCGGCGTGGCGCTGCCGGGCAGCGCCACCTGCTGGTCGCGGACCACCCACAGGTGCTCCAACTCAACGCCTCTGGCGACCAGTTCCTCGTGCACGGCGCGGGGCGAATCGGAGTACTGCCGTCCGTCGAAGCTGCAGTACAGGACGGCGTCGCGCAGCGGCCCGCCGCGCCGGGCCGCGTACTCCTCGCGCAGCCTGCGCTGGCGCGGGCCGCCCCGGTCTGCGACGGGCAGCGAGGAGCCGGCGCGCAGGTGGAGGCCGTCGTGGGCGTGGCGCTCCAGGCTGATCTCACGGCCGGATCTGGTGCGTACGAGGGGCAGTTCACGGCCCTTGCCGGGGGCCACGCACACGGCGGTGTACTGCTCGGGGTCGCTCTCGCCCGGCGCGCGCAGGAAGAGGTTCCAGCGCCCCTCGGCGAGCGGCAGGGTCCCTCCGGGGCCGGGCACGGCCTCGGGCCGCAGGGCCGCGACGAACCGCCCGCCCTCGATCCGCACCGGCACCACGGCCTCGTCGCCGTGGCCGCCGTGCACGAGGACCAGCTCCCCGGCGCGGGTCCGGGCGTCGGGGTGGCTGCCCTCGACGATCAGCTCGTCCCCCCAGGTCACGGTGTCCGCGAGCGGGCGCACGGTCTGGTCGCGCAACTCCAGGTTCCCCGACGCGTTGGCGAGGACGAGGAGTTCACGGCCCGGCAGGAGTCCGTACCGCCCGGCCGGCACGTCGGGGCAGGCGGCGAGCGGTGTGCTGTCGCCGCCCTCGTGGACCACCGAGACGCCCCACGGGTCGGCCTCGCGGGGCTCGCCGGTGCGCTCGTCCTCACCGGCGTGGAAGAGGCCGAGCGGCACGTCGGCGCTGAAGTCACGGCCGTTGACCAGGGCGGGGACGTGGTGCGTCTCCTTGGTGGCCCAGTTCTCCACCCGCAGGGCGTCGACGCCCCGGGCCTCCTCCGGGGCGAGCCGCCCGTGCAGCCGGATGGTGCCGCCGCAGCCCTCGTGCGTGACGAGCCGCGCCGCCACCCGCTCCGTGCGCAGCCTCAGCCGCCCCTTGCTGAGGGTGACGGCCACCCGCAGGAACTCCTCCAGGTACCGCACGGGAAGCCGCGGCGGGCTGCTCGTCCTGACCGGCCCGGTGCGCGGCAGCAGCGCGCTGACGACGCCCATCTCCAGTTTCCAGGTGGTGCTGCGCCGCTTGGTGACGGTCCTGCGGGGGTCGATGACCGTCTCGAACCCCGACCGGTCGTAGCTGTGCAGACCCTGCTTGGAGCGGTACGTCGCCTCGCGCGCCCGTACCGTGCGCAGCTTCAGGGGCAGGACGCGCCGCTGTCCGGCCCGCAGCCAGGCGACCCTGGCGCGCGCCCCGACACGTCCCGCGGGCAGGTTGGGGATGTAGGCGTACCCCTTGAGCCGCAGCTTGCCCCGGTCGTCCCAGGCGACGTGCGTGAGCTGCGCGGAGAGCGGCAGATCGGCACGTTCCAGGGCGACGGTCGCGCGCGGCAGCCCCCTGATCCCGGGGTACTCGGCCCGGCGCCCGCGCAGGCCGCGGACCCTGAAGGCACCGGGGTTGGACTTCTCGTACGCCATGAAGGCGAGCAGGTCGGTGACCCGGCGCCCGCGGATGAGCTGCCAGCGCACGCGCAGGGACAGCGGCAGCGCGGCCAGGACCGCCGGGTCGACGGTGTCGGCGAAGGCGTTGGCCTGCTCCATGAAGACGTCGTGGTACGCGGAGTCGCCGTGCGGCAGGGCCTCCATGAACAGCCACAGGTCCCCGGAAAGCACCGTCGTGTCGTAGCGCCGCTTGGCCTCCGCGAGGACTTCCCCCTGCGGTGTGCCCGTCGCCCCGGCGGCCTTCGACGCGAGGAAGCCGCTGGCCGCGAGGACGGCGGCGGTGCGGTCGCGGACGGCGCGGGGCTTGGCGCGGCGGGTGGTGATGGAGCCGTCGCGGTCGCGCCAGAGGTAGACGGGCTCCTTCAGTACGTCCACGGCTTCGGCGAGGAAGTGGGCGGGGATCATCACCGGGGTGTCCTCGAACAGGACGCCTTCGGGGAAGGTGAGGGCGTGGCGGTCCCAGAAGTCCCTGCGGAAGACCTTGTTGCAGGCGATGCGGTCGCCGAGCAGCTCCCAGTCGCGGGTGACGTGCGTGCCGCTGCGGTCGCTGCCCATCATCGTGCGGAACATCGGCGACTGCTCGCTCCTGTCGCCGGAGCGCAGCCGGTGGACGTTGCCGGTGACGAAGTCCGAACCCGACTTCTCCAGGGCCGCCAGCATCCGCTCGTACGCGTCCCGTGGGACGACGTCGTCGCTGTCGACGAACGTCAGGTACGTGCCCCGCGCCTCGCGCACCCCCGTGTTGCGGGCCGCACCGAGCCCCGCGTTCTCCTGCTCGACGAGGCGGAATCTGGCGTCATCGGCGGCGAACTCGCGGGCGATGCGCGGGCTCCCGTCGGTCGACCCGTCGTTGACCATCACGACCTCGATGTCCGGCATGGTCTGCTCGGCCAGCGACCGGAGGCAAGGGGCGAGAAACTCCTCGACGTTGTAGACGGGGACGACGACGGCGAGTCGGGGTGTCATGCGCTGCGCACATTCCTTCCGGAGAGCTGACGGGCACGGCCGCGCGTCCTGCCGAGGGCCACTCGGTTAACAACCACCGCCCTTCCGGGTCACCCGCCCAGAGCCATTCGAGTGATCGCGCGAGAGGGCCCGGCACCCGGTGGCCGAGGCCGCCGGGCACGGGCCCGCTCACGTGTCGCCGCCCGGTCAGGGCTTCACGGCGATGCGTCCTTCGTCCATGCGCAGGAGCAGCAGCCGCTCGCCGGTCTTGTCCATGAACTCGTCGACCGCCTGGCGTGAGCCCTGCCAGTAGCCGTAGTCGTCGATGAGCAGGACGCCGCCGCTGACCAACCGCGCGTACAGGTGCTCCAGTTCGTGCTTGGTGGAGGCGTACCAGTCGGTGTCGAGGCGCAGGATCGAGATCTGCTCGGGTGCCTCGCGCGGGACGGTCTCCTCGACCATTCCCTTGACGTAGTGCACGCGCTCCTTGGGGTACGGGACCTTCTCGAAGCCGGACTTGACGTCGTCGAGGGAGGCGACCGCCCAGATCGGGCGGTCCTTGCCCTGCAGCTTGAGCAGTTCCTCGGCGGACTTGCCGTCGAGGCGCAGGTCCTCCTCGGTGGGCGGGGTCATGCCCTCGTAGGTGTCGAAGAGGTACAGGTCGCGCTCGGTTTCACCGACGGCGAGCAGCGCCTTGGCGCAGGCCTGCATCGAACCTCCGCGCCACACACCGCACTCGACGATGCCGCCGGGGATGTCGTGCCGGACCACGTGCCGGGTCGCCAGGATGAAGGCGTTCAGCCGCTCGGGAGAGGTCATCGTGTACGGCTTCACCGCACGGATGATCTCCTTCGCCTCCTCGTCGTAGTCGGCGGGGAGGTTGAGGGCCTTCGGCTTCGGCTTCGGGGCCGGGGCGGGCTTCGGCGCCGGGGCGGCCGCGGCTCGCTGGGCCGGCACCGGCCTGCGGGTCAGCTGATATCCGGTCAGTTGCTTCAGTGCGCCATTCACAGCGCGTCGCCATGCCATGGGAGCGGACAGTACGCGCCAAACACGCCTAATGTCACATTCCGTCAACATGAAGTCATTTGACATCACTTGCCACCGAAACGGACTGCTCGTCGGCCTCGCGCGGCGCCACCACCTTCGGCCTGCCGCAGTCGGCGCGGCCCTCGACGGGCTTGGGCAGCGGGACTCCGTCGACGCCGCCGATCCTGTTCGCCCACCAGTTGGTCGTGCCGCGCACGAAGGCCATGGTGAGGCCCGGGTAGTTCTTGGGGCGCTGGAACACGCCGACGGAGTCACCCCAGTAGGCGTGCTTGGCGTCGATGCTTCCGTAGGCGTGCCGGATGCCGTTCATGGGCGGGAAGTCCGTGTAGGCCTCGCGGAGTTCGAGGCGGGTGTAGGCGGCCAGGGCACGGAACCCGTCGGGGTAGTAGCGCCAGCAGTCCTGCGCGTCGTGCACATGGCCGCGCGAGGGCGCCGTCACGAAGGCGATGCCCTCCGGCTTCAGGACGCGGGCGATCTCCAGCATCGTCGCCCAGAAGAAGGGGATGTGCTCGAACGCCTGCCCGGAGATGACGAAGTCGGCGCTGCGGGACTTCACGGGGATGCGGTACGGCTTCGTCATCACCGCGTCGACGTTGCGGCCGTCGAGCACGTCGACGCCCACGTACTCCGTGTCGCGCCCTTCGAGCAGCGTCTTGTGGGTGCGGGTCTGCCCGTCGGAGACCCGGGCCCCGAGATCGACCACCCGGTGCCGCTTGCCCACGGGCATGTACTGCTGCACACAGAGTTCCATCTGTTCGTACGCGGACTGGTGCACGTCTCCTCCTACACGGGTACACAGGGCCTGAACGTGGATCCTTCCGGCATCACACGCATTTAGCGTGTACCGACACAGCTGCGCGGGGTCCGCCGGGCACACCACTTCCTCGCCGGTTCCTCGACGTACGTGTAGAGCGCCCAGGACAGCGCCGTCACGACGACGCCGACGCCGAGGAGCGTGAACACCGCGACGTTCTCCGGCTGCGGGCGGCCCCAGGTGTCGAGGATCAGCCGGTTGAGGGTCTGGTGCAGCAGATAGAAGGCGTACGACCAGAGCCCGAGCAGCACCATCGGGCGCGAGCAGAGCCAGCCGCGGCGGCCGGACAGCTCGCGCTGGACGTAGGCGGCGATGAACAGGACGGCGAAGAGGGCCGCGACCGACCGCAGGGCCCAGGTGAGCTGGCCCGCCGCGTACGGACCGAACAGGGCCGCGCGGTGGCTGTGGACGACGGCGTAGGCGACGAAGCAGGCGAAGAGCACCGGCGGGCTCACGCGGATCCGGTGTCCGCGGCGCAGGGCCAGGGCGCAGGCCATGCCCACGCCGAACTCCGGGAGCCGGGTCAGCGGGTGCCGCATGACCCATTCGCTGGCGAAGGGCGAAAGGTGGGTGGCCGTCCACCAGTTGAGCGCCCACATCGCGACGAGCCCGCCGACGGCGAGCACGGCGAGGGTGCGGGTGCGCAGGCGCAGGACGTGGCGGATCGCGAAGGGGAAGAGGAGGTAGAAGAAGACCTCGACGCTGAGGGTCCAGGCGACGCCGTTGCCGGGGAACATCGGGGTGACGCCGGGGAACCACGTCTGCACGAGGAACAGCGAGGCGACGAAGCTCAGGACGTCCGTCGGCACGCCTCCCCAGAGGTAGAAGACCCAGATGCAGGGCACGGTGGCGACCAGGTGGGCGGGCCAGATGCGGCCGAACCTGCGCCAGTAGAAGAGGCCGGCGCGGGCGCCGGGGCGGTGGCCCCAGGTGAGCAGGAAGCCGGAGAGCACGAAGAAGAAGTCGACCCCGGTCGCGCCAAGGCGCGAGTACGGGAAGAGCAGCGGCGCGTGGGCGACGCCGCCGTACGCGCTGAGCCCGGTGAAGTGGTGCACGAACACCGCGAAAGCGGCGAGGAAACGCATCCCGGTGAGGGAGTCGACCCGGGACTCGGGGGCGTCGGGGGTGACCGGTCCGGGGAGCGGCCGGGTCTGGCGCGGGAGAGCCGTCGTCATGCCGGGGCCCCCTCGCCCGCGCGCAGGGCGGGGCCGCAGCCCGCCGGGCGCATCTCGGCGACCATGGCGTCCAGGGCCGGGCCCACGCGCGCGCGGAGCGCGGTGATCCGGGCCGGGTCGCGTACCGCTGCCGTCAGGACGTAGTCGCCTCCGTTGCCCTCGCGGTAGAGGGGCACGTAGCCCGCGGCGGCCAGGCGGGGCGCGGTCAGGCCCGACTTGGCGGTCCAGGCGGCGTGGACGTGGAGCAGTTCGGGGCGCACCTCGTGCAGGACGTAGCGGCGCAGGCCGGCCGGGTCTCCGGCCGCGTACGCGGCGGCCACCCGGCGGTCGGTCAGGCCCGCGACGTCCACGACACGCAGACGCGAGGTCAGCAGGGTGCCGCCGAGGTCGGGCAGGGCGACGGTGGCGTCGCGCAGGCCCAGGTACGCGGCGTACGCGTTGAAGGTGTGGCCGTAACGCTCGGCGACGAAGCACATGGACAGGGTGGGGCGGTCGACGAACCTGCTGTTCTGCGCGGCCTGTCCGGTGACCGCGAGCAGCAGGGCGCCCGCGAGCGCGCAGCCGGTCAGGACGCGCGCGCGGGGTCGTTCCGCGCGCCAGACGGTGGCCGCGGCAAGGGCGAGCGCCGTCGCGGCGAGCACCCACACCGGGGTCGCGAAGCGGTACAGCGCCATCCAGTCGCGGCCGAGCACGCCGTACGCCAGGAGGGTCAGGGCCAGCGGGACGAGCAGCGCGACCAGGGCCCTGCGGGACGGTCCGGGGCGGGCGAGCGCGATGCCCGCGCAGGCCGCGCCGATCAGGGCGAGCGCCCAGCCGCCGTACGTCAACAGCTCACCGGTGGCGGCGAGTTGACCGAGTCGTGGGGGCCGCTGGGCCTTGGCGACCGCGGTGTTCGGGACCCAGAGGCCGAAGGTCGCGCGACGCCACAGCAGGAACGCCGCGTAGGGCACCGCGAAGGTGCCGCAGCTCAGCGCCACCGCCCGCACGGCCCGCGCGAGGTGGTCCTTGCGCAGGAACAGCAGGACGGTGACCGGGTAGGCGGCGGCGAGCACCGCGCCGTCCGGGCGGGTCAGCGCGGCGAGCAGGGCGACGGCCCCCGCGGTGGCGGCGACGGCGGGCCGCAGCAGGGTGCCGCGGACGGCCGCCCGGACGAGCAGGGCGCCGGTCGCGGCGGCCGTCAGTGCGTACAGCGGGTTCTCGAGCCCCGAGAAGGACCACGCCACGTACGACAGGTTCGCGGCGAGGACGGCGCCGGTCAGCGACGTCACGGCCCAGGACCGGCCCGGCAGCACGGCGCGCGCCGCCACGGCCACGCAGGCGAGGACGCCCGCCGTGCAGAGCAGCGCGAGGGCCTTGGGGTAGAGCACCAGGTCGCTGACGCCGAGGAGCGCGCCGTGGTCGAAGAGGCCGAGCCTGCGGCCGACGACGAGCAGCGCGAGCCAGGAGGGGTTGGAGTACCCCTCGACGGGGTCGGCGCCCGGCTGCTGCACGGGGCCGAGGCCCTCGTCGATGCTCCGGGCGTAGGCGAAGGTGATGGCCGCGTCGTCCACGATCCACTGGCCGAGCGCGCTCGCACGCCAGGCGACGAGCAGGGTCGCGACGGCGACGGCCGCGGGGTCGGCCCAGCGGTGGCACGCGGCCATGGCCTTCGGGAAGCGGGCCGGAGAGGGGGCTCCGGCCCGCGGCGAGGACGGTGGTGCGGATGGCGGGGCGGGCGGCGGTGCGGATGGTTCCTTGCGGCTCTGGAACTGCGCGAGGGGACTGATCATTGAGGGAATAACTTACACATATCGCCACAAGTCACTCGTGCGTCCGCCACGCGGGTGACCCGCACGCGGCCTCCCCCTGCCCCGGGGTGAACAACGGGCAAAGTGGCACAATGCACCACATTGGGTTCACGCTTGGGTTCGCATTTGGGTTCGCGCCATGACCCCGGCCCTGCCGCCCGCGGCACGGCGGCTCCTCGCCACCGCACGGACCACCCGCTTCCGAGCGGAACGCGCCGCCGCGGGCCGGGTCGGCGGCGGGGCTAAGGCCCTCCTGGCGCCCGTGCATCTCTCGATCCGGGACAGCCGTACGCTCAACGTCGCCGTCGCCGCTCTCCCCGACGAGCAGGTCGAGCGGGCCCAGCTCGTCATCTCGCGCGGCCACCGCAGGTTCCGTATCCCGCTCGCGTTCGAACAGCACGCGCACGGCGGTCTGCTGCTGGCCGGGACCGGCACGCTGCGGGACGCGCTCGCCGCCGAGAACACCCCTGGCTGCCCCCGCCTCGGTGAAGGTGTCTGGCGGCTCACGGTCGTCACCGCCGACGCCCGCGGACGCGTACTGCGGCGCGGCATCGGCATCGACGGGGACGCCCAACTGCCGCCCACGCCCACCGTCCGGCACGCCCCCGACCCCCGCACCGGAACGCTCATCCGCGTCGTCCGGTGCCGCAGCGGGCGCGCGGTGCTGCAGGTGACGCGGTCAAGGCCGCGCGCCGAGCTCGTGCGGTTCGTGCCCGGCGGTGACGGCATCGTCGTACACGGGCGGCTCGTCATGGCGGGCGCGTCGCGGCGGTGGCGGGCGCAGGCCGTGCGGCGGCGGGACGGGGTGACCGTGCCCGTCGGGGCGGTGTGGGAGGGCGCGGAGTTCAGCTTCCGGCTGCCGCTCGGGGAGATGGCGGGGGCGAGTGAGGGCCAGTGGGTGTGGGACTTCCACGTCACGGCGGACGCCCAGGGCGGCTCGTCCCCGCTCCCCCTCGGCCGCCGGCTCTCCGACGTGCGCGACCCCTCGGCCGCCTGCCCGACCCCGTTCCGTGTCTTCGCCCTGCCCGGCGGCTCCCTCGTCCGCGCCCACGCGCACTTCACCAAGTCCGGTGGCTTCGCGGTCACCTGCTGGGACATCACGGCCCTGGCCTCATGAAGGAGACCTCATGAAGATCACGTACCTCCTCGGCTGGGGCGACGAGATGGGCGGCACCGAGCTGGCCACCTACACCCAGGCGCAGCACCTCGCGGACCGGCACGACGTCGAGGTCATCTCCGTCTTCCGGACCCGCCCCGAGCCGTTCTTCCCCGAGGCCCGCAGCCTCCCCGTGCGCTATCTCGTCGACCGCACGGTCTCCCCCGAGCGTCCGGTGCGCGGCTCGCGCCTGGACGAGGCCGCCTGCCGCACCCTGGCCGCGCTGCCGAGCGAACTGATCAAGCCCTCCTGGGAGTCCGCCTTCGACCGCCTCTCCGACATCGAGATGGCCGCCGCCCTGACCACCCTGGACACCGACGTCCTGGTCACCACGACGCCCGCCCTGATGGCCGCCGCCGTCGCACTCGTCCCGGCCAGGGTCGTCACCGTGCACCAGGAGCACCGCCCCACCCAGCGCCGCGGCCCCTCCGGCGAACCCCTGCTCCTGCACGCGCCGCGCCTGGACGCCCTGGTCACGCTCACCGACCGCACCCGCGACTGGATCGCGGAGTCCCTCGGCGCCACCGCCCCCGAGCTTGCGGTCATCCCGAACGCGGTGCCGGACGGCTTCAGGCCCCGCGCCGACGGCGAGAGCAAGGTCATCGTCACGGCCGCGCGCCTCACCGGCGAGAAGCGCGTCGACCACGCCGTACGCGCCTTCGCCGAAGTCGCCGACGCCTACCCCGACTGGACCCTGCGCGTCTTCGGGGGCGGCCACCGCGAGCAGAGCCTGCGCCGCCTCGTCGACGGCTTCGGCCTCCAGGACCGGGTCGAACTCCTCGGCCCCTGCCAGGACATGGCCGCCGAGTGGGCCAAGGCGGGGCTCACGCTGATGACCGCGGGCCACAACGAGGCGTTCCCCCTCGTGCTGCTCGAAGCGCTGGCCGCGGGTGTGCCCGTGGTCGCGTACGACGTCCTGACCGGGCCCGCCGAGATCATCAGGCACCGCGTCGACGGGCTGCTCGTGCCGCCCGGCGAGGTGGGCGAACTGGCCGCGGCGATGGGTGAGTTGATGGGCGATCCGGAGACCAGGAGGTCCTACGCCCGGGCCGCACGCGAAGGCGTCTACGCCCGCTTCTCCTCCGCCGACGTCACGGCGCGCTGGCAGGAGCTGTACTCCCGGCTCGTGGCGCGGCGCGACGCCCCCGAGCGCCTCGACGACCGCGCGGACCGGGTGGCGCTCGGTGTCGCCTCCGGCGGCAGCGGCTTCCGCCCGACCACGCCGTACACCCTGGACGCCCCGCCGAGCACCGAGGAGCGTGCCCGCGAGGACGAGATCGCAGCCGCCGACACGAGCGGCCTGCTCATCCGCTCCGTGGGCCGGCTCGCCGAGCGCCGCGACGACATCCTCGCGCCGGCCATGACGGACTGGAACCTCGAGATCGCGGCCACCGCGCTGGAGTCGGCGGACATCCCGTACGTCCTCGTCCGTACGTCCGGCACCACGCACACGCTCGCCGTGGCCGACGACGAGCGGGAGGGGGCGCTCAAGGCGCTCTCCGAGTCCCTGCACGGCCAGCCCGTCTACGCCGAACTGATCCGTCCCCGGGACGCGGCCCCCGGCGTCGTGCTCGCCGAGCGGCTCGACGGCATCGGCGAGGTCGCGGGCATCAAGCTCTTCAAGCCGGTGACCACGACGACGCTCTCCTTGCGCCACGGCGTTCAGCAGGCCTGCACGGTGGCGTTCTGGCCGCGGGTCGACGGCAGCGTCGCCGGGACCGGGGCCGACGCCCGGCGCGCCCCCTTCGGCACCACCCTCGCCGGGTCCGAGCTGCCTTCGCTGGCGCCCACCGCCACTCTGCGGGTGGGCGATCGCACGTACCCGACGCCGGACGTCTTCGCCCAAGTCCTCATCGGTGACGTCGACTTCCCCATTGACGCGGTCTACACCTGGGTCGACGACTCCGACCCCGAGTGGCGTGCCCGCCGCGCGGAGGCGCTCGGCAGGCCCGAGGACGACACGTCGCCGGACCATGGCGCCGTCCGCTTCCGCAACCGCGACGAACTGCGTTATTCGCTGCGCTCCCTGGCGATGTACGCGCCCTGGATCCGGCACGTCCACCTCGTCACCGCGGGCCAGCGGCCGTCGTGGCTCGACGAGGACCACCCGGGCCTCACGGTGATCGACCACCGCGACCTCTTCGCCGATCCGGACGCCGCGCTCCCCACCTTCAACTCCCACTCCATCGAGAGCCAACTGCACCGCATCGAGGGCCTGTCGGAGCACTTCCTCTATCTGAACGACGACATGTTCCTCGGGCGCCCCACCACCCCGGAGACGTTCTTCCTCAGCTCGGGCACCGCCCGCTTCTTCTGGTCGTCGGCCTCGGTGCCCGCGACGCCCGTGTCCCCGGAGGACGAGGGCTACCTGGCGGCGGCGAAGAACAACCGGGAGCTGCTGCGGGAGGCGTTCGGCAGGACCACGACCCACAGCTTCTTCCACGCCCCCTACGCCCTGCACCGCAGCGTCCTCGCGGAGCTCACCGAACGCTTCCCGGAGGAACTCGGGGCGACCGCGCGCAGCCGCTTCCGCTCGAACGGCGACCTGGCCCTGGTCTCGTCCCTGCACCACCACTACGCGTACCTCACCGGCCGCGCGGTGCCCGCGGGCATCGCGTACGACTTCGTGGACATCGGCACCCGCACCGACCACGCACGCCTCGGCCAACTGCTCCAGGGCCGCAACAAGACGGCCTTCTGCATCGGCGAGTCCCCGAACAGCGAACTGACGGACGAGGAAATGGCCCTGGCCATGCGCGCGTTCCTGGCGGCGTACTTCCCGGTGCGCTCCCCCTACGAGCGGGGCTGATCCGCCAGGAAGAGCCGCCGGACCACCCTCTCGGCGGCTCTTCCGTCGTCGTACGGGCAGAACCGGTCCCGGAAGGCCGCCCGGAGTGCCGTCGCCTCCGCCGAGTTCCAGGCCCCGTCCCGGAACAACCGCACCAGCTCCTCCTCGTCCCGCGCCACCGCCCCCGGCGTCTCCCCCGCCCGCCCCGAGAGCAGGTCGAAGTACGTCCCCCGCGCCAGCCGGTAGGCCTGCCAGTCGGGGGCGTACGTCACGATCGGGCGGTCCAGGCAGGCGTAGTCGAACATCAGGGACGAGTAGTCCGTGACGAGGGCGTCCGCGGCCAGGCAGAGGTCCTCCACGCGCGCGTGGCCGGTGACGTCGATGAGCCGGGGGTGGGCGCGCAGGCCCGCGTCGGCGCCGTAGAAGTAGTGGGCGCGGACCAGGACGACGTACTCCTCGCCCAGCGACCGCACGAGGCGTTCCAGGTCGACGCGGGGCGAGAAGCCCTTCTGGTAGTCGCGGTGCGTGGGGGCATAGAGCAGGGCCGTCCGGCCGTCCCCGATCCCCAGCTCCTCGCGGAGGGCCGCGATCTCGGGCTTTCCGGCCGTGAAGTAGACGTCGTTGCGCGGGTAGCCCGCTTCCAGGGCCTCGTACGCGGTCGAGGGGTACACCCGTTCCCAGATTTCCGTGGAGTGCGGGTTCGCGGAGAGGCTGTAGTCCCACTGGTCGGTGTGGTCGAGGATCTTCTGGAAGCTGATGCCGTGCGTGCCCGCCGGGTAGCGGCGCTGGTCCAGGCCCATCTTCTTGAGCGGTGTGCCGTGGTGGGTCTGCAGGTAGACCTGGCCGGGGCGTTTGGTGAAGCCCCCGGGGAAGCTGGAGTTGTTGATCAGGTAGGTCGCTCGCGCCATGGTCTGCCAGTAGCCGCGCGAGCCCTCGATGACGTACTCGACCCCGGGCGGTACGCGGTGCTTGTTGCGGGACGAGACCACCCATACGCCCCTGATGTGCGGGGCGAGTTCGCGGGCCTTGGCGTGGATGGCGGCCGGGTTGCAGGAGACTCCGCGGTTCCAGTACGCGCCGTAGACCGCGAGGTGGGGGTCGAGGGGGCGGCGCAGATCGGCGCGGTAGGTGAGGCGCATGGCCCGGGCGCGCAGCTTCTTCTTCTGCTGCTTGAGCCTGCGGGTGAGGCCGCTCCTGCGGGACCGGCTCTTGCGGTGCGCCTCGTAGGCGGCGTACGAGGCCGTGGCGAGGGCGCGTTCCCCGGGGGTTGCCGCCGGGCCCGCCGGTCCGTACGTCCGGTAGAGGCGCGCCGCCCCGCGGAAGAAGTCCTTGCGGTCGCCCGGTGTGATGCGCCCCGCGTCGTCGAGCACGGCGAGCAGATGCCTGGCCGCGTGCGGGACGAGCCGGGCGCGGTCGGCGGGGTCGGCCGCCGCAAGGAGTTCCTCGTACCGGCCGATGAGCGCGAAGTGCGCCCGGCCCGGCGTCTTGGCGAAGCTGCCGCCGCGCCGCTCGCGCCAGCGGATGCAGGGCCTGTCGAGGACGGCGGTGCGCACGCCGGGCGCCAGGGTCGCGCGGCGCACCGGCACCACGTCCTCGTACGGGCCGTCGCTGAACGCGAGGCGGCGCTCCTGCCAGAACGCGCGCCGGTAGACACGGTTCCAGGGGGCGACGGTGACGGCGAGGGGGTCTCCCGCGAGGTCGTCGCCGCCCGCGCGCACGTTCTCCCACCAGTCGACGCGGTCGTGGCCGAGGAGGAGGACGTCCGGGTCGTCCGCCGCGTCGACGGCCTCGGCGATCGCCTCAAGGGCGCCCGGCAGGAGCAGGTCGTCGCCGTCGAGGAAGAGGAGATGGGTGCCGGTGGCGCGGTCCGCGCCGATGTTGCGGGCGGGTCCTGCGCCCGCGTGGGCCGGGAGGCGTACGAGTTGCACGCGCGGGTCGCGCTCCGCACACTCCGCGGCGATCGCGGCGGACGCGTCGGGCGACGCGTCGTCCACGACGATCAGCTCCAGATCGCCGCCGGCCCGGCAGAAGGACTGGTCGAGCACGGAGTCCAGGCATTCCCGCAGGTAGCCCTGGACGCGATGGGCGGGGACGACAACCGAGAAGCGCGACATGGACACCGACGGTAGCCAGCCGGACACGGCCTGTCGACGACCCCGCATCACTCATTGGGGTGAAGGGGGGCAAAGAAATTGACCGGAACGGGCAAAGGGGATGAATACGCCCGTACTCCCATGATTGCTCCCCCGTGAAAGGCCGGTCGCCGTGCAGCCCCGTCTCAGCGTCGTCGTGCCCATCTACAACGTCGAAGAGTTTCTGGAGGAGTGCCTGGAGTCGATCGCCGGGCAGACCATGGCCGACCTGGAGGCCGTGCTCGTCGACGACGGCTCCACGGACGGCAGCCCGCGGATCGCACGTGAGTTCGCGGCGAAGGACCCGCGGTTCGTCTATGTGCGCCAGCCGAACGCGGGCCTCAGCGCCGCCCGCAACACCGGGGTCCGGCACGCGACCCCGACCGCCGAGTACCTGGCCTTCGTCGACAGCGACGACGTCGTGCCGCACGACGCGTACGCCCGGATGACCGCGAGCCTGGACTCGACCGGGTCCGACTTCGCCAGCGGCAACGTCTGGCGCCTGAACGAGCGCGGCCGCCAGCAGGCCTGGCAGTACAAGTGGCTCACCGAACCGCGCTCGCGCACCCACATCAGCCGCGACCTGGACCTCCTCGCGGACCGCGTCGCCTGGAACAAGGTCTTCCGGCGGGCTTTCTGGGACCGGCACGGCTTCACCTTCCCCGAGGGCAAGCTGTACGAGGACACGCCCGTCATGATCCCCGCGCACTTCCTCGCGGGCTCCGTGGACGTGCTGAGCGACCACGTCTACTACTGGCGGGTGCGCGAGGGCTCGATCACCCGGCGGCGCACGGACGTCAAGGGCGTGCGCGACCGGATCGCCGCGTGCGCGCACGTCAGCGCCTTCCTCGCCGAACACGCGCCCGAGATGCGGGGGACGTACGACACCTCCTGCCTGCGCGACGACTTCGTGTACTTCCTGGAGGGCCTGCCGATGGGCGGGCCCGAGTACCGCGCCGCCTTCGTGAAGGGCGCCGCCGCCTTCCTGCGCCGGGCCGATCCGGGGGTCATCGCGGGGCTCCCGGTGTCCCTGCGGGTGAAATGGCACCTCGTGCGCGAAGGGCGCACCGCCGACCTGATCGACCTGCTCACCTTCGAACAGCGCAACAACAAGAACGCCTTCCAGGTCCGCGGGGTGGTGCGGCGCAGCGCCGCCTATCCGCGCGGTTCCGGCGGTCACATCCGGGTGCCGCAGGAGATCGCCCGGCTCGGCCGTGGCGAACTGCCGGTCATCGCCCGGGTACGGGAGGCCGGCTGGAGCCCCGACGGGCTGCTGCGGATCAGCGGATACGCGTACGTCCGCAACCTGGAGGCGACGCGCCCCGGGCACTCCGTCAAGGCCGCCGTCCTCAAGTCGACCAGCAGCAGGGTCCAGTTGAGGAGGGTCGCCACCCGGACGGTCGCCGCCCCGCAGGCCACCGAGAACTCCCGGCAGCGGCTGCACTGTTACGACCTCTCCGGGTTCGAGATGACCGTCGACCCCGAGCAGCTGAAGACCGGCGGCCGGTGGCGGCCGGGCAACTGGCTGCTCGGGGTGGTCGTCGCGGGCCACGGTTCGGTGCGGCGGGCCGCCGTACGCCCGCTGGACGGGCCGGCCACCCAGTCCGTCGTGCGGGAACTGGGCGACGGGCTCCGCCTCGTCCTCGGCTTCAGCAAGGGGCGCCTGGTGCTGCGGATCCAGGAGTACGTGGCGCGGGTCGACGCCCATCGCCGGGACGGCGACGACATGGTCCTGAGCGGCCATCTGCCGAGCCACCTGCGTCCGACGGCCCTGCGCCTGACGCACAAGCACTCATCGGCGGAGTTCGATTACCCCGTGACGCTGCCGGGCGACGACCGCTTCGACGTACGGGTGCGTCTCGCGGACCTGGAGGACATCGCGCCGACCCCGCACCTGGCCCCCAAGGAGGTCGAGCCCCCGCACGGCGACCGCTGGCAGGCCAACCTGGTGCTGCCCGACGGCAAGCTGAAGTCCCTCGCGGCGGCCCTCGACCTGCCCCCCGGCCGGTACGCGTCCCGCACAGGCGGCCGCGAACTGTGCGCGTCGGCGAACGACCAGGGCCAGCTGGTCGTCGAGCTGACCCGGCAGCCGATCGCCGACCGGGTGGCGTGGAGCACGGACGGCACGCTGACGATCGAGGGCACGGTGTCCGACGCGACCCCGGACGCGGCGGAACTGGTGCTCCGGCACAGCGGCAGGGACGAGGAGGTGACCGTCCCGGTGGAACGTTCCGCCGGACGTTTCCGGGCAGTGGTGGCGCCCGGGGGCGGGGTGCTGCGGGAGGGGCGCTGGTACGCGTTCCTGCGGGAGGCGGGGCCCGACGGGGGTGAGACCGCCGCGCACGGCGCCTCGCAGGACGGCATGCCCGTGCGGCTGCTCGCCTCCGTGTCCGCCGCGTTCCCGGCCCACCAGACCGTGGACGGAAGGGAGTTCACCGCCGACCGCCGGTTCGGTGACCGGCTGCTGCTCGAAGCCGGGTCGGTGCTCACACGCGGCGAGCGGGGTGCCTACCGGCAGCACCGGCTGCGCACCGCGCACTATCCGCGGCAGCGCACCCTCCCCCTGCGGGACGCGGTGCTCTACTTCGACGGTGACTCCCCGCGCGCGGTCCACGAGGAGCTGGTGCGGCGCGGCGCGGACGTCGAGCACCTGTGGGTGACACAGGACCAGCAGACGCGGGTGCCCGCCGGGGCGAAGGGCGTGGAGGAGCACAGCACGGCCTTCCACGAGGCGCTCGCCCGCTGCCGGCGCATCGTCACCGCGGGCCATCTGCCCGACTTCTTCGAGCGGCGGGACGGGCAGACCGTCGTACAGACCTGGAACGGGGCGCCCCTCAAGCGCATCGGCACCGACCTCACCGACACCCTCTACGCCGACCACGGCCACCTCGACCTCCTGCCGAGGCTCTCGCGCCAGTGGGACGTGCTCGTCTCCCCGAACCGCTTCTCGACCCCCCACCTGGGGCGGGCGCTCGCCTACGAGGGGGAGGTCATGGAAGCGGGCTCGCCCCGCAACGACGTGTTCTTCTCCGACGACCGCACCAAGGTCGCCGAACGCGTGCGCCGCGAGCTGGGCATCGGCCCCGACAAGCGGATCGTCCTGTACGCGCCGACCTACCGGGACCACCTCGCCTACTCCCCCGGCCGCTTCCGCTACGAACCCGCGCTCGACTTCGCCGCGGCGCAGGACGTGCTCGGCGACGACCACGTCCTCCTGGTGCGCAAGCATCCGCTGACGGCGGGCCGGCTGCCCGGCGCCCGCGCACCCTTCGTACGCGATGTGTCGTCCCACCCCCGCACCGCCGAACTCCTGCTGGTCGCGGACGTGTTGGTGACGGACTACTCCTCCCTGATGTTCGACTTCGCGCACACCGGGCGTCCGATGCTCTTCCACGCCTACGACCTGGAGCACTACCGGGACACGGTCCGCGGCTTCTACCTCGACTTCGAGACCAGCGCCCCGGGGCCGCTGCTCGCCTCCACCGGCGAGGTCGTCGAGGCGCTGCGCGACCTGGACTCGCTCTCGGCGCGGCACGCGGAGGCGTACGCGGCGTTCCGCGAGGCCTACTGCGACCTGGACGACGGGCGGGCGGCGGCCCGTGTCGCGGAGAGGCTCATGCGATGACCATGGCGGCCACGCTCGGGACTCTCCGGGAGACCCACGGCGCGACGGCACTGAACCGGCGCAAGCGGTGGCGGCCGAGCCCGTACCTCGTGTTCGGCGGCCTCTTCTGGATCGTCATGTCGCTCGCCTTCTGGCGGGTGCCGATGTGCTGCGACTTCGGGCAGCACGCGGCGGTGATCGAGCGGCTCAAGGCCGACCTGCTGCATCCGCGGCACCCGATGGCGGACCTGCCCGGCGCGGGCAGCCCGTACTACTCGCCGTACGCGGTGGCGCAGGGTGTCTTCGCGCGGGCGACCGGGCTCGGGGGCTGGGAGGTCGTGAAGCTGGCGGGCCCCTTGAACCTCGTCGTGCTGCTCACGGGGCTCGGCCGGTTCGTGAAGGTCCTGACGTCACGTCAGTGGGCGCCCGTGCTCGCCCTGTTGGCGATGGTGTTGCTCTGGGGCACCCGGATGGCGTGGTGGAGCGGCTACCTCGGCCTGATGTCGATGACGGGGAATCTCGCCTACCCGTCGACGTTCGCGATCGGCCTGGCGTTCTGGGCGTGGGCGTGGGCGGGTTCGCTCGCGGCGTCACCCCGGGGCGTGGCGGCGTACGTGGGTCTCGGCGCGCTGTGCGGGGTGATCCTGCTCGTCCACCCGATCTCGTCCGTGGCCGCCGTGATCGGGGTGGTGGCCCTCGCCGCCTCGGCCCGGCGGCCCTTCGCGGCGCTCTGGAAGTGGGCGGCGACCGCCGTGACGGCGGCGGTGGTCGCGGCGAGCTGGCCATACTTCTCCGTCTTCTCGCTCGTCGGTGACGAGAGCGTCGACTGGATCCACCGGCAGCTCTACACCGAGATGCCGCAGCGGTTCTGGCTCGCGCTGATCGGCCTGCCCGCGCTCGCCCTCAGGTTCCGCGGGAACCGGCGCGACCCGCTGGTCCTGATGTTCGTCCTGGACTGCGCGGTCGTGGCGTACGGCTGGCTGAGCGGCCACTACACCTACGGCCGCATCCTGGGGCTGACCCTCGTCCCGCTCCAGTTCGCCCTCGCCGTCGAGCTGGCCGCGCCCCGCCCCTGGCGCCGGTGGCGCATGGCTCTGGGGGGTGTGGCGGCCACCGGAGCGGCCATCGGGTTCTGCACGCTGCAGGCGGGCGCCGTCGTGCCGAGGGCGCTCGATCCGGTGGGCTTCGACCAGCCGCCGCGCTGGCCGGGCTACGGCTGGGCGGTGAGTCAGATGGACAAGGGCGACGTCGTCCTGACCAACGGCTACTACCCCACCCGCTCCATCCCTGCGTACGGCGCCAATCTCGTCGCCCCGGCCTGGCCCGACGCCTCGCTGGCCGAGGACACGCGCAACCACCGCCTCCAGAAGGTGCGCGACTACCTCTCCGAGGATGCGACCCGCGCGGAACGCCTGCGCATCGTCCGCCGCTACGACGTGCGCTGGCTGCTGCTCTCCCCCGACCAGAAGGTGCCGGAGGAGGCCGTGGTGGTGGCGTGGGGGCCGCGGACGGGCGAGGTGCTTGCGCGGGTCAGCGGCGGGAACACGAACCGGGAAGACGGGAAAACGGGTGTGGGCGACGGCGACAGGAACCCGGAAGACAGCAACACGAACCGGCAGAAGACCCCCTAATCGGATAATTACTGGCAAGCACTAAAATTTCCCCCGTGGATCCCTCTCTGTCTCTCTCGCCCCCGTCGCCCCAGGTCTGCGTCGTCGTGATCGGCTACAACGACGCCGCGCACGTCACGGACGCGGTGCGCTCGGCGCTCGCCCAGGGCCCCGCCGTCCGCGAGGTGATCGCCGTCGACGACTGCTCGACCGACGGCAGCGGCCAGCTGCTCGCGTCGCTCGCCCAGGAGGATCCGCGCGTCACACCGATCCGCCGCGCCGCCAACAGCGGCGGCTGCGGCACCCCCCGCAACGACGGCATCGAGGCCACGACGTCCGCGTACGTGATGTTCCTCGACAGCGACGACGTGCTGCCGCCGGGCGCGGTGGACGCCCTCGTCGAGGCCGCCGCGCGGCACGACGCCGAGGTGGTCACGGGCCTGTGCGTACGCCGCGAACTGCCCTCAGGCCGCGAGACGCCCTGGCAGCCCATGCTCTACACGAAGCCGCGCCTCATCGCCCGTCCCGAGCTGCGCCCCCGCCTGGTCCACGACACCCTGTGCGTCAACAAGCTCTACCGCACCGACTTCCTGCGCAGGCACCAGCTCCGCTTCCCCGAGGGCCGCTTCACGTACGAGGACTTCGTCTTCACGGCCCGCGTCCTGGCCGCGGGCCCCCGCATCGCGCTGATCACGGACCCCGTCTACGTGTGGAACGTGCGGCGCACCGCGGCCAAGCTGTCGATCTCCCTCGACCGCTCGGGCATCGCCAACTGGCGGGACCGCCTCGAGGCCCACCGCCAGGCCGTCGAGATCCTGCGGGAGGCGCGGAGCGCTTCGGGCGACGCGGGCAAGCGGCTCGCCCGGGCCGCGCGGGCCAAGTTCATCGACCACAGCCTGCGGATGTACGCGCGGGAGCTCACCACGCGCAGCCCGGAGTACCGCAGGGAGTGGTGGACGGCCACGCGCGCGTACCTCGCGGCCTTCGACACGGCCGATCTGGACGCGGCGCCCGCGCCGGGCCGCATCATCGCCCGCGTGATCCTGGCGTCCCCCGAGCCGCGTGATCTGCCCCGCCTCCAGGAGGTGGCCGCCCGCCCCGCGCGCCTTTCACCTCCCTACGCGCGCTCGGCCGACGGCCGGACTCCCGTCTGGTCCCCCGACCTTCCCGAGGTGACGCTGGAACACCTCCTCGTACGCCCCATCCGTCTCCTCCCGCTCGCGGTGGACGCGGAGCTGCGGCCGCGCGCGGGCGGGAGCCGTCTCACGCTGCGGCTGCACGAGCTGTACGGGCGGGTGGCGGAAGCGGGCCCGACGACGGTCGACGTGGAGCTCGTGCCCAGGAGCGGCGAGGGCCCGGTGCTGCGCCGCACGGCGGCGTTCACTCCCGAGGGCGGCGAGGGGACGGACACCTGGCTGACCGAGGCCGTCCTCGACCTGGGGGCGCTCGGCGGGGGCGTATGGGACCTGCGGCTGCGCCTGCACTTCGGCGACGGGACGGCGCGCGAGACGACGGCGCGTGCGGTGGCGGGCCCGGGTCTGCTGCGGCGCACGGCGCTGCCGTCGCTGCGCGGGATCCTGCTGGCCCAGCCGTACCGGACGCAGGCGGGGAACCTGGCGGTGCGGCTCGCGCCGGGCCTGCGGGGCGTGCTGGGGGTGGCGCGCCGACGTCTCGCGCGCTGGGTGGGCGGAGGCGGTCACTGACACTGCCCGTACGCACCCCTCTGCGACACTGCACACCCGAATTCACACGGAAGGCTCACTGACATGACCTGGCTGATCACCGGCGGTGCGGGCTATATCGGGGCGCACGTCGCCCGCGCCATGACGGACGCGGGTGAGCGGGCCGTGGTCTACGACGACCTGTCCACGGGCCTCGCCGAGCGCGTCCCCGAGGACGTGCCGCTGGTGACCGGCTCGACCCTGGACGCGGATCTGCTGGCCCGCACGCTGAGGGAACACTCCGTCACGGGTGTCGTGCACCTGGCGGCGAAGAAGCAGGTCGGCGAGTCGGTGGAGCAGCCGCTGCGGTACTACCACGAGAACGTGGAGGGGCTGCGGGTCCTGCTGTCGGCCGTGACGGAGGCGGGGGTCGCGTCCTTCGTGCTCTCCTCGTCGGCGGCCGTGTACGGCATGCCCGACGTGGACCTGGTGACGGAGGAGACGCCGTGCCTGCCGATGAGTCCGTACGGCGAGACGAAGCTGGCGGGCGAGTGGCTGGTCCGCGCCACGGGCCGGGCGCACGGCCTGTCGACGGCGTCGCTGCGGTACTTCAACGTGGCGGGCGCGGCGAGCCCCGCGCTGGCCGACACGGGCGTCTACAACCTGGTCCCGATGGTCTTCGAGAAGCTCACGGCCGGTGCGGCGCCGCGTGTCTTCGGCGCGGACTACCCGACGCCTGACGGCACCTGCGTACGCGACTACATCCACGTGGCGGACCTCGCGGAGGCCCATGTGGCGACGGCCCGCAAGCTGGCCGCGGCGCCCGGCGGCACGGATCTGACGCTCAACATCGGCCGCGGCGAGGGCGTCTCGGTCCTGGAGATGGCCACCCTGATCAACGAGGTGACGGGATACGACCTGCCGCCCACCGTGGGACCCCGCCGCCCCGGCGACCCGGCCCGGGTGGTGGCGTCGGCGGACCGGATCGCCGCGGAACTGGGCTGGTCGGCCAAGCGGGACGTGCGGGAGATGGTGGCGTCGGCGTGGGCGGGGTGGCTGCGGACGCATCCGGAGGCGGACCGGAAGTAAGCAGCCGGAGCCGGTCCCGCACACTTGCCCCATGAAGATCTTTCTCTGGCTCGGGCTCGCCGTCGCTCTCCTCGTCAACGTCTCGTCCAGCTTCGTCATCGACGACGCCACCCGGCAGGCCCTCGTCAGCGTGGGCACCGGCGCCATCGCCCTGGCCTGTGGCGCGACGCTGTTCGTCAGGCGCGAGAAGCGGTCCTGACCCGCCAGGTCCGGCCGAGTCGCCGACCACCCGGCTGGGCCCCTCCTGTTCAGGTACGTCGGCACAGTCGGCGCCCGCCGATGCCCACAGCCGCCCTCACAGAGCCCGCAGCGCCGCCGCCGTAGCCGTGGCGAGGCTGGCCAGGTAGCCCTTGGGCAGCTCCGCGCGCACCACCACGGACCGCCAGTAGAGCGGCCCCGACACCAGGTCGAGGGCCAGGTCCTCGTCCACCCCGTCCCGTACCTCGCCCCGCGCCACGGCGGCCCGCACGATGCCGTTCGCCACCCCGTGCTGCCCCTCCCGCAAGGCCTTCTGCATGGCCTCGGCGATCTCCGGGTTCCGGGCGGCCTCCGCCTGCAGATCGGGGATCACCTGCGAGGCCACGGGGTGCCGCAGGGCGCGCGAGGTCACCTCGTACAGCAGCCGCAGATCGCCCTCCAGGGAGCCGCTGTCCGGCATCGGCAGGCCCTGGACCGCTATCGCGGACACCAGGTCGAGCACGAGGTGCAGCTTGGAGCGCCAGCGCCGGTAGACGGCGGTCTTGCCGACGCCCGCGCGGCGCGCGATGCCCTCGATGGACATGCGCGCGTACCCGACCGCCGCGAGCTCCTCGAAGACGGCGGACCTGATGGCCTCGGTCACGTCCTCGCGGAGCACCGCCGCACCCGCGGGCGCCCTGCGGCGCGGCTGTTCATCTCCTGGCCTGCTCGTCGTCATGCGGACAGCATAGAACGTGACGACGATACGGTTGCGTTCCGACGTCGCATCGTCCTACTCTCGACGTTGCGACGATACGGACCCGTCCCGACGTAAGGCCCGGCCGCTCGCACCCCCATGGCTCCCGAGTGAAAGCAGCGGACGTGAGTCAGGTCCTCGACGCTCCACCCCGCCCCGCGGCCGCGGCCCCCGACCCGGCCGTCCCCGATGCCGCCGAGCTCGCGGCCCGGCACGGCCTGACCGTCAGCGGCGCCCGCCCCACGCTCCCCGGGTACGTCCGGCAGTTGTGGCAGCGCCGCCACTTCATCACCGCTTTCGCGACCGCCAAGCTCACCGCCCAGTACAGCCAGGCGAAGCTCGGCCAGGTCTGGCAGGTGATGACGCCGCTCCTGAACGCGGCGGTCTACTACTTCATCTTCGGCGTGCTGATGAACACCAAGCACGACGTCCCCGACTACGTCCCGTTCCTGGTCACCGGCGTCTTCATCTTCACGTTCACGCAGAGCTCCGTGATGGCCGGCACCCGCGCCATCGCCGGCAACCTCGGCCTGGTCCGTGCCCTGCACTTCCCGCGGGCCGCACTGCCGATCTCGTTCAGCCTCCAGCAGCTCCAGCAGCTCCTGTTCTCGATGGGCGCGCTGGTCGTGATCCTGCTCTGCTTCGGCGTACCGCCGAGCCTGTCCTGGCTCCTGGTGGTCCCCGTCCTGGTCCTCCAGTTCACGTTCAACACGGGCCTGGCCCTGGTGATGGCCCGGCTGGGCAGCAGGACGCCCGACATCGCGCAGCTGATGCCGTTCGTGCTGCGCACGTGGATGTACGTGTCCGGGGTGATGTGGAGCATCGACGCGGTGCTCAAGGACCAGCACCTGCCGCACGCCCTCCAGGTCCTCCTGGAGTGCAATCCGGCCGCCATCTACATCGACCTGATGCGCTTCGCGCTCATCGACAGCTTCCAGGCGGGCCAGCTCCCGCAGCACGTCTGGGCGTGGGCCGTGGGCTGGGCGCTGCTCGCCGGGGCCGGCGGGTTCATCTACTTCTGGAAGGCAGAGGAGACGTACGGCCGTGGCTGAGACGACGACAGCAACTCCCCCGACGACGGAGCCCGCACCCCAGGCACCCGCTCCCGCTCCCACCGTCATCGTCGACCAGGTCGACATCGTCTACCGCGTCCACGGCGCGGGCTCCGCCACCGGCCGCGGCAGCGCGACCGCCGCCCTGGGCCGCATCCTCAGGCGCGGCAAGGGCGGCGAGGAGTCCGGCGTACGCAAGGTGCACGCCGTCAGGAAGGTGTCCTTCACCGCCCACAAGGGCGAGGCCATCGGCCTGATCGGCACCAACGGCTCGGGCAAGTCGACCCTCCTGAAGGCGATCGCGGGACTCCTGCCCGTCGAGCACGGCCGCATCTTCACCGACGGCCAGCCCTCTCTGCTCGGCGTGAACGCGGCCCTGATGAACGACCTCACCGGCGAGCGCAACGTCCGGCTCGGCGGCCTGGCGATGGGCATGTCCCGCGAGCAGGTCCAGGAGCGCTACCAGGACATCGTCGACTTCTCCGGCATCAACGAGAAGGGCGACTTCATCACGCTCCCGATGCGTACGTACTCCTCCGGCATGGCGGCCAGGCTTCGCTTCTCCATCGGCTCAGCCAAGGACCACGACGTACTGCTCATCGACGAGGCCCTCGCGACCGGCGACCGCTCCTTCCAGAAGCGCTCGGAGGCCCGCATCCGCGAGCTGCGCAAGCGCGCGGGCACGGTCTTCCTGGTCAGCCACAACAACAAGTCGATCCGCGACACCTGCGAGCGCGTCCTGTGGCTGGAACACGGCGAGCTGCGCATGGACGGCCCGACGGCGGACGTCCTGAAGGAGTACGAGCGCTTCACGGGCGGCAAGAAGTAACGAAGCCGCCCCGGCGGCCTACCGCTCCAGGAAGACGAACAACTCCTCCCAGCGCCGCACGACTTCACCCGTCGTGTAGCGCTGGATGTTCACCCTGGCCAGCTCCCCCATCCGGTCCCGCAGCTCCTTGTCGGACATCAACGTGTCCAGCCTGCGGGCCAGTTCACCCGTGTTCCCGAGCCGTGCGAGCAGCCCGTCCACGCCGTCCTGGACGATCTCGTGCACGCCGGGCGCGCAGTCGAAGGCCGCGCACGGCACGGCGGTCGCCATGGCCTCCATCAGCGCGAGCGGGAAGCCCTCGCCCCGCGACGACTGCACGAAGACCGACCCGCCCCGCAGTGCCCCCGGCACGTCGCTCGTGCGCCCCATCCACTCCACGGAGCCGTCGAGGCCGAGGGACGTGCACTGCTTCTTGAGGATCTCCTCGTCCTCGCCCGAGCCGTAGATCCGCAGCTTCCAGTCCGGGTGCAGCGGCGCGACCTCCGCCCAGGTGTCGAGGAGCATGTCGATGCCCTTCTGGTCGTGCAGTCGGCCGATGCTCGTGACGACCTTCTCGGTGCGCGGCGAGGGCACATCGGGCATGAACGGCAGCGGGTTCGGCATGAAGGACGCGTTGTCCATGCCCTGCCTGATCCACAGGTCGGCGTCCTCGCGGGTCAGCGCGAGCATCCGGTCGACGTCCTTGTAGTGCCTGCGCACCCGCCCGAAGCGCGAGCACGCCCGCGAGTACGCGAACGACTCATGGCTCATGCCGATGACCACCATGCCGCTGGTGTCGGCGAGTTCGACCCATTCCATCGCCCACACCTGCGTGACGATGACGACGGCTCCGGGCCGGGCCCGCGCGAAGAGCGCGGTCAGCTTGGCGGCCTGCTCGTGCATGCCCTGCTCGCGGCGCGTGCGCTGCCGGTGCTGAACCACGTTGAGCCGCCCCTTGATGCCGCGGGCCGGCCCGACGCGCGGCGGGTGTTCGTCGTACAGCGTCGTGGTGGGGTACGGCAGGTCGGTGCCGATGTCCTGCGGGACGCCGGGCTCGGTGATGCCGATGACGTGCACGCGGTGGCCGCGCTCGACGAAGAGGTGAGCCATCTGGTGGGACCAACTGGTGACCCCGCCCAGCTCGTCGACGCTGTTGGAGACGAAGAATATGTCCCGGTTCACTTGCCGCTCCAGTGCGAGAAGAACTGATCGACGACGCTCCTTGCGGCATCGCCCCGGTCGTACTCACCGAAATCGGCCACGAACCGTGCCCGCGCGGCCGCGTACTCGAGGACCTGCTCGTCCAGCGCCTTCAGCGCCCCGAACAGTTCCTCCTCGGTGTCGACCACCGGTCCGGGAGCCCGTTCCCGCAGGTCGAAGTAGGTGCCGCGGCCTTCGTGGACGTACTCCTCGTAGTCGTACGTGAAGAACAGCATCGGCCGGTCGAGGAGTGCGTAGTCGAACATCACGGACGAGTAGTCGGTGATCATCGCGTCCGCGAGTTCGTAGAGCGGCGTGACGTCGTGGTGCGCGGATACGTCGATGACGCTGCCGCGCACGGACGGCGGGAGCACCACGTGGTTGAGGTAGTGCGAGCGCACGAGCAGCACGTACCGGTCGCCGAACTCCTCGGCGAACCGCTCGACGTCGAAGGGCAGTTCAAAGCGTCCGTGCCGGCCGCCGTGCCGCCGGAAGGTCGGCGCGTACAGAAGTACCTGCTTGTCCTCGGGGATGCCCAACTCCGCTGCCAGCGGACCGCGTTCGCGTACGCCGCTCACGTCCTCGGCCCGCTTCGCGCGCACCAGCGCGTCGTTGCGCGGATAGCCGACCCTGAGCAGCACCTTCTCCTTCAGGCGCAGGGCCTTCGCGAGCGTCCGCACGTCGTGCTCGGAGCGGACCAGGAAGCGGTCGAAGCGGTCGAGGACCCGCTGCTGCTCGCGCTGCTGCCCCTTGCTGCGCAGCTTCCACGCGGGCTCGTCGAAGCCCATGCGCTTGAGCGCCGAGCCGTGCCAGGTCTGGATGTACGTCGTCCCGGGCCGCTTGGTGAGCTTGAGCGGGTAGCTCTGGTTGTCGACCCAGAACTCGGCCTGCGCGAGGGCCCGCAGGTACGGCAGCGACCAGCGCCGCACCAGCGTGGCGTCCCGGGGAAAGCCCTCCGGACTGCCCGCGTAGGACCACACGGCGTCGAAGTCGAGGCCCTGGCGCCGCATCTCCTCGTAGATCGCCCGGGGACTGTCGCTGTACTGCTTGCCGAGGTGGCTCTCGAAGACGACCGTGCCCTTCTTGACCGGCAGACGGCTGAACACCTCGTCGTACACGCGCAGTTTGCTCCGGCCGGACGTGAGGTCCTTGCGCAGCTTCTTGGCCTTGCGGAACCCGGACTTGGCGAGGCGCCCCGGCGCGCCGTGCGTGCCGCGGGCCACCAGGTCCTGGATGCGGTCGGCCGCCGCCTCCCGCGTGACGAGCCGGAAAGCGAGGTGCCCGCGCTGCGAGACCTCGGGCTCCATGTGGTCGGCGACAAGGCGGGTCAGCCGTGGCCGCACCGGGAGCTTCCCCTCGGCG
This sequence comes from Streptomyces sp. NPDC054872, assembly GCF_053610705.1. Taxonomy (NCBI): domain Bacteria; kingdom Bacillati; phylum Actinomycetota; class Actinomycetes; order Kitasatosporales; family Streptomycetaceae; genus Streptomyces; species Streptomyces sp. NPDC054872. The sequence continues at coordinate 31,339 of NZ_JBSGYY010000002.1, read as the reverse complement.
AGCCCCGGGTCGCACGCGGTGAGCCGTGTCCTGGTGCGCACGCCGTCGGCGGTGAGGTGCAGGCGTACGTCCCACACCGCGTCGACGACGCCGAGCGGACGCAGGCGACGCGCGAGGTCGACGGAGGTCTCCCAGGCGATGGCATCGCCCTCGTACCGCACGGCGGAGACCGGGAAGCGGAACGTCTGCAGGCTGCGGCGGCGCGCGCTGAACTCCAGCTCCGCGGTGAGCACGGCGTCCGGGCCGACGACGCCGAGCGGGTTGGTGACCCGGCCCGCCATGCGGACGGTCCCCGCCGACTCCTCGTACCGCGTCAGGACGTTGCGCAGGAACATCTGGTCGAGGCGCTTGGCGTGGTAGCCGAGCTCCGTCACGTCAAGGACGTGGCGTCCGACCGGGTCGTCGAGGTGCTCGGCGCACCAGTAGACGCGCCCGTCCCGCTCGGCGAGCGGCGAGGAGACCTTGTCGCGGTTGGTGAGGGTGTCGACGGCGGGCAGCAGGTTCTCCCAGTCGCCCTGTTCGAGGAGGTAGGCGCAGATGGCCTGAATGGGCTGCACCTCGTCGTACGCGGCGTGGTCGATCCCGGCGAGATAGTCGCGGGCGAGCCCGGCGAACTCCTGCCGGTAGGCGGCGTCACGGAACGGCAGGTCGCGCAGGTGGAGCACGAGGTCGTGCTTCAGGTACTTGATGTCCTTGGCGAGCCGCACCTCCTCCATGCCGCGCTCCGCGAGCAGCGCGTCGATCCGGCGGTGGATCTCCATCCGGTGCTGGAAGTTGACCATCTCGTGGCGCCGGTTGCTCACCGACTTCACCGTGCCGCGCGCGTAGACGTGCCAGAAGTAGACCTGGTTCGGGATGAGCGTGATGCGCCCGGCCGCGAGGTAGGCCTCGGCGATGAACATCAGGTCCTCGTAGAACATCCCCTTGAGGAAGCGCAGGCCGTTCTCGACGAGGAAGTCGCGGCGGTAGAGCTTGTTCGTGGAGAGCGTGTCCCAGACGAACAGGTCGGTCAGCTCCTCGACGGACTCCAGGGTGCGGGTCCTGGCGTAGAGCCAGGGGTACCACGGGTCGCGCTTCTTGTTGCGCGTGTCCATGTGCAGCCGTACACAGAGCCCGGAGACGATGTCGGAGCCGTCGCGCTCGGCCGCTTCGAGGAGGTTGCGGCAGGCGTTGCGCTCCAGGACGTCGTCGCTGTCGAGGAACATCACATGGCTGCCGACGGTGTGCCCGATGCCCACGTTGCGGGGCTCACCGCACCCGCCGCTGTTCTCCGGCAGCTGGTAGGCCCGCACCCGCTCGGGATTCTCGGCGGCCATGCGCCGCGCCGTCTCGTACGAGCCGTCCGTGCTGCAGTCGTCGACGATGACGACCTCGACGCCGTGCAGCGTCTGGTCGAGCACCGACTGCACGGCGGTCGGCAGCCGCTCGGCGTCGTTGTAGACGATCACCACTACGGACACATCGGGGCGCTCGTCCGGCGTCCCCCGCTCACCTATCGCTCCCATGCGTCCCTCCAGTCAGATGCCAGCTCATCCTACTAATTATCGCTAATGCCCGATTGGCGCTCTTCAGGGGGTATGAACGGCCTAGTCCCGATACGCGAAAGGGCGCCCCCGGCCTGGTGGCCCGGGGCGCCCTTCCTGTTGCGACTACGGATTACGAGTGAGTACGCAGCAGCGTCCGCATCGTCCGCATGGCGACCGACAGGTTCGCCAGGTCGAAGGCGTCCGAGCTCTGGATCTCGTCCAGCGTCGACCGCGACCGGCTCAGGATCGCCGCGTTCTTCTCCTCCCAGGCCTTGAAGCGCTGCTCGGGAGTGTCCTCGCCGTTCCCGGCGGCAAGCACGTCGGCCGTCAGGGCGGCGTGCGCCGCGTACAGGTCCTCGCGGATCGACGCACGCGCCATCGACTGCCAGCGGTCGGCCCGCGGCAGCTCGATGATGCGGTCCATGAGCTGGGTGATCCGCAGCCGGTCCGCGAGGTCGTAGTACACCTCGGCGACCGCCATCGGGTCCTTGTCGGTGCGGTCGGCGATCGCCACGATGTCGAGCGACGGGAAGGCCGACGAGAACCCGGCGACGCGCTGAGCCAGTTCGTCGGGGACGCCCGCGCCCACCAGCTCGTCGCGGATGCTCTGGTACCACTCCTGGTCGGAGCCGCGCAGCAGCTTCGGCAGCTCGGTCCAGACCCCGGCGACACCCTGACGGAAGAAGTCGATGGTCTCGGCGAGCTGGAGCGGCTGCGGCCGGTTGTTGAGCAGCCAGCGCGTGCCGCGCTCGACGAGGCGACGCGAGTGCAGCCGGATCTGCGTCTGGACGTCGGCCGCCACCACGTTGTCGAGCGCCTCGACCGCGTCCCAGACCTTGCTCAGACCGAAGATCTCGCGGGCCGCGAGCTGCGCCCGCACGATCTCCTCGAGCGAGGCTCCCGTCTCCTCGCGGAGGCGGTGCAGGAACGTCGAACCGCCCGTGTTCACCGTGTCGTTGACGAGCACCGTGGTGACGATCTCGCGGCGCAGCGCGTGCCCGTCGACCTGCTCGGGGAACTTCTCCCGCAGGGCCGCGGGGAAGTACGCGTGCAGCAGACCACGCAGGTACTCGTCGTCCGGCAGCGTCGTCTGGATCAGCTCGTCGGCCGCCGTGATCTTCGTGTACGCGAGGAGCACGGCGAGCTCGGGCTGGCTGAGCCCGCGGCCGGCGTTCAGGAGCTCACGGATCTGCCGGTCGCTGGGCAGGAACTCCAGGCCCCGGTCCAGGTGACCGTCACGGCCGAGGCGGCGCATGAAGCGCTGGTGGGCGTGGAGGAGGGACGGGGACTGGGCGACCGCGTTCGACAGGGCGGTGTTCTGCGCGTAGTTGTTGCGCAGGACCAGCGTCCCGACCTCGTCCGTCATCGCGGCGAGGAACGTGTTGCGCTGCTTGACGGTCATGTCGCCGGCACCGACGACCGCGTTGAGCAGGATCTTGATGTTCACCTCGTGGTCGGAGGTGTCCACGCCGGCGCTGTTGTCGATGGCGTCGGTGTTGATGCGCCCGCCGGCCTGCGCGAACTCGATGCGGCCGAGCTGGGTCAGGCCGAGGTTGCCGCCCTCGCCGACGACCTTGACGCGCAGATCGGCGCCGTTCACGCGGATCGCGTCGTTCGCCTTGTCGCCGACGTCGCCGTTCGACTCGGCCGACGACTTCACGTACGTACCGATGCCGCCGTTCCACAGCAGGTCCACCGGCGCCTGCAGGATGGTCTGCATCAGGTCGGCCGGCGTCATCTTGCCGACGCCCTTCTCGATGCCGAGGGCCTCGCGGATGTGGGCGTTCAGCTGGATCGCCTTGGCGCTGCGCGGGAAGATCCCGCCGCCCGCGGAGAGCAGCTCCTTGTTGTAGTCGGCCCAGGAGCTGCGCGGCAGCTCGAAGAGCCGGCGGCGCTCGGCGTACGAGGTCGCGGCATCCGGCCTCGGGTCGATGAAGATGTGCCGGTGGTCGAAGGCCGCCACCAGGCGGATGTGCTCGGAGAGCAGCATGCCGTTGCCGAACACGTCACCGGACATGTCGCCGACGCCGACGACCGTGAAGTCCTCGGTCTGCGTGTCGGTGCCCAGCTCCCGGAAGTGCCGCTTGACGGACTCCCAGGCGCCGCGGGCGGTGATGCCCATGCCCTTGTGGTCGTATCCGGCGGAGCCACCGGAGGCGAAGGCGTCACCGAGCCAGAAGTTGTAGGACTGGGCGACCTCGTTCGCGATGTCCGAGAACGTGGCGGTGCCCTTGTCGGCGGCGACCACGAGGTACGTGTCGTCCTCGTCGTGGCGCACGACGTCGGCGGGCGGCACGACCTCACCGGCGACCAGGTTGTCGGTGATGTCGAGCAGCGCCGAGATGAACGTCTTGTAGCAGGCCACACCCTCGGCGAGCCACGCGTCGCGGTCCACGGACGGGTCGGGCAGCTGCTTGGCGACGAAGCCGCCCTTGGCGCCGACGGGCACGATGACGGTGTTCTTCACCATCTGCGCCTTGACCAGACCGAGGATCTCCGTGCGGAAGTCCTCGCGCCGGTCGGACCAGCGAAGGCCACCGCGGGCGACCTTGCCGAAGCGCAGGTGGACGCCCTCGACGCGCGGCGAGTACACCCAGATCTCGTACGCCGGACGCGGCGCGGGGAGTTCGGGGATGGCCTGCGGGTCGAACTTCATGGAGACGTAGTTGTGCGGCTTGCCGCCCTCCGCCTCCTGGAAGAAGTTGGTGCGCAGCGTCGCCTTGATGACGGTGAGGAAGGACCGCAGGATGCGGTCCTCGTCCAGGGAGGCGACCTGGTCGAGTGCCCCGTCGAGCTCCTCCAGGAGACCGTCGGTCAGCTCGGTCCCGGCGCGCTGGCGGTCCGGGGACATCCGCGCCTCGAAGAGCGAGACGAGCAGCCGGGTGGTGTGGACGTTGTTGAGGAGGGTGTCCTCCATGTAGTCCTGGCTGAAGGTGGAGCCCGCCTGGCGCAGGTACTTGGCGTAGGCGCGCAGGACCATCGCCTGGCGCCAGTTGAGCCCGGCCCGCAGGACCAGCGAGTTGAAGCCGTCGACCTCGGCCTCGCCCGTCCAGGCGGCGGCGAAGGCCTCCTGGAAGCGATCACGGCCGTCGTCGCCCAGGTAGTCGCCGTTGCCGTTCTGCGACTTGGGCAGGCGCAGACCGAAGTCGTAGATCCACGCGTTCGTGCGGTCCGTGCAGCGCAGCTCGTAGGGCCGCTCGTCGGTGACCTCGACGCCGAGGCGCTGGAGGACCGGCAGGACGGCGGAGAGCGAGACCTGGACGCCCGAGCGGTAGATCTTGAAGCGGCGCTCGCCGGGGGCCGCGCCCACCGGCTCGTACAGGCTGAGGGCGAAGTCCTTGTGCCCGAGCTTGAGCTGCTCCAGGTGCTGGAGGTCGGCGACGGCCGCCCGCGGGGAGTGGTCGGCCTTGTAGCCCTCGGGGAAGGCGCCCGAGTAGCGGCGGAGCAGCTCGGCGGCGCGCTCCTCGCCGCACTCGGCGGTCAGCGCCTCGGCGAAGCCGTCGGCCCAGGATCGGGCGGCCTCGACGAGCCGGGCCTCGATGCGGTCGGTGTCGGCGTCGGTGAGCTGCTGAAGGCCGCCGCCCGGCGCGACACGGACCACGAAGTGCAGCCGGGAGAGGATCGACTCGGTGTTCCAGGCGGTGAAGTCGACGCTGGTGCCGCCGAGCTCCTCCTTGAGGATGTCGATGATCCGCAGCCGGACGCCGGTGGTGTAGCGGTCACGCGGCAGGTAGACGAGGGCGGAGTAGTAGCGGCCGTACTCGTCCTTGCGCAGGTACAGCCGCAGCCTGCGGCGCTCCTGGAGGTAGAGGACGGACGTGACGATCGCGCGCAGCTCGTCGGGCGGGGTCTGGAAGAGCTCGTCGCGCGGGTAGGTCTCCAGGATCTGCAGCAGGTCGCGGCCGTCGTGGCTGTTGGGCGAGAAGCCCGCGCCCTTGAGGACTTCCTGGACCTTGCGGCGGATGACCGGCACCCGGCGCACGGACTCGGTGTACGCGGCGGACGAGAAGAGGCCGAGGAAGCGGCGCTCACCGATGACGTTGCCGTCCTCGTCGAACTTCTTCACGCCGACGTAGTCGAGGTAGCTGGGCCGGTGCACGGTGGCACGGCTGTTGGCCTTCGTCAGGACGAGGAGCTTGTGCTCGCGGGCCTTGGCGCGCGCGTCCGCGGGCAGCCGGCTGAAGGAGGGGCTGACCGGGTGGTCCTCCTCCCCGTCGTGCTTCGGGTCGGCGCGCAGGATGCCGAGGCCGGTGCCGGGCACCGCGGCGAGCGAGTCGTCGTCGTTGAGGTCGTACTCACGGAAGCCCAGGAAGGTGAAGTGGTTGTCGGCGAGCCAGCGAAGGAGCTCGCGGGCCTCGTCGACCTCCTGGTCGCGCAGGTCGTCCGCGGTCGGCTCGGTGGGGAGCTCGTCGGCGATGCGCAGCGCGGCGTCGCGCATCTTCTCCCAGTCCTCGACGGTCTCGCGTACGTCCGAGAGGATCCGGAGCAGATCGGCGCTGATCTGCTTCAGGTCCGCGCGGTCGGTCTCGCGGTCCATCTCGACGTGGATCCAGGACTCGGTGACCGCGTCGTGCGGGCGCTCCGTGCCGGGATCGGCGAGGACCTCGAGGAGCTTGCCGGTCAGATCACGGCGTACGACGACCTGGGGGTGGATGACGACATGGATGCCGCGCCCCTGCCGTGAGAGCTCGTTGGTGACCGAGTCGACCAGGAAAGGCATGTCGTCCGTGACGACCTCGACGACCGAGTGGCTGCACGTCCAGCCGTTCTCCTCGACGGTCGGGGTGTGCACGCGGACGTTGGCCGTGCCCTGTGGGCGGTTCTCGGCCAGCCGGTAGTGGGAGAAGGCTGCTCCGAAGACGTCGACCGGGTCACGGTCGGCGAGGTCTTCCGGGGCGGTGTGCAGGTAGTAGCGCTGGAGGAACGCAAGGGCCATGTCCTCGTCAGGAGTGGCCCCGTCGCCCTTCGACCCGTTCGGTGCCCCATTCGGTAGGCGGCCACCGGCCGGGCTGTTCTCAGCTACCCGGGCCGCCCGTGTGAGCAGCTCGGCTTTGGCTTCGTCCAGCTTGGTCTGCATTGTCCTCTGACTCCTGTCGCGCGCCGTTGCGTGACGTAGAAGGAAGTGATCCGACGTAACGCCGCGACGCGGGGTCTCCGGTCGAAGTCGACGTTATGCCGCGGTGAGAGATGAGCGGGCGGTTATCCGCCATTTTCAGCGGTTTCGCTGACCGATGGCCGGGATGATCTGGTGGGCCGCACCGCGAAGAAGCGTCAGCGACGCCCCGGGCACGGATGTCCTCCGTGTTCCCCGGGCGCAGGGCGGGGGCGTACACGCCCCCGCGGGATATCGCGCTGATCACGGGTCAAGGCTATCGCCCTCCACCCCGGAGTCGTCATGAGCCGTATGTGTACAAAAGCAGGGGTGGAACTTTGACACTCTGCACAGAGACTTTCGCGCCACTTGTCGGCGATGAGCGCCCTCTCCGGACCGGTGGACCCCCTTGGCAAACCGGACGGGCGGATGCACGTTGAGCGGAACGGACGGACAGCGCGCGACTGGGAGCGAGCACCGAGATGGCAGCCAAGATCCTCATTGTGACGGGTGACGCAGCGGAGTCACTCGAAGTCCTCTACCCCTTCCAGCGACTGCGCGAGGAGGGGTACGACGTGCACATCGCGGCCCCCGCCCGCAAGACGCTGCGGTTCGTGGTGCACGACTTCGAGCCGGGCTTCGACACGTACACGGAGAAGCCGGGCTACACCTGGCCCGCGGACCTCGCCTTCTCCGAGATCGATCCCGGCCAGTACGTCGCCCTGGTCATCCCGGGCGGCCGGGCCCCGGAGTACCTGCGCAACGACCCGGAGCTCCGCAAGATCCTCAAGTCCTTCTTCGACGCGGACAAGCCGGTCGCCCAGATCTGCCACGGCCCGCTCCTGACCGCGGCGATCGGCGGCCTGAGCGGCCGCAGGGTCACGGCGTATCCGGCCCTTGAGCTGGACATGCAGGCGGCGGGCGCCACGTTCAGGGACGCCGAGGTGGTGGTCGACGGCACTCTGGTCTCGGCCCGCGCATGGCCGGATCACTCGGGCTGGATGAGGGAATTCTTGACGGTGCTGCGGGCCAAGGCACCGGTGACGTAGGGCGGGGCGCTAGGCGGCCAGGCGCTCGGCCACTTCCACGGCCTCGGAAAGGCTGTCGACCACCGGGACCTCCACCCCGACGGCTTCCAGAGAGGCCCTGCTGTGGGATCCGCCGGTGTACAGCACGGCCCGCGCCCCCACGTGCGCCGCGGCGACCGCGTCGTCGACGGCGTCCCCGATGACCACGATGCGCTCTGCGGCGGCGACTCCCTCAAGAGCCGCCAGGTGCCGCACCATCCGCTCGGCCTTGCCCGCGTGCGAGGTGTCCATGCGCCCGTCGATGCGCACGAAGTGCTCCTCGATCCCGTGCCGCCGCACGATCGGCACGAGGTGCTCGTGCGGCGCGAGCGAGAGCAACGACTGCGTACGTCCTGCCGCCCGCCGCTGCGCGAGCAGCTCGGCGGCACCGTCGGCGAGGCCGCAGGCCTCGGCGCGCGCCCAGTAGTGCTTGTGGAAGACGGCGTCCATGACCTGCCACTCGGCGTCCGTGGGCAGCCGCCCCATCAGCCGCTCGTAGAAGTGAGGGACGGGCACGCAGTACAGGTCGCGATACCGCTCCAGCGTGATCGGCTCGAGCCCGATCTCCGCGAAGGAAGCGTTCGTGGACTCGATCACCGCATGAATGTCATGCAGCAGAGTCCCGTTCCAGTCCCAGACTATGTGCGCCCCGCGCCGCGACTTCCCCATGTCAGAAAGGTACCCGCCCCCACCGACACTTCACTCCCGCCCGCCCGAGGACGGACCGGCACCGCACCCCCGAAGCCCCGCGGGAACCCTCAGCCGATCAGCCCGGGAATCTCCTGCGTCGCGAACCAGAGCAGCTCGTGGTCCTCGACCCCGTCCCCGCCGTCAGCGCCCTGGCCCGCACTCCCCAGCGCCGCGGCGACATCCGCCTCGGCGTCCTCCGCGTCCACATGCACGGCGGCGACCTTCTTGAACGGCAGCACCCCGGCGACCCGCACCTCACCGAGCGCCTCCGCACCCGTGCCCCCGGCCTCCTCCAGCGCCCCGTCAGCCACGTCCGCGGCCAGCACGACCCGCCGCCGAGCCGCCCCGGGCTCCCCGGCGATCAGCCGCAGCGAGGCGAGCGCGGCCTGGCTCAGGGCGGCGTACTCCAGTTCCTCCACGTCGTCCGTCGCGCACCACTCACGCAGCGCGGGCGTCACGGCGTAGGCGACCGCCGAGGCGGTCTCGGCCCCCAGCTCGCCCGCCTTGTACGCCTCGGCGAGACGGCTCAGGGTCAGGGGAACGTAGACGCGCATGACGGCCCGCTTTCACAGTCGGATTCAGTCGGATTCACAGTCGGAGTCTCAAGAGGACGAAGTCGGTTCTCAGGAGACGGAGTCGGAAGGTCGCGGAGAAGGCAACACGACAGGACCCCAGAATACGTGCGGGAGTCCCCCTTCGAGCTGCGCCCCACACCCGCCCCCCGCGTCACCCGCAACCCCCGCCCTTCACCCGCCCCGCCCCAGCGCCCCCAAGGAGCGGCGCACCCCCGGCCACCCTGATAGGTGACTTCTCCCGCCACCGGCCCCCACGCCCGCGGCGCCTTGCGACCCCCGCCTCCGCACCCGTACAAGATCTCCGACGGAAGTTACTCCCCGGTACAAGCGTGACCGGGACAGCGAAGCCGGAGGCGACACGGCATGCAGAAGGTAATGACCAGGCCCCGCTCCCGCCCGGTGACCACCCGCCCACCGGGCCGCACAGACCCCCGCCACCCCTCGGCGGCACGCACCCCGCGCACCGCCCCACGCACCCCCACACGCCCGGTACGCCCCCTCAGGACCCCGCCCCAGCCCCCACCGCACCCCACGGAGCTCTTCACCGAGCGGCTGCTCCTGGTGCTCAGCGGCCAGAAGCCGGTCCACTGGGCGGCACGCCACATCGCGCACACCGCCTTCGACGACCTGACCCGCCTCGCCGAGCAGACCCCCCTGACCGTGAACGGCCGCCGCCCCACGATCCACCGGATCGGCCACTACGAACCGCGCCCCGGGGTCTACGAGGTCTTCGCGAGGATCGGCGCGGGCCCCGCCCTCAGGGCCCTGGCCTTCCGCCTGCACCTGGGCGCGGACCAGAGGTGGCGCTGCACGGCGGTGGAGGTGGGGGCCCCGGCCCGGTAGCGGCGCACGGCAAAGGGGGCCGAGCGCCCACGGCGCCCGACCCCCGACGTACTGCCTACAGCCGCCCGCGGCTACTTCTTGCGGCGACGCCCGCCCTTCTGGGCCTTGCGCCGCTCCGCGCGGGTCATGCCGTCGGACTCCGAACGCACACCGGCGTCCTCGGTCTCGAAGTCCCCCTCGTCGACACCGCCCTCGGCGTTCGGCGCCTGGAAGTGGAGACGGTCGGGCCGCTGCGGAGCCTCGAGGCCCTTGGCGCGGATCTCGGGACGACCGCCACCCGCGGGGACGGCGTCCTTCTTCTGCAGGGACGCGCCGGCCGCGGCCGAGTCCGACACCGGAACCTCCTCGACCTGCTGCTCGACCTGGACCTCCAGGTTGAACAGGTAGCCGACGGACTCCTCCTTGATGCCGTCCATCATGGCGTTGAACATGTCGAAGCCCTCGCGCTGGTACTCGACCAGCGGGTCCTTCTGCGCCATGGCACGCAGGCCGATGCCCTCCTGGAGGTAGTCCATCTCGTAGAGGTGCTCGCGCCACTTGCGGTCGAGCACCGAGAGGACGACGCGTCGCTCCAGCTCACGCATGATCTCGGAGCCGAGCTGCTCCTCACGCGCCTCGTACTGCTGGTGGATGTCGTCCTTGATGGACTCGGAGATGAACTCGGCGGTCAGACCCGCGCGGTCGCCCGCGTCCTCCTCCAGCTCCTCGATGGTGACCTTCACCGGGTAGAGCTGCTTGAAGGCGCCCCACAGCCGGTCCAGGTCCCACTCCTCGGCGAAGCCCTCGGCGGTCTCCGCGCCGATGTACGCGTCGATCGTGTCGTCCATGAAGTGCGTGACCTGCTCCTGGAGGTTCTCGCCCTCCAGGACGCGGCGACGCTCGCCGTAGATGACCTCGCGCTGGCGGTTGAGGACCTCGTCGTACTTCAGGACGTTCTTACGCGTCTCGAAGTTCTGCTGCTCGACCTGCGACTGGGCGGACGCGATCGCGCGCGTCACCATCTTGTTCTCGATCGGCACGTCGTCCGGGACGTTCGCCATGGCCATCACGCGCTCGACCATCTGCGCCTTGAACAGGCGCATCAGGTCGTCGCCGAGCGAGAGGTAGAAGCGGGACTCGCCGGGGTCGCCCTGACGGCCGGAACGACCGCGCAGCTGGTTGTCGATGCGGCGCGACTCGTGGCGCTCGGTGCCGAGGACGTAGAGCCCACCCAGGCTCTTGACCTCCTCGAACTCCGCCTTCACGGACCGCTCGGCCTTCTCGAGGGCGGCGGGCAGAGCGGCGGCCCACTCCTCGACGTGCTCGACGGGGTCGAGGCCGCGCTGGCGCAGCTCCGCCTCGGCGAGGTCGTCGGGGTTGCCGCCGAGCTTGATGTCCGTGCCTCGTCCGGCCATGTTCGTGGCGACGGTGACGGCGCCCTTGCGGCCGGCCTGGGCGATGATCGGCGCCTCACGGTCGTGCTGCTTGGCGTTGAGCACCTCGTGCTGCACGCCGCGCTTGGAGAGCTGCTGGGAGAGGTACTCCGACTTCTCCACGGAGGTCGTGCCGACCAGGATCGGCTGGCCCTGCTCGTGCTTCTCGGCGATGTCGTCGACGACGGCGGCGAACTTCGCGACCTCGGTGCGGTAGATCAGGTCCGACTGGTCGGCGCGGACCATGGGCCGGTTCGTCGGGATCGGCACGACGCCCAGCTTGTAGATCTGGTGGAACTCGGCGGCCTCGGTCATGGCCGTACCGGTCATGCCGCAGAGGCCGGGGGTTTCCTTGCCGTCGTGGTCGTGCCGCTTGTAGAGGCGGAAGAAGTTCTGCAGGGTGATCGTGGCGAGGGTCTGGTTCTCGTCCTTGATGTCCACCCCTTCCTTCGCCTCGATCGCCTGGTGCATGCCCTCGTTGTAGCGGCGGCCGGCGAGGATACGGCCGGTGTGCTCGTCGACGATCATGACTTCGCCGTCGATGACGACGTAGTCCTTGTCCTTCTTGAAGAGTTCCTTGGCCTTGATGGCGTTGTTGAGGTAACCCACGAGCGGCGTGTTGACCGACTCGTACAGGTTGTCGATGCCCAGCCAGTCCTCGACCTTGGAGACACCGGGCTCGTGGATGGCGACGGTGCGCTTCTTCTCGTCGACCTCGTAGTCCCCGGTCTCCTCGATGCCCTTGAGCGTGTTGCCCGCCTCGCCCTTGGTGAGGCGGGTGACCAACTTGGCGAAGTCGCCGTACCACTTGGTGGCCTGGTCGGCGGGGCCGGAGATGATCAACGGCGTACGGGCCTCGTCGACCAGGATCGAGTCGACCTCGTCGACGATCGCGAAGTTGTGGCCGCGCTGCACCAGTTCGTCCTTCGACCACGCCATGTTGTCGCGCAGGTAGTCGAAGCCGAATTCGTTGTTCGTGCCGTACGTGATGTCGCAGGCGTACTGCTCGCGGCGCTGGGCCGGCGTCATGTTGGCGATGATGCAGCCGACGCTCAGGCCCAGGAACTTGTGGACGCGGCCCATCATCTCGGAGTCGCGCTCGGCCAGGTAGTCGTTGACCGTGATCAGGTGCACGCCCTTGCCCGACAGGGCGTTCAGGTACGCCGGGAGGGTGCCGACGAGCGTCTTGCCCTCACCGGTCTTCATCTCGGCCACATAGCCGAGGTGCAGCGCGGCGCCGCCCATCATCTGGACGTCGTAGTGCCGCTGGCCGAGGACGCGCTTGGCGGCCTCACGGACCGTGGCAAAGGCTTCGGGGAGGAGGTCGTCAAGGGTCTCGCCGTCGGCGTAACGCTCCTTGTACTCCTCGGTCAGCGCGCGCAGCTCGGCGTCGGAGAGGCTGACGAAGTCCTCTTCGATGGAGTTGACCTGGTCCGCGATGCGGTGCAGCTTGCGCAGGATCTTGCCTTCGCCTGCACGCATGATCTTCGAGAGGACGGACACGGGGGTTGGTCTCCTTGCCGGTCGGGCCTGGCATGGTCGGTTTACTCATAGGGCAACGGCCATCGTAAGCGAGGAGCGGGCCGCGCCGGGAGGTCTGCCGATACGTCAACGGACGGGGGGCCTGGAAGGTGCCGGGTTGTGCCGATCAGCGCTCGGCGAAATGCGCGGGAAAGCCCGGTCAAAAACACTGGCCCACGGCGCCCGGCCCCCGCAGAATCACCGGATGGAGCCCGTCACACTCACCACCGAACGCCTGATCATGCGCGCGTTCACGCCCGCCGACACGGACGAGACGTACGAAGCCTGCCAGGACGCCGACATCCAGCGCTGGACCACGGTCCCCTCGCCCTACACCCGCGCGGACGCGGAGGGCTTCGTCGGACGCATGGTGCCGGACGGCTGGCGCCATGACACGGAGTACACCTTTGCCGTACGTCCCAGGGAAGGTGGCCCCCTGGTCGCCGCCGCCAGCCTCCACCACCCGCGCTCGGGCGCCTGGGAGGTCGGCTTCTGGACGGCGAAGGAGCACCGGGGCAGCGGCTACATGACGGAGACCGTCCTCGCCCTGGCCAGGTGGGCCTTCACCGACCTGGGCTGCAACCGCCTGGAGTGGCGCGCCGAGGTCGGCAACACGGGATCGCGCGCGGTGGCGGAGAAGGCGGGCTTCCTCGTGGAGGGCACCTTGCGCGCCGCCCTCCTGAACAAGGCCACCCTCCGTGACTGCTGGGTGGGCGCCCTCCTGCCGAGCGACCTCGGCATGGCCTCGCTCCCGCCGTACCTGCCCGCGCGGGCCTGAGCCACGCACCGGCCGCCCGCCCGAGCCGGGGTGGGCGGCCGGTTCTCGCAGGCCAGGCAGTTGTGTCAGTGCCGCCCCCTATCGTTTCCGGCATGACGAGCCTGCCGCGCCCCGCCATCGACCTCTCCGCCGACGAGGCCCGCCGCATCGCGCTGCGCGCCCAGGGATTCCTGGGCGCGCCGGACCGCAGGTCCGGTGTGCGGGGCGTGTTGCGGCATCTCGGCGCGGTCCAGCTCGACACGATCTCGGTCCTGGCCCGCTCCCACGAGCTCATTCCGTACGCCCGTCTCGGCGCCGTCGGCCGCGACCGCGTCGAGGCGGCGTACTGGGACGGCACCGCGGGCCCCGGCCCGGCCCGCCCGCACGCCTTCGAGTACTGGTCGCACGCCGCGTGCATCCTGCCCATCGAGGAGTGGCCGCACTTCGCCTTCCGCCGCCGCGCCTACCGCACCCGCCCGCACTGGCACCACGACCTGCCGGACGGTGCGTACGACACGGTCATCAAGCAGCTCACCGCCGAAGGCCCCCTCACCGCGACGGAGTTGGGCGGCGCGAAGAACAAGGGCGAGTGGTGGGACTGGTCGGACGCGAAGGTCGCCGTGGAGCGGGCACTGATGTACGGCGAGGTGGTCTGCACCGAGCGGCGCAGCTGGAAGCGGGTGTACGACCTCGCGGAGCGCGCGATCCCGGCGCCCCTGCTCCATGACGACCTGGACGACAGGGAGTGCCTGCGCCGCCTGGTCCGCCTGGCCGGGCAGGCGCTCGGTGTCGGCACCCGCGCCGACATCGCGGACTATCACCGTCTCAAGGGCGAGCAGTTCGACTCGGTGGTCGCGGACTCGGGGCTTGTGCCGGTGACGGTGGAGGGCTGGGACAAGCCCGCCTGGGCCGACCCCGCGGCCCTGGAGACGGCCCCGCGCGGCCGCCACCGCACGACGCTCCTCTCGCCCTTCGACTCCCTCATCTGGGAGCGGGCCCGCACGGAGCGGATCTTCGGCTTCACCCACCGCCTGGAGGCGTACGTCCCCAAGCCCAAGCGGATCCACGGCTACTTCGCGATGCCGGTCCTGGCCGGGGGCCGGCTGGTCGGCCGCGTGGACCCCGCCCGCGAGGGCAGCACACTGGTCGCCAAGCAGGTGTCACTGGACGGCCCCAAGGCCGTGCCCGCGGTGGCCCAGGCCCTGCGTGAAGCGGCGACCTGGGTCAACTGCGATTCCGTACGGGTGGAGCGCGTGGACCGGCCGGAGCTGACCGCCGCGCTTGTCCGCGCCCTCACCTGATCTCGAGGATCTTCTCCCGCATCGCGTAGACGACCGCCTCCATCCTGGAGTGCAGCTGCAGCTTCTCCAGGATGTTGCGGACGTGGTTCTTCACGGTGTTCTCGGAGATGAACAACTCTTTCGCGATGTCGCGGTTGTTCATGCCCGTGGCCACCAGCTTCAGCACTTCCAGCTCGCGTTCGGTCAGCCGCGGCGCCGGAACCAGCCTGCGCTCGTCGGTGCGCTGGATCATCGACTTGAACTCGGTGAGCAGTTTCGACGCCATGGACGGACTGATCTGCGACTGCCCGTCGGCCACCGCGCGAATCGCCGTGGCCACCTCGTCGGTGGAGATCTCCTTGAGGAGATAGCCGGTGGCGCCCGCCTTGATCGCGTCGTAGAGGTCGGCCTCCTCGTCGCTGATCGTCAGCATGATGATCTTCGCGCTCGGCGCGACCTCCTTGATGGAGGTGCACGCCTCGATGCCGCCGCGCTTGGGCATGCGTACGTCCATCAGCACGATGTCCGGCAGCAGGTCCGCGGCCTTGTCCACCGCCTCGGCGCCGTCGCCGGCCTCCCCGACCACCTGGATGTCCTCCTCGGCCGCGAGGACGATCTCCAGGCCCCGGCGGAAGAGCGCGTGGTCATCCACCACAAGGACCCTGATGGGCTCCTTGCGCGGTGCGCCCGCATCCGTGCCGATGCCGATGCCGTCGTCGTCATCGGCATCCCGCATCGGTCCGAAGCTGTCCGCCATCGTTCCTCCCCCTGAAGGCCATGGCCCGTTGTGCGTCGGCTGCCGCCAACCCGAGGCAACAGCACACCGGTTGACCGGCTCCGCCCATGATTTCATGCCCGGGCGGTCCCGCGGTGCGCGCAGGGGTCGCATGATGATGCCCCTGGGGGCGCACACGCGCTCCAGGGGCATCAGCAAACCCTCGGCCGGACGGGGTCAGCCGCCGAGCGCACCGCCACCGCCGCCGGATTCCGGCCGCGCGACCATGGGGTCGGTGTTGAGGCGGATCACGCCGTAGTCGTAGGCGTGCCGCCGGTAGACGACGCTCGGTTCCTTCGACTCCGAGTCGACGAACAAGTAGAAGTCGTGCCCGACGAGTTCCATCTCGTAGAGCGCCTGGTCGAGCGTCATCGGGGCCGCCACGTGGCTCTTCTCGCGGACCACGAGCGGGCCTTCGCCCTGAATCTCCAGCGAGCCGATCCTCTTGACGGGCACGCCGTCCGGCTCCTCCTCGCGGACGAGGGTGCCGTCTCCGTTGAGAGTGGCCGCGTCCGGCACCCGCTCGGCGACTTCGGCGGCGGAGAGCCTGCCGGTGCCGCGCCGGTTGTGGCGCTTCTCGTGCTGCTTGCGCAGCCTTGCGTCGAGCTTGGCGGTGGCCAGGTCGAGCGCCGCGTACGGATCGGTCGCCGAGGCCTCCGCGCGGATCACTGGCCCGCGTCCCCGGAGTGTGATCTCGACACGGTCGGAACGGTCGGCCTGACGCGGGTTGGCTTCCTTGGACACCTCGACGTCGAGGCTGATCACCTTGCCGTCGAGCTTCTGGATCTTCTCCAGGTTCAGCTTCTCGGCCACGTGCTTGCGGAACCGCTCGGGCACCTCGGTCTTGCGGCCCTTGACGACGATGTCCACGCAGAACTCCGTTCCCGGATCGCCCCGCTTCGGCGGCGGAGCATCTCCCTTTTGCACCAGGCCCCGGTGACTCCCGGAGCCTCGGACTCGGTGACTTCCACCTCCTCCTCCCCCGCGAACAAGATCTCCACCCCGACCGGCCCGGGTGATTGCGAAAAACCCGGCGACCGGCATTCCGATATGCGAGGGGCGGCGTCCGCCATTCCTCACAACCGAACATATCTCGCCCGGACGGATGTCGTCACCCTCTACCGGTGCATACCTCCATTCAGGTGTATTGACCCTCTCACTACCTGCAACGATGCAAGTTCCCAGTCAGTTCCGGTTTATTCCGAAAGAATCCGGTGAGGAAGCAACAACAGCCGCGATGATCCTGTTCTCGCCGGTAATTTCACGGGCTGTCACCACTGCGCCCGTCCCTTTACTTTCCGTGCCTACGTCACGTATTGCGCGCGCGGCCTCGGCCAAAGACGCGCCCGTGGTCATCAGGTCGTCCACGATCACGACCCGCCCACCGGCGAGCAGCCGCCCGCCACCCGCGGTCACCTCCAGGGCGCCCCGCAGATTCGCCTGCCGCTGACGGGAGTTGAGCCCCGCCTGGTCGGCCACGACCCGCCGCTGGCGCAGTACACCGAGCACTCGGGCCCGCACGCCGCCCCGGCGCAGCTCCCCCGCGGCGGCCAGCGCGATCCGCCGTACCGGATCGTGGCCACGCCGCCGCACGGCCCCGCGAGCCGACGGCACCGGCACCAGCAGTACCGGAGCGTCACCGGCGACGCCCTCGTGAGGCCCGGCACCCTCGTGGAGCCCTGCCCGCACCGCCCCGGCGAGGCCCGCGCCCAACGGCCCCGCGAGCCCCAGAGCACCCCGCTCCTTGTGCGCGAGCAGAACCGTCCGCACCGAGTCCCCGTAAACGGCCGAAGCATGCACCTGCGGCAGCCCCGGCGGCCGGGGACGGGGACTCACCCGGCACGGCGCGGCCCCGCACAGGGCGTCGCGGCACGGCGCGCAGAGCGCCGTACGAGGCCTGCCACAGCCTCCGCACTCGGCCGGCAGCACCAGATCGGTGAGGTCCCGCCACCACCCCGTCATGCCCACCACTGTGCCAAGGCCCGAGCACCCCTGGCCACCCCTGTGGACAACGGCCTGTGGACAACGGCCTGTGGACAACTCGACGGCGCGGAAGAGGCGTTACTACGGCACCCTCACCCGGGATAGACCGGCGCCGACCCTCTCTCCACCACCGTCTGCCACTGCGCGCCCGTCGGCAGCCGCACTATCCCGTCGTCCGAGTGCGCCACCAGCGGCTGCCGCTCGTCCTCGGACGCCGCGATCTCCTTCACGCCGGTGAGGCCGGGCAGCGTCGCTCCCGCGGGCACCGAGCCATCGCTCTGGACGTACCGCATCTGCTGCACGCCACCGGACTCGCGCCCGACCACCACGAGGCGGCTGCCGCCCGCCCACGACATGGCGGTGACCTCCTCCATCTGCGGCGCGGCCTGACGCAGGCCGTCCACCGAGATCTGCGGCTGCTCGCCCTTGGCACCCGTCCGCTCGACGCGGCCGATCTGCAGGCTCGTCTTGCCGTCCTTCTTCACGAGGAGCGCGATCCGTACGCCGTCGGCCGACACCCGTACCGCCTCGATCCGCCCGTCGAGGTTCGCGATCTTGACCGGCAGCGGCTCTCCCGCACCCTGCTCCAGCCAGAGCAGACGCGGCCGCTTCGGGTCGCGGTCGGCCACCCAGAGGTCACCGCGGCCGTCCCAGCTGGGCGTCGAGAGACCGTCCTGCTCGGACTTCGCCTTGCTGCGCACCTCCGGCTTGCCGAGACCGCCCTCCGAGACCAGCGACCCCATGTACAGCGAACGCCCGTCGAGCGACACCCCGGCCGCCCGCTCCTCGTCCCGCGACACGGCGGCGGACCGCAGCGGCTGCTCGCCAGTGCCCAGCTTCCCCCGCACGGGCTGCGGATCGGCCTTGCCACCGGCGCTGGCGGGCATCTGCACCAGACGGCGCTTGTCGTCGATGAGGTACTGGAAGTCGGGGTGCTCGGCCGTGCGACGCGAGGCGACGGACTCGGCGCGCTCCTTGCTCAGGACGCACAGCTGCGAGCCGTTGCGACGCTGCAGCTCCACCTCCTGGACGCCGGACGACGTCAAGTCCTGGAGCGTGAAGAGCAGTTGAGCGGCCATCTCCGTGCACCGCTCCTGGCCCATGGAGTCGGCCTTCTCGTTCAGCGGCACCGTCAGCTTGCCCTGGTCGTCGGGCGCCAGCGTCTTGGTGCCCGCCTTGAGCCGCGTACCCGTCGGGAAGCGCGTGCCCACGACCTGCTTGAGCCAGGTGGTGGGGCCGTCGAGCAGCGCCTTGACGCTCTCCGTCACGGGGTCTATTCGCTGGCGTATGTAGACGGGGTCGGCGACGAGCCCTTCCTGGCCGCCACCGGTCGCACCGGAGGAACGCGTCGCGAAGTAGTACTTGTTGACCGACCAGTAGATGCGCTGGAAGTCGGACTGCCCGAGCACGACGCCCTGCGGCACCCGGTCCAGCCGCCACTCCTTGCCGTTCGGCCCGTCCTGCTGGGTGAGGTGCACGCTCTGGTCGTACGCGTCGTTGTCGAGCTGGTAGGCGTGCTCATGGTTCACGGTGGCGACCTTGTGGCCGGTCAGCGGGAAGGTACGGCCCGTGTCGCCGTCCCCGACACTGCCCGAACCCGTGCTCGGCCCGCTCTCCAGCACCGTGGTCTGCACATCGGGGTTCCAGCCCTTGGACGCTTCCTTGGTCAGATACTTGCGCGCCATCGCGAACTGGGGGTCGTCGCTGGTCAGCGCCTCCAGGAAGCCCTGAACGATCTCCGACGGGCCGGCGTCCTCCCCCGGCGGCATCGCGTAGACCCGGACCTGCGACTGCGAGTCCGGCCGCTGGGAGGCGTCGACCGCCTTGAGGTTCCCGCTGTCGGGCATCGAGGCACACCCCGCGAGCAGCACCCCGCAGGAGCCGAACAGCACACCGGCCCGCAGCGGACGCCGGCGAGCGCGGCGGTCGTGGTCAGCGGCCACGAGAGGCCTCCCCTTCCCTGGTGGGATCCGTTTCCGTCCCGCTCGCGTGCCCCGTGTCCGTCGCGGCGTCCGTCGCGTTGCCTGTCGCGGTGTCCGTCGCCCGTTCACCGGAGACGTCGTCCAGCGGCCTGCGCGGCACCACCCGCGCCCCGCTGCCCGGCAACGCGGTGGGGTCCACCGTCGTGGCCGCCCCGGCGAGCCGCGGCGCGATCGGCGCCCTCGCCGGCACGGGCGGCGGCACCCGCTCCGACGTCGAGGGCTGCGCGGGCACCGTGGCGAGCTTGTTCGCGCCGCCGAGCGGCAGACCCGCGTCGTTCAGGCCGCGATGACGTCGCGAATCGTCGGGCTCCAGCGGTATCGGCGATCCCCGCAGCGGCTCGTCCGCCGTGCGCGGCAGCGTCAGACGGAACTGCGAACCGCCGCCCGGCTCACCCCACGCCTGCAGCCAGCCGCCGTGCAGCCGTGCGTCCTCGAGTGCGATGGAGAGCCCGAGGCCCGTACCACCGGTGGTACGCGCGCGTGCCGGGTCGGCCCGCCAGAAGCGGCTGAACACCCGGGTCGCCTCACCCGGCTTCAGCCCCACTCCGTAGTCCCGCACCGCGACCGCGACGGCGCCGCCCGCCACCGCGAGCCGCACCACGACGTCCCGGCCCTCGCCGTGCTCCACGGCATTGACCACGAGGTTGCGAAGGACCCGCTCCACACGGCGTGCGTCGGCCTCGGCGACCACGGGCTGCTGGTCCCCGACGATCCGTACGTGCGTCCCCTTGCGCTCCGCGAGCGGCTCCGCACCGCCCACGACACGTCGTACGACCTCACGCAGGTCTATCGGCTCGGCCTCCAGAGCCGCCGCGCCCGCGTCGAACCGGCTGATCTCGAGGAGGTCCGCCAGCAGCGTCTCGAACCGGTCCAGCTGATCGGCGAGCAGCTCGGCCGACCGCGCGGTCACCGGATCGAAGTCCACGCGCGCGTCATGGATGACATCGGCCGCCATCCGTACGGTCGTCAGCGGCGTACGCAGCTCGTGCGAGACGTCCGAGACGAAGCGGCGCTGCATCCGCGAGAGCTCCTCCAGCTGCTGGATCTTCAGCTGGAGGTTCTGTGCCATCTTGTTGAAGGCCTCGCCGAGCCGCGCGATGTCGTCCTCACCGGTGACCTTCATACGTTCCTGAAGGCGCCCGGCGGACAGCCGCTCGGCGATGCCGGCTGCCATCCGTACCGGCGTCACGACCTGGCGCACCACCAGCCAGGCGATGGCGCCGAGCAGCACCACGACGAACAGGCCCGCGGTGGCGAGCGTCGTCCTGACGACGCCTAGGGACTCCTCCTCCTGCGTCAGCGGGAAGAGGTAGTACAGCTGGTAGGGCTTGCCGTTCAGGTCGTTCAGGCGCTTGCCGATGACGAGGCCCGGCTGGGCGTCACGGCCGTCGTTGAAGACGATCCGCGTATTGCTCTGATAGGCCCGGGTGCCCTCGTCGACGCTGCTGCGCAGCGCCTCGGGAACACTCTGGATCGGGTCCACGCCCCCGGAGGCACGCGGCCCGCGCACACTGCCGCCGTCCGCGGTGGACGTCGGGCTCAGCGTCACCACGTTGAACGCGCTCTGGCCGCCGCTGGAGAGCTGCTCGACCAGGTCGGACATCCATACGGCGGTGGGCGGCGTGGCCCCTCCGTCGGGCGTGCCGGCGGCGCTGTCCTGCCCCGAGCGCGGCCGGGCGGAGTTCGCCTCGTCCTGAGCCGCCCTGAAACCACCGTCGGCCTGGCTCTGCGAGGCCTTCACCTTGGCCTTGAGCAGGCCGTTGTTCACCGAACTCATGACGGCGAAGCCCAGCATCAGGACCACGCCGAGCGACATGAGCAACGTCGTGACGACGACCTTCAGCTGGATGTTGCGCCGCCACAGCCGCAGGGCGGGCAGCAGCGGACGGCGCACCCAGCGCACGAAGAGCCTCAGGACGGGGCTGCCCTGCACCCCGTCCTGCAACAGCAGACCACCGTCGAGGAGCCGCCCGAACGTCGAGCCGCGCCGCGTCGGTCCCCCAGTCCGCCCCGAGCGGCCGCCCGGAGCCGGAGCCCCGGGAGGTGTCGCGGGGGAACTGTCCCGGGACATGTCAGCTCGGTCCGGCCTTGTAACCGACACCACGGACGGTCACCACGATCTCCGGACGCTCGGGGTCCTTCTCGACCTTCGAGCGCAGCCGCTGCACGTGCACGTTCACCAGGCGGGTGTCGGCCGCGTGGCGGTAGCCCCAGACCTGCTCGAGCAGCACCTCACGCGTGAACACCTGCCACGGCTTGCGGGCCAGCGCAACAAGGAGGTCGAACTCCAGCGGCGTCAGCGCGATCGACTGGCCCTCCCGCTTCACGGAGTGCCCCGCCACGTCGATGACCAGGTCACCGATGGTCAGCTGCTCCGGCGCGGGCTCCTCGGACCTCCGCAGCCGCGCCCTGATGCGGGCCACGAGCTCCTTCGGCTTGAAGGGCTTCACGATGTAGTCGTCGGCGCCCGACTCCAGGCCGACCACCACGTCCACCGTGTCGCTCTTGGCCGTGAGCATGACGATCGGCACCCCGGACTCCGCCCTGATCAGGCGGCACACCTCGATGCCATCACGGCCCGGCAACATCAAATCCAGCAGTACAAGATCCGGCTTTGCCTCCCTGAAAGCGGCCAGCGCCTTGTCGCCATCAGCTACGAACGACGGCTCAAAACCTTCACCACGCAGCACAATCCCGAGCATCTCGGCCAGTGCGGTGTCGTCGTCGACGACAAGGACTCGTCCCTTCATGCCTGACATCATCCCATTAGCTCATCGATACCTGGCGTGACCTGGCACACAGCTCGCCCAGGCCCCCTGCTGTCACGGGCGACACGACGCCCTCCTCGGTGACGATCGCCGTCACCAGTTCCGGAGGTGTCACGTCGAACGCGGGGTTGTACGCCTGGGTCCCCAGAGGTGCCACCGCCGTCCCGCCTCCCACTTCGAACCCGGCCACCGGCACATGGGGTGCCGTGACCTCCGTCACTTCATGACTCGCCCGCTGCTCCACCTCGATGGACGCTCCGTCCGGGGTGTCCGGGTCCACGGTCGTGACCGGTGCCACCACGATGAACGGCACGTGGTGGTAGCGGGCGAGCACCGCGAGCGGATAGCTCCCCACCTTGTTGGCCACCGAACCGTCGGCCGCGATGCGGTCGGCGCCGATCAGCACGGCATCCACCTCACCCGCCGCGAACAGCGACCCCGCCGCGTTGTCCGTAAGCAAGGTGTACGCCATTCCGGCCCGCGCCGCCTCATACGCGGTCAGCCTCGAACCCTGCAGCAAGGGCCGCGTCTCGTCCACCCACAGCCTGCGAAGACGCCCTTCGCGGTGTGCCGCGAGGGCCACCGCGAAGGCCGTGCCCTCACCGCCGGACACCAGTGCCCCCGTGTTGCAGTGGGTGAGGATCCGGTGGCTGCCGCCCGGCAGCATCTCGTCGAGCAGCGCGAGCCCGTGCGCCGCCATCTTCCCACTGGCCTCGGCGTCCTCCCGGTGCAGCGCCCGCGCGGCCGCCAGCGCCGCGGCGCCTGCCCGCTCCGGATCGGCCCCGTCGGCCAGCGCCGCGCGGTAGGCCGTCAGGGCCCTGCGCACGCCGTACCCGAGATTGACCGCGGTGGGTCTGGCGCCCGCGAGCGCGCCCGCCGCCTCCTCCACGTCGAAGCCGCGTACGGCGGCCAGCGCGACGCCGTACGCACCGGCTATGCCGAGCAGCGGTGCCCCGCGCACCGCCAGCGTGCGGATCGCCTGCACCAGCGCCGGCGCGTCCGTGCACACCAGCTCGGACTCCTCACCGGGCAGCCTGGTCTGGTCGAGGAGGACCAGCACGGGGCCCTCGGGCGGCTCGGCCCAGCGGATCACGGAGATCGCCGGGTTCGCCTCCTTCACCGGATTCGTCGGGGTCTGGATCGGCCGGATGTCCTCGCCTGATTGCGCGTACTGATCAGCCATCCGCCCAGTCTGCCCCGTACCTGACGGACAATTGAAGGTGTGCAGCCCATACGCTGCCCGGTCCCCGCGGGGGTGCGCCGTGGCACGATGGCTGGCAACCTGCCGCCGCGACCGCGGACGGGCACCGTGAAGGAGCGACGATGAACGACACTCCGGGCTGGGCTTCGCCCGGATCTGCCCCCTCCGACGACGGCAAGGACTCCGGCGAGCCCGGACCCACCGAGCCCGCGGACCAGCCCGACGCTCCCGCATCGAAGTGGTCCAAGGAGCAGCCGCCGCCCGCCCAGTGGTCCGCCCCCAGCCCACCCGCACCCGGCCAG
Source organism: Streptomyces sp. NPDC054872 (assembly GCF_053610705.1). Taxonomy (NCBI): domain Bacteria; kingdom Bacillati; phylum Actinomycetota; class Actinomycetes; order Kitasatosporales; family Streptomycetaceae; genus Streptomyces; species Streptomyces sp. NPDC054872. The sequence goes on along the minus strand of NZ_JBSGYY010000002.1, from coordinate 7,565 downwards.
ACCCCGCCTCCGCCGCCACCCCCGCCCGGCGGCGGCTGGGGCGGCGGACACCCCGGCGGCCCCGGCCCCGGCGGCTCTGGCCCCGGTGGCCCCGGCCGCTACCCCGGCTGGGGCGCGTGGCAAGGCCCGCCGCCCGCCGCGAAGCCCGGCGTCATCCCGCTGCGGCCCCTCGGCGTCGGCGAGATCCTGGACGGCGCGGTCTCCACGATGCGTACGTACTGGCGCACCGTGCTCGGCATCTCGCTCGCCGTGGCCGTGTTCACGGAGATCGTCGTCATCCTGCTCCAAGGGCTCGTCCTCAACGACAGCGCTTCCACGGACGCCCTCGACGACCCGAGCGCGACCGTCGGCGAACTGACCCGCGCCCTGGGCGACACCCTGCTGAGCTCCGGCGTGATCCTGCTGATCACGCTGCTCGGCACGATCGTCGCGACCGCCCTGCTCACGATGGTCACCAGCCGCGCCGTCCTCGGTAAGTCGGTCACCACGGCCGAGGCCTGGCAGGACGCCAAGCCGCAGCTGCCCAGGCTGATCGGCCTGACGCTGCTGCTCCCGCTCATCGGCATGGCGGTCGTCGCCGCCGGCAGCCTGCCCGGCGTGCTGATCGCGACGGCCGGGGCGTCGGACGCGGGCATCAGCCTCGCCGTCCTCGGCGGATTCGCCGCCCTCGTCGTCGCCATCTGGCTCCTCGTCCGCTTCTCGCTCGCCTCGCCCGCCCTGATGCTGGAGAAGCAGGGCGTGAAGAAGTCGATGACCCGCTCGGCGAAGCTGGTCCGCGGCTCCTGGTGGCGCGTGTTCGGCATCCAGCTGCTCGCCGCGATCATCGCCAACGTCGTCGCGTCGATCATCGTCATCCCCTTCACCCTCATCGCGGGCGCGCTGAGCGGCGACGGCGTCACCGGCTTCCTCGACAGCGGCACCGGCGACCTCGGCTGGACCTTCCTGATCGTCAGCGGCGTCGGCTCGATCATCGGCTCGATGCTCACGTTCCCGATCACCGCCGGCGTCACGGTCCTTCTCTACGTCGACCAGCGGATCCGCCGGGAGGCCCTCGACCTCGAACTGGCGCGCGCGGCGGGTCTCCAGGGCGACAACGGCTCAAGCTCCCCCGGAACCCCGGGGAGCTGATGCGGTGACGGGGGCAGCACTGCAGGCAGCGAGGACGGTCGCACCACTCGTACGACGCACCGGGGACGACGACCCCCCGGTGACGATCCCGCGCGCCCCCGCGCGGGAGGCAGCCGAGCGCGAACTGTCCGACCCCGCCTACCACGAGAACGACCCGAGCCTCCTGCAGCGCGCCCTGGACCGCTTCTGGGAGTGGGTCGACAACCTGTTCTCCGCCGCCTCTGGAGCCACCCCGGGCGGCGGACTCGGGCTCCTCGTCATCGCCATCGCCGTACTGGCCCTCGTCGCGGCCCTGTGGTGGCGCCTCGGCACCCCGCACCGCTCCCCCGCTTCCTCCCCCGCCCTCTTCGACGACCGCCCGCGCACCGCCGCGGAACACCGCGCCGCCGCCGAGGCACACGCCGCCCAGGGCCACTGGAACCAAGCCGTCCAGGAACGCCTGCGGGCGATCGTCCGCTCCCTGGAGGAACGCGCCCTCCTGGACCCCCGCCCCGGCCGCACAGCGGACGAAGCAGCGGCGGAGGCCTCCGCGCCCCTCCCGACCCACGCCACGGAACTCCAGGCGGCGGCCCAGTCGTTCGACGCCGTCACATACGGCGCCCGCACAGCGACAGAGCCGACCTACGCCCGCCTGACCACCCTGGACAAGGCCCTGACCCAAACAAGGCCGACCCTGGACAACACCCCCCAGGGAGCCCAGAGTTGACACCCCCCCAGCACCCACAAAACCCCGACAGACCACACGCCCCCAAAAACACAAACAACACCAACACCCCCAAAAACAAAGCCGACACCACCCACCCCGCTGCAAAAGAGCCCGAGACCGCCCCCGGCCCCGGCCCCAGCACCCCCACCTCCTCAGCCCCCACCCCCCGCCAGCTCTGGACCAAGACCCGCGGCATCCTCCTCGCCCTGGTACTCCTCCTGGCAGCCGCCATCGCCGTCGCGGCCGTCCGCTCCGGCGCCCAGCACGGTCGACTCGACCCGCGCTCGGCCGACCCGTACGGCAGCCGTGCCGTCGCCGAACTCCTCGCGGACCGCGGCGTGTCCACCCGCGTGGTCACCACCTCCGAAGAGGCCAGAGCAGCGGCAGGACCGGACACCACGCTCCTGGTGACCACCCCGGACCGGCTCACCGAACGCCAGCAGTCCCGCCTCCGCACGGCCACCGAGGACTCCCGAGGCCGCACCGTCCTCCTCGCCCCCGGAACCCCCTCGGTCAGCACCCTCGCACCGGGGGTCACCGCGGACGCCACCCCCAGCCTCGACTCGACGCTCTCCCCCCGCTGCGACCTCCGCACCGCCGAACGCGCGGGCTCCGCCGACGTGGGCGGCCTCCGCTACGACACCCTCGCTCCACGAGCCGACGCCTGCTACCTCAGCGACGGCCTCCCCAGCCTGCTGCGTCTCCCGGCCGCCGAAGGGCCCGGCGACACCGTCGTACTCGGCGCCCCCGACATCCTCTTCAACGACCGCGTCGACGAACAGGGCAACGCCTCACTGGCCCTGCAACTCCTCGGCTCCCGCCCCCACTTGGTCTGGTACCTCCCCTCACTCTCCGATGACGCCGCCACCGGCGACACCGCCGACCGCGACTTCTTCGACCTCATCCCCGACGGCTGGCTCTGGGGCACCCTGCAACTCACCGTCGCCGCCGCACTCGCCGCCCTGTGGCGCGCCCGCCGCCTCGGCCCGCTGGTCCCCGAACGCCTCCCCGTGGCCATCCGCGCCTCCGAAACCGTCGAAGGCCGAGCCCGCCTCTACCGCAAGGCCAACGCCCGCGACCGCGCGTCCGCCGCCCTCCGCTCGGCCACCCGCACCCGCATCGCCCCCCTCATCGGCGTCTCCCCCACGCAGGCGCACGCGCCCGAAACCCTGCTCCCCGCCCTGTCCGCCAGGCTCCGCACCCCCGGCCAGGACCTGCACCCCCTCCTCTTCGGCCCGCCCCCCGCCGACGACGCCGCCCTCATCACGCTCGCCGACCAACTCGACGCCCTCGAAAGAGAGGTACGTACTTCATGATGGACCCGACCACTGACAACGCCGGGAGCTCCGGCAGCGCCCGCTCCTCCCTGGAGTCCCTGCGCACCGAGATCTCGAAGGCCGTGGTCGGCCAGGACGCCGCGGTGACGGGCCTCGTCGTGGCCCTCCTCTGCCGCGGCCACGTCCTCCTCGAAGGCGTACCCGGAGTGGCGAAGACCCTGCTCGTCCGCGCCCTCGCCGCGTCCCTCGAACTCGACACCAAGCGCGTCCAGTTCACCCCTGACCTGATGCCGAGCGACGTCACCGGCTCCCTCATCTACGACGCCCGCACCACCGAGTTCTCCTTCCAGCCCGGCCCGGTCTTCACCAACCTCCTCCTCGCCGACGAGATCAACCGCACCCCGCCCAAGACGCAGTCCTCCCTCCTCGAAGCCATGGAGGAACGCCAGGTCACGGTGGACGGCACCCCCCGCCCGCTCCCCGAGCCCTTCCTCGTCGCGGCCACCCAGAACCCGGTCGAGTACGAAGGCACGTACCCCCTCCCCGAAGCCCAGCTGGACCGTTTCCTCCTCAAGCTCACCGTCTCCCTCCCCTCCCGCCAGGACGAGATCAACGTCCTCACGCGCCACGCGGAAGGCTTCAACCCCCGCGACCTCGCAGCCGCCGGCATCCGCCCCGTGGCGGGCCCCGCCGACCTGGAAGCAGCCCGCGCCGCGGTCGCCAAGACATCCGTCTCCCCGGAGATCACCGGGTACGTGGTGGACATCTGCCGCGCCACCCGCGAATCCCCGTCGCTCACCCTGGGCGCCTCCCCCCGCGGCGCGACCGCGCTCCTCTCCACGGCCCGCGCCTGGGCCTGGCTGACGGGCCGCGACTACGTCATCCCCGACGACGTGAAGGCCCTCGCCCTCCCCACACTTCGCCACCGCGTCCAACTCCGCCCGGAGGCCGAGATGGAGGGCGTCACGGCCGACTCCGTGATCAACGCGATCCTCGCCCACGTCCCGGTCCCCCGCTGATGGCCCTCACCGGCCGCACAGCCCTCCTGGCGGCCCTCGGCAGCCTCCCCGTGGGCATCTGGGAACCCAGCTGGACAGGCATCCTCGCCGTGAACGCCCCGCTGGCCCTGGCCTGCGCCTGCGACTTCGCCCTCGCCGCTCCCGTACGCCGCCTCGGCCTGACCCGCGCGGGCGACACCTCCGTACGTCTCGGCGAATCCGCCGACGTCGAACTGACCGTCACCAACCCCTCCGGCCGGCCCCTGCGCGCCCAGATCCGGGACGCCTGGCCCCCGAGCAGCTGGCACCCCGGCACCGAAGTCGAGTCTTCCCGCAGCCGGTTGACGATCCCGCCCGGTGAACGGCGCCGCCTCACCACCCGCCTGCGCCCCACCCGCCGAGGCGACCACCAGGCCGACCGCGTCACCATCCGCTCGTACGGCCCCTTGGGGCTCCTCACCCGCCAGGGCAGCCACAAGGTCCCGTGGACACTCCGGGTCCTGCCCCCCTTCACCAGCCGCAAGCACCTCCCGTCCAAGCTGGCCCGCCTCCGCGAACTCGACGGCCGCACCAGCGTGCTGACCCGCGGCCAGGGCACGGAATTCGACAGCCTCCGCGACTACGTCCCCGGCGACGACACCCGCTCCATCGACTGGCGCGCCACCGCCCGCCAGTCCAACGTCGCCGTCCGCACTTGGCGCCCCGAACGCGACCGCCACATCCTCCTGGTCCTCGACACCGGCCGCACCTCCGCGGGCCGGGTCGGCGACGCCCCGCGCCTCGACGCCTCCATGGACGCGGCCCTGCTCCTCGCGGCCCTGGCCTCAAGGGCGGGAGACAGGGTGGACCTCCTCGCGTACGACCGCCGGGTACGAGCCCTGGTCCAGGGCAAAGCAGCAGGTGACGTGCTCCCCTCGGTCGTCAACGCCCTGGCCGCGCTGGAACCCGAACTCGTCGAAACGGACGCCAGAGGCCTGACCTCAACAGCGCTCCGCACGGCAACCCGCAGCTCGCTCATAGTTCTGCTGACCAGCCTGGACGCAGCCCCCATCGAAGAGGGCCTGCTCCCCGTGCTCTCCCGCCTCACCCAACGCCACACGGTCCTCCTGGCCTCGGTCGCGGACCCTCACATAGAGCAGATGTCCAAGGCCCGAGGAACAACAGAAGCCGTGTACGACGCCGCAGCAGCCGCCCAGGCCCACGCGGAACGCCACCGCACGGCAGAACAACTCACGCGCCACGGCGTAACAGTCGTGGACGCGACCCCAGCGGACTTGGCCCCCGCATTGGCAGATGCATACCTGTCCCTCAAGGCAGCCGGCCGCCTCTGAAACAGAAAAAGGCCCTTTAAGGGCCTCTAAATATGGTGAACGCAGAAAACCCCCGCACCCAGAGGGTGCGGGGGTTTCCCGTTAATAATAGTTCGGCGGCGTCCTACTCTCCCACAGGGTCCCCCCTGCAGTACCATCGGCGCTGTGAGGCTTAGCTTCCGGGTTCGGAATGTAACCGGGCGTTTCCCTCACGCTATGACCACCGAAACACTATGAAACTGTCAACCGCACCGTAGTCGTGGCCCGACATACGGGGTTGTTCGTGGTTTCAGAACCAACACAGTGGACGCGAGCAACTGAGGACAAGCCCTCGGCCTATTAGTACCAGTCACCTCCACCCGTTACCGGGCTTCCAGATCTGGCCTATCAACCCAGTCGTCTACTGGGAGCCTTAACCCCTCAAAGGGGGTGGGAATACTCATCTTGAAGCAGGCTTCCCGCTTAGATGCTTTCAGCGGTTATCCTTTCCGAACGTAGCCAACCAGCCATGCCCTTGGCAGGACAACTGGCACACCAGAGGTTCGTCCGTCCCGGTCCTCTCGTACTAGGGACAGCCCTTCTCAATATTCCTACGCGCACAGCGGATAGGGACCGAACTGTCTCACGACGTTCTAAACCCAGCTCGCGTACCGCTTTAATGGGCGAACAGCCCAACCCTTGGGACCGACTCCAGCCCCAGGATGCGACGAGCCGACATCGAGGTGCCAAACCATCCCGTCGATATGGACTCTTGGGGAAGATCAGCCTGTTATCCCCGGGGTACCTTTTATCCGTTGAGCGACGGCGCTTCCACAAGCCACCGCCGGATCACTAGTCCCGACTTTCGTCCCTGCTCGACCCGTCGGTCTCACAGTCAAGCTCCCTTGTGCACTTACACTCAACACCTGATTACCAACCAGGCTGAGGGAACCTTTGGGCGCCTCCGTTACTCTTTGGGAGGCAACCGCCCCAGTTAAACTACCCATCAGACACTGTCCCTGATCCGGATCACGGACCCAGGTTAGACATCCAGCACGACCAGAGTGGTATTTCAACGTTGACTCCACGAACACTGGCGTGCCCGCTTCAAAGTCTCCCACCTATCCTACACAAGCCGAACCGAACACCAATATCAAACTGTAGTAAAGGTCCCGGGGTCTTTCCGTCCTGCTGCGCGAAACGAGCATCTTTACTCGTAGTGCAATTTCACCGGGCCTATGGTTGAGACAGTCGAGAAGTCGTTACGCCATTCGTGCAGGTCGGAACTTACCCGACAAGGAATTTCGCTACCTTAGGATGGTTATAGTTACCACCGCCGTTTACTGGCGCTTAAGTTCTCAGCTTCGCACACCCGAAAGTGCACTAACCGGTCCCCTTAACGTTCCAGCACCGGGCAGGCGTCAGTCCGTATACATCGCCTTACGGCTTCGCACGGACCTGTGTTTTTAGTAAACAGTCGCTTCTCGCTGGTCTCTGCGGCCACCCCCAGCTCATGGAGTAAATCCAATCACCAGTGATGGCCCCCCTTCTCCCGAAGTTACGGGGGCATTTTGCCGAGTTCCTTAACCATAGTTCACCCGAACGCCTCGGTATTCTCTACCTGACCACCTGAGTCGGTTTAGGGTACGGGCCGCCATGAAACTCGCTAGAGGCTTTTCTCGACAGCATAGGATCATCCACTTCACCACAATCGGCTCGGCATCAGGTCTCAGCCTTAATGTGCGACGGATTTACCTATCACACGGCCTACACCCTTACCCCGGGACAACCACCGCCCGGGCTGGACTACCTTCCTGCGTCACCCCATCACTCACCTACTACAAGTCTGGATCGTCGGCTCCACCACTTCCCTTTGCCCGAAGGCTCCAGGACGGCTTCACGGACTTAGCATCGCCTGATTCAATGTTTGACGCTTCACAGCGGGTACCGGAATATCAACCGGTTATCCATCGACTACGCCTGTCGGCCTCGCCTTAGGTCCCGACTTACCCTGGGCAGATCAGCTTGACCCAGGAACCCTTAGTCAATCGGCGCACACGTTTCTCACGTATGTATCGCTACTCATGCCTGCATTCTCACTCGTGAACCGTCCACCACTAGCTTCCGCTGCAGCTTCACCCGGCACACGACGCTCCCCTACCCATCC